>NZ_JAPVYY010000032.1:0-626 GCF_041432105.1 Streptococcus sp. 27098_8_148 | reverse complement strand
TCTTTCGTAGATGAAGTAGCAATCGTCTTTCCTTGTTTTGTATCATCTTTATGTTTCACGGTACACCCTCCTATACTTAGCAACACTGCAATTGAAGCAACTATTATCATGATTTTTCGACTTTTCATGAGTCCTCCTATCATTCTGTACAGATTATTCTCTAAAATTTCCACCTGTCATTTCTCTTAACAAACTCATTGTAATGGTCATTTGCTCAACTTATACTATTCATCTGCCAATTTCTATTCTAAGATTGGAATATTGGATAAAATGTTATTTCAATTATTATAGCATTTATAGTTTGAAAATCAAGCTATCTCACTACATAGAGCTTTTTTAAACATTAGTTACTGAATCCTTTAATTTTAAGTTTCAACATAAAGAGCACTGATGTTAGTATCAATCTGTGCCATTGGTCTATTACTGACACATAACACGTTTTTTACCTATCATTTTAAATTCCAATTACTCAAATAATCTACCCCCTATATCAATGTCGGATCCTATATACATCTCATCTAAATTTAATGTATTGTCATCATTAATTGGGATATCTACTCCCCAACCCGATTCTTCAATATGATTTATACGTCCATAAACACTCATATAATATTCAGGAGTTGTCA
>NZ_JAPVYY010000031.1:0-850 GCF_041432105.1 Streptococcus sp. 27098_8_148 | reverse complement strand
CATCCGAGTCGGTTTCTGTATCTGAATTAGTATCAACGTCTGAATCAATGTCGACATCCGAGTCGGTTTCTGTATCTGAATCAGTGTCTACGTCTGAATCGGAATCGACATCCGAATCAGTTTCTGCATCTGAGTCAGCGTCAGCCTCTGAATCAGCTTCTGCGTCTGAGTCAGTATCAACATCCGAATCAGCATCTGCTTCTGAATCACTCTCGACATCAGAATCAGTCTCAACATCCGAGTCGGTTTCTGTATCTGAATCAGTGTCTACATCTGAATCAGTTTCTGCGTCCGAATCAGTATCTACGTCCGAATCAGTATCTACGTCCGAATCAGTATCTACGTCCGAATCAGTCTCGACGTCTGAGTCGATATCTACATCTGAGTCGATATCTACATCTGAGTCGGTGTCAACATCCGAATCTGCATCTGCTTCTGAATCACTCTCGACATCAGAGTCAGCATCTACATCAGAATCTGTATCAACGTCAGAGTCAGTTTCAACGTCCGAATCAACATCAGCCTCAGAATCAGTGTCGGCGTCTGAGTCGGTTTCAACGTCCGAATCAGTATCAGCATCCGAATCGGTTTCAACCTCAGAATCAGTTTCAACATCCGAATCAGTTTCAGCGTCTGAGTCAGTATCAACGTCCGAATCAGTCTCGACATCTGAGTCAGCATCAACGTCTGAATCAGTTTCGACATCAGAGTCAGTATCGACCTCTGAGTCAGCGTCAACATCCGAATCAGTCTCAACCTCTGAATCAGTTTCAGCATCCGAGTCGGCATCTACCTCAGAATCAGTTTCAACCTTTGAATCGGTCTCTACGTCCGAATCAGTCTCGACTTC
>NZ_JAPVYY010000030.1:0-1079 GCF_041432105.1 Streptococcus sp. 27098_8_148 | reverse complement strand
CCAAACCAAGGAATGCTTCCAAATTGGCTGGCACAATACAAGAAAAATGGGTATACTATTGTTGAGAAAACAAGAGGAAGGATACCTAAAATGGGACGTAAGCCAAAGAAGAAACCTGAAGAGATGACTGAGTTAGAGCGTCTTCAAGCAGAAAATGAATACCTGAGAGCGGAGAATGCTGTTCTAAAAAAGTTGAGAGAACTCCGATTGAAGAAGGAAAAAGAGAAAGAAGAAAGACAGAAATTGTTCAAGAATTAATCACTGAGTTTTCGTTAGATATTCTTCTAAAGGCCGTTAAACTCGCTCGTTCGACCTACTATTATCATTTGAAACAGCTAGACAAACCAGATAAGGATCAAGGGCTTAAAGCTGAAATCCAATCTATTTTTACTGAACACAAGGGAAATTATGGTTATCGTCGGATACATTTAGAATTAAGAAATCGTGGCTTTTTGGTCAATCATAAGAGGGTTCAGCGGTTGATGAATGTCCTCAATTTACAAGCTAGAATCCGGCAGAAGCGAAAGTATTCTTCTCACAAAGGAGATATTGGTAAGAAAGCCGACAACCTTATTCAACGCCAGTTTGAAGCTTCAAAACCAATGGAAAAGTGCTACACAGATGTGACAGAATTTGCCATTCCAGCAAGCACTCAAAAACTCTACTTATCACCAGTATTAGATGGTTTTAACAGTGAAATCGTCGCTTATAATCTTTCGACGTCGCCAAATTTAGAACAAGTGAAAGCTATGTTAGACCAGGCCTTTACTGAGAATCATTACACAAATACAATTCTCCATAGTGATCAAGGATGGCAGTATCAACACCAGTATTATCATCGTTTTTTAGAGGATAAAGGAATTCAACCGTCCATGTCACGTAAGGGTAACAGCCCAGACAACGGCATGATGGAATCCTTCTTTGGCATTCTTAAGTCCGAAATGTTTTATGGGTATGAGAAGACGTTTCAGTCACTTGAGCAATTAGAACAAGCTATTGTAGACTACATTGATTATTACAACAATAAACGAATTAAGGTCAAACTAAAAGGACTCAGTCCTGTGCAATACAGAACTAAA
>NZ_JAPVYY010000029.1:0-2500 GCF_041432105.1 Streptococcus sp. 27098_8_148 | reverse complement strand
TAATCCGGGATGGACCCCTCACCCAAACAGTGCTCTACCTCCAAGAATCTCAATGTCGACGCTAGCCCTAAAGCTATTTCGGAGAGAACCAGCTATCTCCAAGTTCGTTTGGAATTTCTCCGCTACCCACAAGTCATCCAAGCACTTTTCAACGTGCCCTGGTTCGGTCCTCCAGTGAGTTTTACCTCACCTTCAACCTGCTCATGGGTAGGTCACATGGTTTCGGGTCTACGACATAATACTAACTCGCCCTATTCAGACTCGGTTTCCCTACGGCTCCGTCTCTTCAACTTAACCTCGCATCATATCGTAACTCGCCGGTTCATTCTACAAAAGGCACGCTCTCACCCATTAACGGGCTCGAACTTGTTGTAGGCACACGGTTTCAGGTTCTATTTCACTCCCCTCCCGGGGTGCTTTTCACCTTTCCCTCACGGTACTGGTTCACTATCGGTCACTAGAGAGTATTTAGGGTTGGGAGATGGTCCTCCCAGATTCCGACGGGATTTCTCGTGTCCCGCCGTACTCAGGATACTGCTAGGTATAAAGACTATTTCGAATACGAGGCTCTTACTCTCTTTGGCTGACCTTCCCATGTCATTCTTCTATAATCTTTAAGTCCACATTGCAGTCCTACAACCCCGAAGAGTAAACTCTTCGGTTTGCCCTCCTGCCGTTTCGCTCGCCGCTACTCAGGCAATCGCTTTTGCTTTCTCTTCCTGCAGCTACTTAGATGTTTCAGTTCACTGCGTCTTCCTCTACCTATCCTTAACAGATAGGAGTACTAGCCATCAGCTAGTGGGTTCCCCCATTCGGACATCTCTGGATCGTCGCTTACTTACAGCTCCCCAAAGCATTTCGTCGTTTGTCACGTCCTTCTTCGGCTTCTAGTGCCAAGGCATCCACCGTGCGCCCTTATTAACTTAACCTTATTTTTGGTCTTGCGACCTAAACTCTTTAAATATTTACAGCGTTTCGGTTTATTTTCTTGTTACTATTTGATATAGATATTCAATTTTCAATGTTCAATCTTAACACCCTTACAGTGTTAATGGAGCCTAGCGGGATCGAACCGCTGACCTCCTGCGTGCAAAGCAGGCGCTCTCCCAGCTGAGCTAAGGCCCCACAAGACCTCTCAAAACTAAACAAGACCAACGTACAGGTTTCCATTTCCTTAGAAAGGAGGTGATCCAGCCGCACCTTCCGATACGGCTACCTTGTTACGACTTCACCCCAATCATCTATCCCACCTTAGGCGGCTGGCTCCAAATGGTTACCTCACCGACTTCGGGTGTTACAAACTCTCGTGGTGTGACGGGCGGTGTGTACAAGGCCCGGGAACGTATTCACCGCGGCGTGCTGATCCGCGATTACTAGCGATTCCGACTTCATGTAGGCGAGTTGCAGCCTACAATCCGAACTGAGACTGGCTTTAAGAGATTAGCTTGCCGTCACCGACTCGCGACTCGTTGTACCAGCCATTGTAGCACGTGTGTAGCCCAGGTCATAAGGGGCATGATGATTTGACGTCATCCCCACCTTCCTCCGGTTTATTACCGGCAGTCTCGCTAGAGTGCCCAACTGAATGATGGCAACTAACAATAGGGGTTGCGCTCGTTGCGGGACTTAACCCAACATCTCACGACACGAGCTGACGACAACCATGCACCACCTGTCACCTCTGTCCCGAAGGAAAACTCTATCTCTAGAGCGGTCAGAGGGATGTCAAGACCTGGTAAGGTTCTTCGCGTTGCTTCGAATTAAACCACATGCTCCACCGCTTGTGCGGGCCCCCGTCAATTCCTTTGAGTTTCAACCTTGCGGTCGTACTCCCCAGGCGGAGTGCTTAATGCGTTAGCTACGGCACTGAGTCCCGGAAAGGACCCAACACCTAGCACTCATCGTTTACGGCGTGGACTACCAGGGTATCTAATCCTGTTTGCTCCCCACGCTTTCGAGCCTCAGCGTCAGTTACAGACCAGAGAGCCGCTTTCGCCACCGGTGTTCCTCCATATATCTACGCATTTCACCGCTACACATGGAATTCCACTCTCCCCTTCTGCACTCAAGTTAAACAGTTTCCAAAGCGTACTATGGTTAAGCCACAGCCTTTAACTTCAGACTTATCTAACCGCCTGCGCTCGCTTTACGCCCAATAAATCCGGATAACGCTCGGGACCTACGTATTACCGCGGCTGCTGGCACGTAGTTAGCCGTCCCTTTCTGGTAAGTTACCGTCACAGTGTGAACTTTCCACTCTCACACTCGTTCTTCTCTTACAACAGAGCTTTACGATCCGAAAACCTTCTTCACTCACGCGGCGTTGCTCGGTCAGGGTTGCCCCCATTGCCGAAGATTCCCTACTGCTGCCTCCCGTAGGAGTCTGGGCCGTGTCTCAGTCCCAGTGTGGCCGATCACCCTCTCAGGTCGGCTATGTATCGTCGCCTTGGTGAGCCGTTACCTCACCAACTAGCTAATACAACGCAGGTCCATCTCTTAG
>NZ_JAPVYY010000028.1:0-5309 GCF_041432105.1 Streptococcus sp. 27098_8_148 | reverse complement strand
TTTGTGCAGTTAGAGCTCTTTTTATTAAGCGTCTTTTTTCACTTTCCCATTCCAAGAATCGAGACCATAAGACAAGACATAAATGTCTGTATAGCCCTGTTTCTTAAGATAGAGAGCCGCATTGGTTACACGCGAACTACGGCTATTTTCATAGAGCAAAATCGGTTTGTCTTTGCGCAAGGCACCTGTACTCAGCTTCAATTGACTGGAAGGAATATTACGTGCACCCAAGATATGCTTGGCATGAAACTCAACTGGCTCTCGCAAGTCAATCAACTGCCCTTTACGAATCAACTCTTCAAAAGCGGCATTGTCCACAAATTTAGCAGCTTTACGGATGCGGAAATAATTAAAGGCCATCCATCCAACTACTCCTAAAACAACCAACCAAACAATGATATTTCCCATCACTCTACCTCACTCTTTTTCAAAAATTCTAATTCTTGCTTGTGCTCTCTTCTTAAAACGGTATCGGCTTCTAAATAATCAAGCCGCTCCATCAGGCCTGCATCATAAAGACGTTGAAGCTCAATTTTCATCAATTCGATGTCATAGAGGCGCTTCCCTACGTAAATGATGATTCCAAAACGTTTTAAAAATTGTTGAACATCATACAGGTTTTTCATGTTCATTATTGTATCAAATTTAGAAAGGCTTTACAAGATTTTCAAGTAAATGATGACATTTTTCGATTGCTTTACGAATAAATAAGTATGATCAACTTTTATTTTTTTACCATCGGTACTTGTTTCGCCTCTTTTTTGGGACTAGTGATCGATCGCTTCCCAAACCAATCCATTCTCGCTCCTCGCAGTCATTGCGATCACTGCCAGCACGTCCTTGGCGTTTGGGATCTAATCCCCATTATCTCGCAACTACTGCATCGTTTTCGCTGTCGCTATTGTCATCAGACCTACCCATTTTGGTACTGCCTTTTTGAGATCTGGAGTGGCCTGATCTTCTTAGCCTGTGCCAATGGTTTTCTTTCTCTGCCTCAACTTCTGACGTTACTCGGATCTGCTATTTTAGCCATCTATGACCTACGCTTTATGGAATACCCCTTGGTCATCTGGTGTTGTCTCCATGCCTTAGTCCTCTTTTTATCCGCTAGTAATCTCCTCATGCTGGTCTTTTTACTCCTTGCGATCGGTGCCCACTTTTTCTTTATTGGAATGGGGGCGGGAGATTTTCTCTTACTCGCCACCTTTTCGCTAAGCTTTTCTTCTACCCAGATCCTCATTCTCATCCAGATCGCATCCATCTTAGGCATTCTCTTCTTTGCTCTCAAAAAAGAAAGAGACCGGATTCCCTTTGTTCCCTGTCTCTTTCTCAGTTATCACGCTTTACTGCTTTATACAATGTTTTGCAGATAAGATTGCTTATTTTGTAGCCTTCGCTTCTAGATAATCAGCGATGGCAGCTACGTCCTTGTCCCCACGTCCGGAAACATTGATGATGATGATCTTGTCTTTATCCAATTGTGGAGCACGTTTGACAGCTTCCGCAATCGCGTGTGAGCTTTCAATGGCTGGGAGGATCCCTTCTGTCTTACTGAGAAGAAGAAGAGCTTCTACTGCTTCATCATCTGTCGCTGCTACATATTCGACACGACCAGAATCTTTAAAGAAAGCATGCTCTGGACCAACCCCTGGGTAGTCCAAACCAGCAGAAATCGAGTAAACTGGCGCTACTTTTCCATCTTCGCCAAAAACAGCATATGTCTTCATACCATCGACAACTCCTACAGTCCCTTTGGTCATGGTAGCGGCGTGCTGATCGGTATCCAAGCCATGACCAGCTGCTTCTACCCCAATCAAGCCGACTTCCTCTTCTTCGACATATTCAGAAAAGGCACCGATGGCATTGGAGCCACCACCAACACAGGCAATCACATAGTCTGGCAAACGACCTTCTTTTTCCAAAATTTGACGTTTAGACTCTTCACTGATCACTTTTTGGAATTCATGCACAATGGTTGGGTAAGGGTGAGGTCCAACAGCAGAACCCAAAACGTAAAAGGCATCCAGATCCGCCATCCATGCTCCAAAAGCAGCATCAACGGCGTCTTTCAAGGTCTTGGTTCCTGTTTCAACCGCATGAACGGTTGCCCCCATCATTTCCATGCGGAAGACATTGAGACGTTGACGCTCCACGTCTTCTGCCCCCATGTAGACATCACAGGCCATACCAAATTTAGCTGCCGCAGCTGCTGTAGCGACACCGTGTTGACCTGCTCCTGTTTCAGCAATCACGCGCGTTTTGCCCATGCGTTTAGCCAAGAGGATTTGCCCCAAGACGTTATTTAATTTATGCGAACCTAGGTGATTCAAGTCTTCGCGCTTCAAATAAATTTTTGCCCCACCTAAATGCTCTGTCAAACTTTCTGCAAAGTAGAGCGGTGTTTCGCGTCCAGAATAGTCTTTCAAATAATGTTTGTATTCTGCAATAAATTCTGGGTCATTTTTATACTGTTCAAAGGTTTCCTCTAATTGATTGAGCAAGTTTTGAATGGGTTCTGGTACGAAAGATCCACCAAATTGTCCGAAATAGCCTTTTGTTTCTGTCATGATTGTGTCCTCTTTTCTATATCTTCAATCCTGTTTATGATCTTTTTCTCTCGCGGGCCCTTTGAGCTGCAGTCTCACTGGGTTCCTTTGAGATACAAAAAAACCTCACACAGAAAAATCTGTGTGAGGACGATTCGATACCGCGGTGCCACCTCAATTGTAGGAAGATATTCTTTCTCCTACATCTCTGACCTGTCTAACAACAGGGTGCACGATAAGGTGTGCTCACCGAATTTTTATTGTTTCAAATTCATTATCATAAACGCATCAGCCCATTTCAAGATTCACCACTGCTTGTTCGCAATCACCACAAGCTCCCTGGAAGTGAGAAAAACCTCTACTTTTCTGATGTCTTGAAGCTATTATAGCTCCCGCTTCTGATTTTGTCAACAAAAATTTTAAAAAGTGGTTAAAATGTTCGGATTTTACATTTCACCATTTTTTGCTAGCAATCGTGCTCTGAAATACTGAAAGCCTATATAAGCCAGATAAGCCCCTAAGGTATTGGTCCACAAATCATCTAGCTCAAAGACACGATTGGCATCAAACAAGAGATCTAACAGAACTTGGCTACATTCAATCCACAAGCTCATGGCAAAGCCGAAGCACAAGACCCGTTTTCGACTCCTCAACCAGGGCCATAGCCAGAGAAGTTGAAAGACTAGCGGGCTTAACAAAAAGATATTGGCTATATTTTGGAGAATGACCATAATGAGTTGGAGGACACTGGTGATCTGACCAAGGTTCATCACCGAATTAAGAGGAACCAGCAGGACGACGATGCGACCGAAATATTGAATACCCGGTGTTTCCATACCCGGCTCTGGCTGTTGGGGCAAAAAACACATCAGACACAAAAGGATAAAATAGAAGAAGCTGCCACTCCGTAACAGCCTTCTTCCTCTTTTTGTTAGTTCTGTATGATCGATCAGCCCTTGTTTAAGGTTGCGCATGTTCAACAATCGCTTTCTCCCGGTCCCGTTTCATGGTATTTGAACGCAATTGGCCACAGGCAGCATCAATATCTGTACCGTGCTCTTGACGCACTACACAGTTAACACCTTGTTTTTTCAAGGTATCATAGAAGGCCATGACCCGTTCTTTTGGACTCCGGCTATATTGGTCATGCTCACTGACAGGATTGTAAGGAATCAAGTTAACATAAGACAATTTCTTGATATTCTTAAGCAATTCTGCCAATTCTAAGGCTTGCTCGACTCCATCATTGACTTCATTGAGCATGATGTACTCAAAGGTCACCCGACGGTTCGTAGTCTCAATATAGTATTCAATCGCCGCAAACAATTTTTCAATTGGAAAGGCCCGGTTGATCTTCATGATGCTAGAGCGCAAGTCATTGTTTGGAGCATGAAGGGACACTGCCAAATTGACCTGCACACCTTCATTTGCAAAGTCACGAATTTTATGAGCCAAACCAGAAGTTGACACTGTAATATGGCGAGCACCAATCGCTAATCCCTTGTCATCGTTAACTGTCCGGATAAATTTCAAGACATTGTTATAGTTGTCAAATGGTTCTCCGATCCCCATGACAACGATATGGCTGACCCGTTCATCTTGGCCACGTTCGTCAAAGTATTTTTGGACCAACATGATTTGAGACACGATTTCTCCATTGTTCAAATCGCGTTGTTTTTTAATCAAACCAGAAGCACAGAAGGTACAACCGATATTGCATCCTACCTGAGTTGTTACACAGACAGATAAACCATAGTGCTGACGCATCAAGACGGTTTCAATCAACATGCCGTCTGGCAATTCAAAAAGATACTTAACCGTTCCATCTGCTGACTCTTGCACGATCCGTTGCTTGAGTGGGTTGACAACAAACTGATCATTCAACTTCGCAATTAAATCTTTGGACAGATTGGTCATTTCTTCGAAGGACTGGACGCGTTTGCGATAGAGCCATTCCCAGATTTGTGCTGCACGGAATTTCTTTTCGCCGTTTTCTTCCGCCCAATCAATCATATCTTGGTGTGTTAAACTATAAATGGATGGTTTCATTCTTTCTTACTCCTCTTTTTGCCGAATCACAAAATGACGTTTGTTGTCTGTCTTCGTTGTTTTTTTATTTTCAGCAGACGGTCTTGTTTTTTTCGAGTTTTTGGCTGGTTGTCCCTTGTCGCGTTCTCGTTTTTGGAAACGATCTTTTTGTTTGCGATTGCGCGAACGCTTTTTGGGATCTCTTTCTTCTGATTGAGCTTTTTTGACCGGTGATTTCTTATCAAAAGAAGCACGATGAGGTTCCTTATTTTCAAGGACAAAATAAGCACAACCATAGCTACAATATTCTAACAAATAATCGTCTAAGCGACTTAGTTTATCCATCGTTGCAACATCGCGCTCTTCCTTATAGAAGCCACGCAAGCGCAACTGCTCATTGCTCCAATCACCAACAATGTAATCAAACTTGGTTAAAATCTCAGAAAATCGCTGACCAAAAACAGTCGCATCAAAAGCTTCCTTCTCATTTTTCAATAGCTCAAAGGAGAGGTTTTCTGAAAGGATCTGGTCTCCTACCTGACGAAACACAGGTCCAGGAAATTTATTGTAATTATATAATTCAGGGTCAATCTCTTTTCGCATAGTGTTCCTTCATCAAAATCTATTTACTGTAACACTTTATTCTATCATAAATTTGATGACTTGCGTCAGATTTGACTAGAAAAGAGTTGAAATTCCTTTGAGAGCAAAAAGAGAGTGGGACAGAAATCGGTA
>NZ_JAPVYY010000027.1:0-6476 GCF_041432105.1 Streptococcus sp. 27098_8_148 | reverse complement strand
CATTGAGCACATCAGCATCAGCATCAGAATCAGCTTCGCAATCTGTTTCAGAATCACAATCAGCTTCAACAAGCCAATCAGTTTCTGAATCAACATCAGCGTCTGAGTCAGCATCAGAATCAGCTTCAACATCAACGTCTGAATCTGTTTCAGCATCTGAGTCAGCGTCAGCATCATTGAGCACATCAGCGTCTGAATCAGCAAGCGTATCTGCGAGCCAATCAGCGTCATTGAGTACATCAGCGTCTGAATCAGCAAGCGTATCTGCGAGCCAATCAGCATCATTGAGCACATCGGCTTCAGCATCAGCATCTACTTCAGCAAGCCAATCAGCGTCATTGAGTACATCAGCGTCTGAGTCAGCTTCTGTATCAGCTAGTCAATCAGCATCATTGAGTACATCAGCGTCTGAGTCAGCTTCTGTATCAGCTAGTCAATCAGCGTCATTGAGTACATCGGCTTCAGCATCAGCTTCTGTATCAGCTAGTCAATCAGCATCATTGAGCACATCAGCTTCAACATCACTTTCTACATCTGTATCACAATCAGCATCTAACTCTTCATCAAATTCTGAAAGTGAAAAACCTCAAGGTGAAGTTATTATTACTTATATCCGTGAGAATGATGGTAAGGAAATTAAAGTCCAACGTCAAGATACTCCTAAGTCAGACTACAACACGCCTTATGACACTACTGAGAACGATGAACAACCTAAGTACATTGAGTTTGAAGGTAAGAAATACGAACGTGTACCGGCTGGTGATTATCCGGTAGGTAAAGTTGATAGTGAAGGACATCTTGAAACTTCTGATCCAATCAAAGGTAAAGTAGAAAAACCAGTTTCTAAGATTACTTATGTTTATAAAGAGGTTAAAGAAGATCCAACGAAACCTAAAGAAGGTGACGTAATCATCACTTACGTAGACGAAAATGGTAAAGAAATTCAAAAACCTCGTCAAGACACACCAAACTCACCATATGACACACCATATAACACAACTGAGGAAGGTGAAAAACCTAATACTATCAAGACTCCAGACGGTAAGACATACAAGATCGTACCGAAAGGTGACTACCCAGTAGGTAAAGTTGATGGCGATGGACACTTGGAATCATCTGATCCAATTAAAGGTAAAGTTGATAAACCACGTTCAATCATCACTTACGTTTACAAAGAAGTGAAGGAAGAACCAACTCAACCTAAGGGTAGCGTATACGTACACTACAAAGATACTGAAGGTAATACCATTAAAGAATCAGTAACAGATGAGTTAGACCAACCAGTAGGTAAAGACTACAACACTGTTGAAGACAACCGTCCACAGTACATTAGATTCGAAGGTAAAACTTACGAAATCGTACCAGTCGGAAACTACACAGTTGGTAAAGTAGATACTCAAGGTCACCTTGAATCAACAGACCCAACAACTGGTAAAGTGGTTGAAGGACGTAAAGACGTTACTTACATCTACAAACTTGTCGAAGAACCTGTACAACCTAAGGGTAATGTATACGTTCACTATGTAGATGAAAATGGTAACACTATCAAGACTTCAGTAGTGGATGAAAAAGACCAACCAGTAGGTAAAGACTACGATACAGTTGTGGATAACCGTCCTAAGACAATCACAACTGCAGATGGTAAAGTCTATGAATTGGTACCACAAGGTAACTACCCAGTAGGTAACGTTGACGGTGAAGGTCACTTGACAACAACTGACCCAACAACTGGTAAAGTTATCGAAGGTGATAAGAACGTTACTTATGTTTACAAACTTGTGAAGACTCCAAACGTTCCAACACCAAACACTCCAGTGCCACCAACTCCAACACCAAATACTCCGGTGCCACCAACTCCAACACCAAATACTCCGGTAGATCCAACACCTAATAAACCAATGGATCCAACACCAAACACACCGGTAGATCCAACACCTAATACACCAGTGAACCCAGTTCCTGAGCAACCAGCTAAACCAGCTCCAGCTCTTGAACAACTTCCAAATACTGGTGAAACAGGATCTGTAGCTTCAGCTCTTCTTGGAGCAGTTGCAGGGGTTGCAGGGGTTGCAGCACTTGGAAGCCGCAAAAAAGAAGATGAAAAATAATCTTCTATCCTAATTTGATTCGGTCATTTCAGGTATGTGGGAAATGAAAAAGGATCCAAAAAGAGAACCTCCGGGTTCTCTTTTTGTGTGCTGTTTTTTATGTTAAAAACTAGTCTTAATTAGTTACTTTTGGGGAAAATTAGTGTATAATAACTCGATATCTTATTTTTAAGGAGCGGACATGTTTTTTAAACGTTCGAAGGGTGATTTTCGCGAAACGGAACGAATCACACGTTATAAATTAATCAAATCAGGAAAGAATTGGGTACGGGCATCTGTCTCGCGGTTAGGCCTATTTCGTGTCATGCGAGGTGGTGTGGATGAAAACATCGTGGTTCAATACGAAGCATCATCACACTCTATGCCTGCGGATCTGGTCAAAGGGATGGTTGTGCTAGGGGCTCTGGCTGGGGCGACAACGGTTGCCAATCCAGTATTTGCCGAGGAAAATGAAATGAATGCGACTGTTGGGTCTGAAATCAGCCCATCGACCGGTGTGGTTGGACAAGATAGCTTTGTCTTGGGAACGACGTCTACCACAGACTCTGTGTCAGCGAATCACTCCATGAGTGAATCCATCTCATTTTCAGAGTCAGCTAGTGACAGCCTTTCTTTGTCTCAGTCGGTTTCTTTGAGCGAATCACATGTTGTTAGTAATTCAGCGAGTCAGTCCACATCAGAATTTGCTAGTAGCACTCTCTCGGAGAATGATGCTATTCATGTAGCTACTCCTGAAACGAGTGAGAAAGTAGCAGAGGCTCAAAACACTCGCTCGGAAGACCAGGTGAAGCGTCTGCAAGTTTTGGCTTTGGATTTATACACCTATCGTGCGCAGGCTTTGGAAATCCCTGGGACGGAATCTGCTATTGAAAGTGGAGATCTGGCTTTAGAAGCTATTCGTACTGGTTTGTCCAATCCCGCAATTCAAATGGATGCTGTAGAAAGTCAAGCAAAGAGTGCTCGCAATCGCTTGGCCAATGCGGTGCTTCGTGCGACATCTGGCCAACGGGATCCACGTAACGGGAATCGTATAGATGCTGATACCAGTCTCCGTGCACCCCAGTATAATTTAGGGCCAGCCAACAATGCCTTGATTTCTGTTTATAACTCTGATTACATTAATCAGGCTTATAATGTTGTGGAAACCATTCCTACACGAAATAGTATTAAGAGCATTGGCTACGCTTCTGGTAGTGATCGTGTGAATGGCATCAATGTGCCTCAGACGTCGGCCTTGAAAAATAGTGCAGTGGCCTTTAATATCATGGGAACTGTTGGGCAGACAGAGGTCGTAACGCCTGGGAAAATTTATAATGTTTCTTTTGTAGTGACCAATACGGCTAGGCAGTCAGTGACACGAACGCTACGCATTCAGGTTTTGCCGCAAAATGATGGCATTCGTAATCCGATTACGGCTGTGACGACAGCGACTTTTGTCAATGATACTACTAACTTGGCCCAGGCTGAAAAAGAGAAGATTTGGGAAGCGTTTAAGACTGCTAACCCCAATATTGCCACTTCAAAGGACTTTAAATCTTATTCCGTTTCATCATCTGGTGTGGTGACCATTACCTATAAAGATAACACTACAAATGATGTGACGGCTCCAGTGAAGCGACTTGCAGCACCAACTGTTGAAACGAGATTATTGGATAAGGCTTACACACAGACGCCTGTAACGGTGACGGGAGCTGAGCCAGGTTCTACAGTCGTTCTATACAATAATGACGACGAAGTGGGAACAGCTGTGGCAGATGCTTCTGGACAAGCGATCGTAACACCGAATGCTCCCTTGCAAACGGGTGGCGTAACGGCTAAGGCTCGCATTCTGTATGGGGACCATGCAGTTTATTCCGATGCCAGTAACATGGTTGCTGTAACAGATGCCACACGTCCTGAAGTGACGGCTAAGTTGACCGTCAATGGTGTGGAACCGAAATCAACCCCTCTTGAAGGTGGTGGGAAGAATTATACTATTTACGCTGGTGATGATGCGGTTGTGACCTTTACAGCGACGGACGATAGTGGCAAGTTGAAAGAAATGAAAGTCGTTGCACGAGCGGATCTGAACGACAATGCCTTGAACGGGAATTTCTTTGGTGGCAGCCAGTATGGGACAGGTGATATTGCTCCTATCACGGGAGATATTACGGCTACCAGTGCGAACCCTGCAACCATCACAACGACCATTCATTTGAAGGATGACCTTTACCATACCTACCGAAATACATGGCAACGCAACGTCGCGGCTATTGACAATGCCTCCAATATGAACCGTCCAAACGGTTTGGGTGAGATTCGGATTACCCAAGGGCGTCTCGCTGATCGTACGCCAGGTGTGGCGCCGACAAGCACTATTCAGGTGACGAGTCTAACTGCATTGACAGATGCAGATAAGAGCAAGGTGATTGCAGCTGTATCGGCAGTCAACCCAGAGGTGGCCAACCGGATTAAGTCCTATACGGTTAATAGTGATGGTACAGTCACCATTACTTATAAAGATAGTACGACCAATGTTGTAGCTGTGAAATTGTCAGATAGTGATCACAGCCAGTCTGTATCAAACAGTCAGAGTGCATCTACGAAGACTTCGCAATCGATCAGTCAGTCCTTAAGTGCGAAGCAATCACAGAGCGTATCGGCTCAGCAGAGCGTTTCATTGAGCCAGTCACTGAGCTCGGTTCGCTCACAAAGTTTGTCAGCTTCACTAAGCCAATCAGCTTCTGCAAGTGTCTCAGCTCAAGCTAGTTTATCTCGCAGTCAATCGTTGAGCAAGGAGGTTTCTCAATCTCAATCCGCTTCAACGAGTCAATCTGTATCGACAAGAAAATCTGAATCTGTGAAAGTTTCGGAATCAGCATCCGCAAGTGTCAGTGGCTTGCAGTCTGCTTCGGTATCAGCAAGTGTATCCAAAGTGGTTAGCCAGTCTGTCTCAAGTTCGACATCCGCTTCAACGAGCGCCTCTGTTTCAGTGAGTCAGTCAGCATCAGCATCGCTTTCACAGTCGGTATCAGAGTCACTAAGTCAATCGACTCGCGAGTCGGCTTCAAAATCAGTGAGTCAATCGCAGTCTGAGTCTGCATCAGTATCTTTGAGTGAGTCCGCTAGAAAATCAGCATCGTTGAGCACTTCCGTATTGGAGAGCCAATCTGCCTCTACTTCGGTATCGGTTTCTACCTCTGAATCGGTGTCGACATCCGAATCAGCTTCTGCTTCTGAATCAGTTTCGACATCAGAGTCAGCATCTTCATCAGAATCAGTTTCAACCTCTGAGTCAGTCTCAACCTCTGAATCGGCATCGACATCAGAATCGGCATCAACCTCAGAGTCAGTCTCAGCGTCTGAATCAGTGTCTACGTCTGAATCGGTGTCAACATCCGAGTCGGTTTCTGTATCTGAATCAGTGTCTACGTCTGAATCAGTGTCTACGTCTGAATCAGTTTCAACATCCGAGTCCGTTTCGACTTCTGAATCGGTTTCTGTATCAGAATCAGTATCGGTGTCTGAGTCATTGTCAGCATCTGAGTCAGTATCAACGTCTGAATCGGTGTCGACTTCAGAGTCATTGTCAGCGTCTGAATCAGTTTCAACATCTGAATCAGTTTCAACATCTGAATCAGTTTCAACATCTGAATCAGTCTCAACATCCGAGTCAGCATCTACATCAGAATCTGTATCAACGTCTGAGTCAGCATCTGCGTCCGAGTCAGTATCAACGTCTGAATCGGTTTCTGTATCAGAATCAGTGTCAGCCTCTGAGTCAGCATCAGTCTCTGAGTCAGCATCAGTCTCTGAGTCAGCATCAGTCTCTGAGTCAGCATCAGTCTCTGAGTCAGTTTCAGCCTCTGAATCGGTATCGACGTCTGAGTCGGTCTCAACGTCCGAATCTGCATCAACATCCGAATCAGTCTCTACGTCTGAATCAATCTCGACATCTGAATCATTGTCGGCGTCTGAATCAGTAGCAACGTCCGAATCGGTTTCTGTATCTGAATCAGTATCAACATCCGAATCAGTCTCAACCTCTGAGTCAGTCTCAGCGTCCGAATCAGTATCAACATCCGAATCAGTTTCAGCGTCTGAGTCAGTATCAACGTCCGAATCAGTTTCTGCATCTGAGTCAGCGTCAGCCTCTGAATCAGCTTCTGCGTCTGAGTCAGCGTCAGCTTCTGAATCAGCTTCTGCGTCTGAGTCAGCGTCAGCTTCTGAATCAGTGTCAACTTCTGAATCAGTGTCTACGTCTGAATCGGTGTCGACATCCGAGTCAGTCTCAACGTCCGAATCAGCCTCTGCTTCAGAATCAGTCTCAACCTCTGAATCAGTTTCAGCATCCGAGTCAGCATCAACGTCTGAGTCGGTATCGACATC
>NZ_JAPVYY010000026.1:0-7645 GCF_041432105.1 Streptococcus sp. 27098_8_148 | reverse complement strand
AATTGAGAGGCTAGGACTTTTGTCCCAGCCTCCTTCTTGTCTAGTGGTCACTAAAGCGTCTATATTTAATGCGGAAATCGAAATAATTTTCTTCCTGCAGTTTACGGAAAATATCGCGATAAGCCTCTTCGTCAAAGTGGTCACCCCGATAGAGAATTTCAAAGCTCAGTCCTTCGTATTCTAAAAAGGCATTGGCAGTTTTAAATCCATTTCGCTTATAGAAATCCATCCGAGACTGACGTTGCTCTAGATTGTCACATTCTTCATCCAAACGTTCCACTTCAAGAATCATGGTTCTTTGGTAAAATTCTACCAATTTTTCAATGATTTCTTGACCATAACCGTGGCTACGTAGGTGGGGCATAATGGCAAAGAAGCTAACATAAAAAGCTTTCTGGTTATAGATAGAAAAAGCAAATCCTACAAATTCTTCTTCGTTATAAAAAGCAAAAAAATTAGCATCGTCATTGTCCGTATAACGCAGGTATTCCGACATAGGGACTCGCTCTTCTTCTGGGAATGCCTCGATATTCAGCCTCTCGACCTTGTCCAGATCTGGGAACGTTTCCGTAATTAATTGACTGGTTAAGCTCATAAAAGCCTCCTTTTCTGCCCTGATTATACCAAAAAATGTAAGGGCCTTCAACTATCGACGCTTGTCGCTGGTTCCTGAAGTTGGTATAATGACACTATGAAAAGAATTCAACGTGTGGATCTCATAGATGGTCCTATTTTACCCGCTCTTTTGAGTTTCGCCTTTCCTATTCTTTTATCCAATATCTTTCAACAACTCTACAATACCTCGGATGTTATGATTGTGGGGCGTTTTTTAGGTCAAAAATCATTGGCTGCCGTTGGAGCAACCTCTGCCATATTTGATTTGATCGTTGGATTTGCTGTCGGTGTTGGAAATGGGATGGGGATTATTATCGCGAGAAATTATGGAGCCAAAAACGAAGACCAATTACGAAAATCAGTCGCCGCAACTGCTATTATTGGTGGCATCCTCAGTCTCTTTGTGATCTTCATTGGTGCTGTTGGACTTTTTCCCCTGCTCCAATTTTTAGGGACCCCATCAGCAATTGTGTCTCAGTCTTATCTCTATATCTCCACTATTGTCAATGGTGTGGCTGTGACCTTTGCCTATAATCTTTGCGCTGGACTTCTTAGAGCTGTTGGCGATAGCATAGCGGCACTCTACTTCCTGATTATCGCTGCCGTTCTCAATATTCTTCTCGATCTTTATTTTATTACCCAACTCCATCTCGGAGTCCAATCCGCTGGAATTGCGACCATTATTGCCCAGGGTATTTCGGCCCTTCTTTGTCTTCTCTATATTCGTAAGAAGGTCCCTTTTCTGCTCCCGCATCGCAAGGATTTTGTTTGGGACAAGGAGCTTTATCAGGATCTGCTAAGTCAGGGCCTTGCCATGGGCCTCATGACTTCCATCGTTTCGATTGGAACGGTTATCCTCCAATCCGCTATTAATCAGCTTGGAACAACCATTATCAGTGCACAGGTCGCAGCCCGTCGTATCATGTCCTTTGCCGTTTTACCGATTACTGCTATCGCCTCAAGTATCACAACCTTTATCTCGCAGAATTTTGGCGCAGAGCAATTCCAGCGGATCAAAAAAGGCGTTACCATTGCCAACCTTCTTTCTTGGGTTTGGTCTGTCTTGGTTGCTGCTCTTCTATTCTTCACAAGTCCGTCTTTAACCAGCTTTATTTCCGGCTCGACAAATCCTGATCTCATTGCAAATGCCAGTCTTTATCTCCAGATCAGCTCTTGCTTTTATCCTATTTTGGCGAGTCTCATCATCCTGAGAAATGCCCTACAGGGAATGGGTAAAAAATTAACCCCACTCACATCCAGTTTTATTGAATTGTTTGGAAAAATTTTCTTCGTTCTGTGGATTATTCCTCACACCGGCTACATGGGGGTCATTCTCTGCGAACCCCTTATCTGGATTCCCATGACCCTACAGCTCATCATAATCTATCGAAAAATCAGGTACCAACTCCTTACTGAATAATGATTGATTAACAAGACCAAAACAACTTCTGCTCATTTGAACAGAAGTTGTTTTTAGATATCTAGCTATTAGAACAAACCGATGGCTGTTCCATCATCAGCCACATCCATATTCAAAGCAGCTGGACGTTTTGGTAAACCAGGCATGGTCATGACATCCCCAGTCAAAGCGACAATAAAGCCTGCTCCCAATTTTGGAACCACTTCACGGATAGTGATTTCAAAGTTTTCAGGAGCTCCCAAGGCATTTGGATTATCAGAGAAGCTATATTGTGTTTTGGCCATACAGATTGGCAACTTATCCCATCCATTTTTCACGATTTGGGCAATTTGTGTCTTGGCTTTCTTCTCAAAATTCACCTTAGTACCGCGATAAATTTCTGTAACAATCTTTTCAATTTTTTCTTCAACAGAAAGGTTATTATCATACAAGCGTGTGTAGTTAGCTGGACTTGTTTCAATGGTCTTAACCAAGGTTTCAGCAAGTTCAACTCCACCGTCCGCACCATTCGCCCATACACTCGCAAGCTCAACTGGCACCTCAATTTCAGCACACAATTCTTTCAAAGCAGCAATTTCTGCTTCTGTATCAGTGATAAATTCATTGATGGCAACCACTGCAGGAATGCCAAACTTACGGATGTTTTCAACGTGGCGTTTCAAATTGGCAAAACCAGCACGAACAGCCTCTACGTTTTCTTCTGTCAGAGCATCCTTAGTCACTCCACCGTTCATCTTAAGGGCACGGAGTGTCGCTACGATTACGACTGCATCTGGTGATGTAGGCAAGTTTGGAGTTTTAATATCGAGGAATTTTTCAGCACCAAGGTCAGCCCCAAAACCTGCTTCTGTAATCGTATAGTCAGCTAAATGAAGAGCTGTCGTCGTTGCTAATACAGAGTTACATCCATGAGCAATATTGGCAAATGGACCACCGTGAACAAAGGCAGGCGTTCCATAGATGGTTTGAACCAAGTTTGGCTTAATCGCATCTTTGAGGATCAAGGCAAGAGCCCCTTCCACTTCCAAATCACGGACATAGACCGGGCTACGATCATAACGGTAACCAATCACGATGTTGGCCAAACGACGTTTCAAATCTTCAATATCTGTCGCCAGGCAAAGGATGGCCATGATCTCAGAAGCAACGGTAATATCAAAACCGTCTTCACGCGGAATCCCATTTAAAGGACCGCCAAGACCGACAGAGACATGACGAAGAGCGCGGTCATTCAAGTCCACTACCCGTTTCCAGATAATCCGACGTTGGTCAATACCTAGCTCATTTCCTTGATGCAAATGATTATCAATCAATGCTGAGAGGGCGTTATTAGCCGTTGTGATCGCATGCATATCCCCTGTGAAATGAAGGTTGATGTCTTCCATCGGTAGAACTTGGGCATAGCCACCACCAGCAGCACCACCTTTAATCCCCATAACTGGACCTAAAGAAGGTTCGCGAATGGCAATCATGGTTTTTTTACCGATTTTATTCAAAGCATCTGCTAGACCAATGGTAATGGTTGATTTCCCTTCTCCAGCTGGAGTTGGGTTGATCGCAGTGACTAAGATAAGTTTTCCTACTGGATTTTTCTCAACTTCACGAATCTTATCAAAGCTCAATTTTGCCTTGTATTTTCCATACAATTCAAGATCATCGTCAACCAAACCAATTTTCTTAACAACGTCCACAATCGGTTGGAGTTCAATGCTTTGAGCAATTTCGATATCTGTTTTCATAAGGGACTCCTTTATATTTGATAGATCTATTATACCTAAAATTCGCGAAAATAACATGGTTTTTCCACCTTTTGAATCGAACGTTCGTTTTTTATCTAAATTTTATGGCTATACATAGTTAATCCTAATAGCTTCAGAACTTTACTTACGTATCTTTTTTGTGTAAAATAAGCATATGCATATTTTAATTACATCAGGTGGGACGAGCGAAGCCATTGATAGTGTTCGTTCGATCACCAATCATTCCACCGGGAGCCTAGGGAAAATCCTTGCAGAAATGGCTCTTGCAAAGGGACATCAGGTGACCTTGATCACAACGCCTACCGCGCTTAAACCCGATCCTCATCCACAGCTTCGACTTCTATTGATCCAGAATGTCGAAGAACTTCTCGCACAAATGAAAACGGAAGTCCCTCATCATCAGGTTTTGATTCACGCTATGGCAGTCTCAGACTACACACCTGTTTACATGACAGGCCTTGAGGAAGTTGAGAAGGCTCAAGACCTTCATAGCTTTATCCATCGCGAAAATCAGGAAGCGAAAATTTCTTCCAAAGAAGAATACCAAGTGCTCTTTCTAAAGAAAAATCCCAAGATTATCTCGCTCGTCAAAGAATGGAACCCTGCTATTCAACTGATCGGCTTTAAGCTTTTAGTCGACGTTTCTTCTGAAGAGTTGATCCATGTAGCGCGTGAAAGCTTGGTTAAAAATCATGCCAGCATGATCGTTGCCAATGATCTGACCAAGATTCAGAACGGTCAGCATCAAGCCTATCTAGTGACAGATGATCAGGTCCTAGAAGCTTCTACGAAAACAGAAATCGCAGAGGCTATCCTACGTTATATCAAATAAAAAGGAACATATGACACACATTACTTTAGCGGTTACCGGTAGTATTTCCGCCTATAAGGCTGCTGATATTACCAGCCAACTAACCAAATTGGGAATTGAAGTGAAGGTCCTCATGACTCCTTCAGCCCAAAAATTTATCACCCCTTTAACCTTGCAAGTTCTTTCAAAAAACCAAGTAGGGCTAGATGTTATGGTGGAAGACGATCCACGGCGGATCGAGCACATCGACATTGGGAAAGAAACTGACCTCTTTCTTGTCGCGCCAGCCAGTGCCAATACCATTGCTAAATTGGCTATGGGACTGGCAGATAATATGGTCACAAGCACAGCTCTAGCCTTGCCACAAAGAACTAAAAAATTACTGGCCCCTGCTATGAATACAAAAATGTTAGAACATCCCGCTACCCAACGAAATCTAAAGCTCTTACAAGACTATGGTTACCAGATTATCCAACCTCGTGATGCTGTTCTTGCTTGTGGGGACAAAGGTGCTGGAGCTCTAGCGCCTGTAGAAACTATTGTAGAAACTGTTAAGGAGAATTGTTTATGAGAAAATCATCTTCTATTTCACGAATTGCCATCTTTTTTGCGGTGATGATCACCATTCACTTTGTGACGTCCTTCATTCTGCAATTTGTTCCATCAGGCATTCAACCAACCTTGGTTCATATTCCTGTCGTGATCGCCTCTATCATATACGGTCCACGGATTGGAGCTATCTTAGGACTCCTCATGGGACTCTTTAGCCTCACTATGAATACCCTGGTTATAACACCCGCTAGCTATCTCTTTAGTCCCTTTGTCCCTCACGGGAATCTCTACTCCCTTATCATTGCCATAGTCCCTCGGATTCTCATCGGAGTAACCCCATACTTCGTCTATCGCTGGATTCGCAATCGTACTGGACTTGTGATCGCTGGAATTGTCGGCTCTATGACCAATACTGTTTTCGTTCTAAGTGGGATTTACTTCTTCTTTGGTAACAGTTTTGGAGGGGGAATTCAACATTTCCTTGGCTTGATTGTGTCTACTAACTCACTCATCGAAGTCATTGCGACAGTACTCATTACCAGTGCAGTCGTTCCATCTCTTGAAAAATTAAAATAACCTTCAAAGCCAAGACCAATTTATCTTGGCTTTTTTTGATGGTGAATTAACCCTATTTTTTTTGAAAAGATTTACAATTATCGCTAGAATTTTCTGAAAAAATTTGCTATAATGTAAGCGATTAAATTATAAGCAAAAAGGAGACGCTTGCATGACCTATCAAGAAAACTACCAAAAATGGCTCGACTTTGCTGAATTACCAGCTTACCTTCGTGATGAGTTGGTCGCAATGGATGAAAAAACAAAAGAAGATGCCTTCTATACCAACCTTGAATTCGGTACAGCTGGTATGCGTGGATTAATTGGTGCTGGTACTAACCGTATTAATATCTATGTTGTTCGCCAAGCAACTGAAGGGTTGGCCCAATTGATCGACTCAAAAGGTGAGGAAGCGAAGAAACGCGGCGTTGCGATCGCCTACGACAGCCGTCACTTCTCTCCTGAGTTTGCTTTTGAATCTGCTCAAGTTTTGGCTGCACATGGGATCAAATCGTATGTATTTGAAAGCCTACGTCCAACACCTGAATTGTCGTTTGCTGTTCGTCATCTCCACACATTTGCTGGGATCATGGTAACCGCTAGCCACAACCCTGCTCCATTTAACGGATACAAGGTTTACGGTGAAGACGGTGGACAAATGCCACCTGCAGATGCTGATGCATTGACAGATTACATCCGTACTATCGAAAATCCTTTCACTGTACAATTGGCTGACCTTGAAGAAAGTAAGGCTAGCGGTCTCATCGAAGTTATCGGTGAAAATGTCGACGCTGAATACTTGAAAGAAGTGAAAGGCGTTAACATCAACCAAGACTTGATCAATGAATACGGTCGCGACATGAAGATTGTCTACACTCCACTTCATGGTACTGGTGAAATGTTGGCTCGTCGTGCTCTTGCCCAAGCTGGATTTGAAGCTGTTCAAGTTGTTGAAGCTCAAGCTGTTCCAGATGCTGACTTCTCAACTGTTAAATCTCCAAACCCTGAAAACCAAGCTGCCTTTGCTCTTGCTGAAGAACTTGGCCGCAAAGTAGACGCTGATGTATTGGTTGCAACTGACCCAGATGCTGACCGCCTTGGTGTTGAAATCCGCCAACCAGACGGTTCTTACCTCAACCTTTCTGGTAACCAAATCGGAGCGATCATTGCTAAATACATTCTTGAAGCTCACAAAACAGCTGGTACCCTTCCTGCCAATGCTGCCCTCTGTAAATCCATCGTATCAACTGAGTTGGTAACTAAGATTGCAGAAAGCTACGGCGCAACCATGTTTAACGTCTTGACTGGTTTCAAATTTATCGGTGAAAAGATTCATGAATTTGAAACGCAACACAACCACACTTACATGCTTGGTTTTGAAGAAAGCTTCGGTTACCTCATCAAACCATTCGTACGTGACAAAGACGCTATCCAAGCCGTTCTTATCGTTGCTGAGATCGCAGCTTACTACCGCTCACGTGGTATGACTTTGGCAGATGGTATCGAAGAAATCTACAAACAATACGGTTACTTCGCAGAAAAAACCATCTCTGTTACCCTTTCAGGTGTTGACGGAGCTGCTGAAATCAAGAAAATCATGGATAAATTCCGTGGCAATGCTCCTAAACAATTCAACAACACAGACATTGCTAAGACAGAAGACTTCTTGGAACAAACAGCTACTACTGCTGACGGCGTTGAAAAATTGACAACTCCTCCAAGCAACGTTCTTAAATACATCTTGGCTGATGATTCATGGTTTGCCGTTCGTCCTTCAGGTACAGAACCAAAAATCAAATTCTACATCGCTACAGTTGGTGAATCTGAAGCAGATGCTAAAGAAAAAATTGCAAATATCGAAGCAGAAATCAATGCTTTTGTAGGCTAAAACACGAGGCTGGGACAAAAATCCTAGCCTCTCAATTATTTTTG
>NZ_JAPVYY010000025.1:0-8379 GCF_041432105.1 Streptococcus sp. 27098_8_148 | reverse complement strand
ACAATTGAGAGGCTAGGACTTTTGTCCCAGCCTCTCATTTTATATAATTTTCGTATACAAGGCATATTTGTCTTTGATCTTCTTTGGAATACTATCATCAGTAATAATGGCATTCAGGTCTTCCACTCGATAGAAACTATAGAAAGAATAGCTATCAAACTTACTGTTATCAGCAACCACATATTTCTCAATTGCGTTGTTTAGAATAATAGCATTACCATTTCCCTCTTCTTCATTGGCTGTGGAAACATGATGCCCATCGATGCCATTGACCCCGATGAAAGCTTTAGAAACCTTGATTTCTTTCAAGAGTTTATTGGCAAATTGACCGACAAAAGTTTGTGTCTTCACCCGGTAGCGACCTCCAACTAAGATCAAGTCATAATTTGGAAAATCTTTTAGCTTTTCAAAAATGGGGAGGGAATTGGTGACAATACTGATTTCCTTTCCTTCTAAATAGTCGCCGATAAAATCTGTTGTCGTACCAGACCCAATAAAGACGGTATCCCCATTTTCGATCAAGTCTGCACATTTTTTTGCAATGGTTCGTTTCTCATCAATATTGATGAGATTTTTCTCACTGTGAGAAGCCTCTAACAAGCTATCTTTCACCTTTTTGTGGGCTCCACCATGTACACGAACTAAAAGACCTTGTTTTTCAAGATCGATCAGATCACGACGAATGGTCATGTCTGTCACCCCAAAGAGTTCCTTGAGTTCTTTGACTGATACCACACTTTTTCGATCCAGTTCCTGAAGAATTTCAACATGTCTGCTATCTTTCATGGTACTACTTCCATTCCTACTATATTTGTCTCTATTATACTATATTTTTCAAAAAACACAAATTCAAACATTATATTAACAAGGGTAAACATGATATTTTTAAATAAATAAAAGAAAAAAGCCTTCTGATAAATCAGAAAGCTTTCATTTTGCTATTTCTAGCTTCCTCACCTTTGGATCAAGGCTCGGGACAAAAAGGTTTAGAAAACCTTTTTATTTTGCGATTGGGTAAACAGAAACTTGTTTTTTATCGCGACCTTTACGTTCGAAGCGTACTACGCCTTCAACTTTTGCGAACAAAGTATCGTCTCCACCACGTCCAACGTTCACACCTGGGTAGATGTGTGTTCCGCGTTGACGGTAAAGGATAGATCCACCTGTTACAGTTTGTCCATCAGCTGCTTTAGCTCCAAGACGTTTTGCTTGTGAATCACGTCCGTTTGATGTAGAACCTCCACCTTTTTTGTGGGCGAAAAGTTGCAAGTTAGCAAGATTCAATTTCAACATAATTGTTTTCCTCCATGTTAGTTTTCTGTGATAACTCTTGTTTGGACGAACTCTGAAGAGTTCTCCGATAAGTTTGCCATCCCTAAGAAAAATGATTCAAAGAATAGTTGGGTCATTTCTCTTTGATGTGGTGGAATATCTGTCGGGATTGTGACCCGAAGGAAGCCACCTTCTTCTTCGTTTAATTCTAGATCCGGTTCGTAGCCTGCAAATTTCTCAACAGAGTTGACAAAGTTAATGGCTAGAGTCGAAACCGATGCACACACGACATCAAAGCCATATTCACCGCTTCCAGCGTGCCCAGTGATTTCTGCACTCCTCAGCTCGCCATCTTCGGCTCGTTCAAAGACTGCTTGTATCATGTGTTCTCCTAAAAATTAAGCGTTGATAGCGTTGATGACAACTTTAGTGTAAGGTTGACGGTGACCTTGTTTACGGTGGCTACCTTTTTTAGGTTTGTACTTGTAAGTAACAACTTTCTTTTGTTTTCCTTGTTTTTCAACAGTTCCAACAACAGTAGCTCCTGAAACAAGTGGAGTTCCGACAACAGTGTTTTCACCACCAACAAGAACAACTTCGTTAAATGTAACTTCTTGACCAGCTTCAACGTTCAATTTTTCAACGTAGACTGCTTGACCAACTTCAACTTTAACTTGTTTTCCGCCAGTTTTAATGATTGCGTATGTGCTCATTATGCACCTCCTATGTATTTTTGGGTTTCCCCGTATTTTTGTGAAGACTCGCCTAGCATCGTGGGACGAACCACTTACTCTCATGGAAATGAGCGACGATGTTCGAGCGGTTGCACAGGCATGTGCATAGTCAACTCTCTAAGTATATCACTTCTATTAGACAAAGACAAGTATTTTTGCGCTTTGAAAGCGAATTTTCTTTGAAAAATCTATTTTTTGTATCTTGTAATTTAAGATCGCATTCAAAACCGGCTTTCATCTACTTATCCTTAAATTTAAAGTCATTGAAGCTCATTTTGGCTTTAGACGAATCGTTCATCCCCTTCATTTTTTCTTCTTGTTCCTTAGTAATTTTTATCGGAATCGCTGCAGCAGTATTGGGTTTTAACACACCCGATTCGCTCACTTCATAGTCAACTGTGACATCTTTAAAAAGTGGCTCTCCATCATATTCCAAATTCAGGACAAAGGATCCATCACGATCGATGGTGGTGGTGGTACGATTCACAATAAAGAACAAGGCGAAGCGGTTTTCCTCATTTCCAAAGGTATATCCTGGGAAAAAGACAAATAATTTTCCAGCTTCTCCAAGCGTTGGATGTTCCTTGATAAATTTTTCGGACGCTTCCAAGACTTCGTTGTCCTGGTCTTTATACTGCTCGGCCCTGACAAATGTGAGGGGTTCTTTTTTTCTACTGCTTGATTGGCTAGTCTTCTCTTCTTTTTTCGGTCCAGTAAACGATACTTTGACACAGCCTGTCAACAGAAGCAAACTTGTCATTAATACGATAATTTTTTTCATTTTGTCTCCTTTAGATTTGAGTAGAAAAAGAGGCTGGATACTCCCAGTCTCCCCTATAGCAAATCCTCGATCAGGTCATCGACCTCATCTTTTTCTGCTTTTGGTGTGATTTCCGTTACGACGATGCCTGACACAGCACGCTCGACCAAAGCTTCCACATCCAACCGTTGCTCATACTGCTCCGCATTTTTGAGTTTCGGATTCGTCTTTGGACGATCTGGTGCAAAGATGGTACAACAGTCTTCAAACGGTTGGATGGAGATTTCAAAGGTATCAATCTCTTGGGCAATATCGATGATTTCCAACTTGTCCATGGTTACCACTGGACGGATAACTGGCGTATTGGTTACCGCATTTATGGCCTGCATACTCTCTAAGGTTTGGCTAGCCACTTGTCCCAAGCTTTCACCATTGATAATGACCAAACCACCACGAACCTCGCGAATGCGGTCTGTAATGCGCATCATAAAGCGGCGGGTCAGGGTCATGAGGTAAGCTTCTGGCGCTTTTGCCTTGATTTCCTCTTGGATCTCTGTGAAGGGCACCTCGATAAATTGGATATTGCCCCCAAACTTGGTCAACTTCCGTGTTAAGTCATGGGCTTTTTTCAAGGCACCTGGGCTGGTATAAGGTGGGCTCGCAAAGTGGACCGCTTCGATATCCACACCACGCTTTAAGGCCAGGTAACCAGCTACTGGAGAGTCGATCCCACCAGATAGCATGAGCATGCCTTTGCCAGAAGTCCCAACAGGAAGGCCACCGGCTCCCTTAATGGTTTCATAAGAGATGTAGGCTGCTTCTTCTCGGATTTCGACTTGCAGATTGATATCTGGCTTTTTCATCTGTGCCTGGATCGTTGGGATCGCTTCAAAGACAGCGCCACCTAGAGTTTGATTGAGCTCACGGCTATCGAGTTCAAAAGTGTGATCGCTACGCTTACTTGAGATTTTAAAGGTCAAGCCGTCCTTGTAAATCTCCTTCATAATCTCTTGCACTGCCGCTTTTAAGGCTGGTACTGATTTTTCAATCTTGTAAACAGGTGAAAAATTTTGGATTCCAAAAACTTGCTTGAGGGATTCTGCCACCGGCTCATAATCCGTCCCATGTAGATAAGCATGGGCTCGATCGCGGTCCGCTGTCACTTTGACAGCCGGATAAATAGATAAAACATCTTTGATATTATTGCGAAGTTTATTGATGAAACGCATGCGGTTCTTCCCTTTAGTAGAAAGCTCTCCATAGCGAATCATAATTTCTGAATAGGTTAAGGTCATATTGATTTCCTTCTAAAATTAACGTACTTTTCGTGTTTGTTCGTAAATCAGTTTGAACTTGGTCAAGAATTGCTCGACTTGGCTCATGTCATTTTCAATATCAAGACTGAGGCGAACTGCTGTCTGTGCAATACTCTTGTCCACTCCCATGGCAATCAAGGTACCAGCTGGTTTTCCAGCCTTGGACGAGCAGGCACTGGTCGTCGAGATATAAATATCAAACTCTTCAAAGGCATGGACCACTACTTCACCACGAACTCCCTTGATCCCAAAAGTCAAGATGTGAGGGGCAAAGTGATCCTCACCAGAAAAGATTGTGACATCTGGATAGTTGGCCAATTCTTTGCGGATGACTTCTTTCATCTGCTGGGTCTTGCTGGCAAAAACTTCTTGGTTTTCCATAGCTAAGCGTAGGGCTTTTGCGGTTGCTGCGATACCTGCCACGTTCTCAGTTGTCGAGCGCATTTCTTTTTCTTGACCCCCACCCGTTAAGAGAGGGGTGATCTTTTTGCCTTCTTTGATGTAGACAAAGCCAACTCCACGAAGACCATGGAATTTGTGACTAGAGAAGATCGCAAAGTCCACGCGCTCTGGTAGATAAACTTCTGTTGCTACCTTGGCTAAAGCTTGAACCGCATCGACATGGAAACTAATCGTTGGGCGATCTTCTAGGAGAGCCGCAATTTCATGGATGGGCTGGATGGAGCCAATCTCATTGTTGACGGCCATGACAGAGACCAAGGTCGTATCTGGACGGAGAAGACTAGCCAAGGCATCCACTTTGACAAAGCCACGCGCATCCACTGGAGCATAATCCACTTCGAATCCCTGCGTCTTTAACCAAGCAGTGGACTCCTTGATAGCCGGATGCTCGATGTCAGAGACAATGATATGCTTGCCATAAGGAGCTTTCTCAAAGGCGACACCCTTGAGGACCCAGTTGTCCCCTTCTGTCCCACCAGACGTGAAGTAAATTTCTTCAGCTTTCTTGCCAATTAACTCTGCAATCTGTTTTCTAGAAGCTTCTAAAATACGAGTCGCTTGACTACCTAGATTGTGCAAACTAGAAGGGTTCCCCCAGATCCGAGTGGCCACTTCTGTATAGGTCGCAAGGGCTTCTGGATAAGGTTTGGTCGTTGCTGAATTGTCAAAATAAATCATGTCCTACGCATCCATCACTTTCTTTTTACGTAACTTCTATTTTATCATTTCTAACCGCTTGGGACAAGGATTTGATAAAGAGAGATGAGGTAAAATCACTCCATAAAATTCAGTTCTTTTTAGACATTTTTCAGAAAATGACTTATAATAGGAAAGTGTTAAAAACAATTTTTGATAGAAAGAGAATGAACATGTCACAATATTCAAGAAGCAACAAAAACCAAAAACCAGAGGATACTACAGATTCTAGACCCTCACGTGGTGAAAAAGTCAAACAAGGCCTATCACTATTTCAAACAGTTGTCGCCACGATTGCCAGTCTTTTAGGGATTATCGTCACTTCTTTTACGATTATAAGCCTGCTTAATAAAGACAATCAAAAAACAGAAGATAAACCATCTAGTAGCACCAGCGTCGTCGTGGTCCACGATAAGGGATCTGACTCAAGCGCTACCAATACAGATGCTAATACCAATACGCAAACCGATTCAAGCAATACAGATGCTAGTTCACAAAAAGAAACCGATAGCTCATCCGCTACAGAAACCAGTTCATCTGCTGCACAAGACCAAGTCTCCACCGCAACAGACAATGGCGCAGATACAGCATCATCCGGAACCAACTAAAAAATCAGTAAGGACAGTCTTACTGATTTTTTTTGGCTTTTGATTCCAGCTTTTTCTGATGTTTATAGAAAGCATCTATCTCATTGTCAAACTCCCATTTGAGCTTTGAACGCTCTTCCTGGATTTGATCCAATTGTTCAAAGACGTCACGTCGAAATCGTTCACTATTTTCATCCATTTGGAAAAAATAAGTATGAACTTCTGCAGGTAACTCACCTTCTGCCATGCGATAGACTTCTTCTTTCAACTGATCCGTTTGCTGTAGAAAATAAGAGAGATCTTCTTCAAGAGATTCCTCTTTTTTCTTTAACTGTTTCATTTTGCTATCAAATTCAAGTTCTAATTTATAAAGATCTTCCTTCATCTTCTGTCAATTCTCAATTTCTTAGCGGACTAGTAAGTTCTGGTTTGCTCACTTTAGACAAATAGTTTTTTGCCGCAGTTGCGGCTTGTCCTTCAAGACCATCCGTGATATTTTCACTGTAAGTCTTTTTTGCATAGTTTTCTAATTCCTCTGCTTTTATATGCAGTCTTGCTTGGAGAGATATATTCTTTAGCTTTATAGTGTTCACTGCTACTACAACAGCCGCTTTTATTGCCAATCTCTGTTGTGCTTTCAGTCCTTCCAGTATTTTTTCATTCATAAACGGTAAACTTATTGGCATCGTTTCCTCCTTCTTTTATGATAGGGATCCAAAAATATCAGCAGCGCCTTGTTCGTCAACCTCTACAAGTTTCTGTGCACATTGAATCATACTCTTTGAGAAGCCACTCATTTTTTCTTTGTAGTTCTTTAAATTACTTTTATCGGTCTCCTCAATTCCGCTATCCCACAAATGTTCAAAAGTCAAGTCAGTCATTAAACTTTCTCTTTCACTTGCTGACAATGCCCATCCCAATCCAAAAATAACATTTCTAGATAATTCAACCTCTATTTTTATGTTTTCTTCCGCAGTCGTGATCATTTTCTCTGTTTCTGACACCTTCTGCTCAATATCTGCATCTGCCAATTGAACTGCTGCATATAACAATTCTGTGCGAAGTAAGATTCGCTCCGCATAGCTCCCAGCACTTTTAATTTTGTTGTGCAAATTATTGGGATTCTTGAGGTCTAAATTTTTTCGATCCCATTCCAAAGAAGCTTTCTGGGCATCTTTTATAATTTTAGCATATTGATTTTGATAATCATAGTATAGCCACGCCAGATCTGGGAGATTGGAAGCAATCATTACGATCGCTTCACTATCTATTCCTAAACCAGAAAGCCCATCAAAAAAATCATCGTAATTATGCCAGAAATCTTTACTTCCTTTTTGTATTAGGGAAGCAAATTTACTAAATTCCTCTGGACTCATCGTTACGATTCGGTTGATTGTTTTTCTAGGAATGTATTCCTTCAGTTTATCAATTTTTTCTCTATTAAGTTTTGCAAGTCTCTGACCTGCAACTAACAACTCTGGATGATAGGATTCCGATGCCGTTAGGATATTGCCATAACTATCTACTTGATAGGCACCAAAATCATGTGAAGAATACTTGTCCGTCATACTAGTATACTTAATCGGGACAACTACATTGACTTGGCCAAGTTGTTGCTCCCAAGGTCTATCCCGATTGAGCATGCTAACTGGATCAAAAGGATTGACATAATAAACAATTTTTTCATCCAATAATTTCAGTTTTTCCGGACTATATCCTGCCTTTATCAAGCTCAATGTTGTATCTGGGCCATCAAAAAGAACAGCTTTTCCGATGTGGTTCAATTCCGAATCATCTAATCCTGCTAAACCTTGAGCAGATACCATTGTTCCAAGTGAATGAGCCGTCACATCCATCTTAGCATCCGGTGCAGCTTTGTCTTCTAATTCAGCGATCTTTGCTTTCATGCCTTTTGTAGCATACTGTGCTTGAGGAACGATCGCATCTGTAAGAGCAAAAGCTGCATCATTATTGATCCAATCTTTGGAATTAAACTCCTTTAAATCTGCATCCAAAATATTTGAGAAATCAATTCCAAAACCGTCACTTCCACGAATCGAAAAATAGGTCTGGTGCGTATTCGCATTGATCGTCTCAGTATCTGTGACATAATAAGCGTGGTATCCAGTTTCTGCATCCTCTAACAACTTTTTATTATCTGGTTGAAGATAAACCTTGCCACCATTTGGCAGATCCGTACCCCCGCCATGAGTTACTTGACCTTCCGAATCTTTTCCATCTGTAGAGAAACTAAATTCAACGGATTTCCCTGAATCAAGTGCTTTTTGCCTTTCCGGATTCAATTGTTCATATGGAAAATTTTTGGGTCTATATCTGTAAGCTGATTCTGCTAATGAAGCATATAGATTATCAAAACTTTTTAAATTCCAATTACTCAAATAATCTTCCCCCTATACCAATGTCGGATCCTATATACATCTCATCTAGATTCAATGTATTGTCATCATTTATTGGGATATCTACTCTCCAACCCGATTCTTCAATATGATTTATACGTCCATAAACACTCATATAATATTCAGGAGTTGTCA
>NZ_JAPVYY010000024.1:0-8732 GCF_041432105.1 Streptococcus sp. 27098_8_148 | reverse complement strand
CTTCTGTTTTATCTTTATTTTTAACAAAAGATGGCATACTATTAGTAACTCTTAAAATAGTAAATCTTAAAAGGTGGGTTTAAATCATGAATAAAACAATGACATTGTCTTTCAAAACTAATCCAAAACAAACTAATATCAGACACAACAACCGCGAACTGACAGAAAAGGAATTTAAAAGCGACGCTCACAAGCACATTCAGCGCGAAAAATCGAAATACAATATTCAGATTTTCAAACGTGATATCAAAGATGTTTATCACGAACTATTTGACGACGCACTGAACGCTTATAATGCGAAGCAAAAACGCAAAGATCGCAAGATCGATGATTATTATAAACACGTCCAGAAGTCCAAAAACTTGGACCTACAAAGGGAATTCATTGTTGCAGTCGGTAATAAGGCAGATTGGGAAAGACTAAGTTTTGAAGAAAAGCAAGAGGTGGGAGAGGCCCTGAAACGCTACGTAATAGATTTTAACGAACGGCACGATAATATGACCATTTACAATGCTATCGTCCATCTGGACGAATCTGGGGCCCCTCACGCACACTTTAACGTGGTTCCAACAGCAACTGGATACAAAAATGGGCTTGCTGTGCAACCATCGTTTAGAAAGGCTCTGGAACAGGAAGGCTTCGGCCCATCTGGGAGGGAACAGCTTAAAGCGTTTAGAGATGCAGAAGTTCATCGTCTGCATGAATTTGTACATGAAATCGGAATTGACCGAAAAGCTGGTCAGACGAATGATATCAAGGATATGCGTGAATATAAAGACGCGATGGAATATATTGAGAATCGAAAATCAAGTCAGATTGTTAAAATGCAACGCGAAGAAAAGGCTCATGAAGAAAAGATGAATGAGTTAAACGAGAGATTGAAACAACAAGAAGAAATGTTCCAAAAACAAGAAGAAATGATCCAAAAAAGAGATGAAGCTTTTAAAGCTAGTAAGAAGCAACAAGCTAGAATTATTAAGCAGATGAACGATGAGATCATGAGCGAGTCTGAAAAGCTTGATATGAAACGAATCGAAGATAAAACTGTCGATGCAATGTTGAAGATGCAGCTGATTGCAGATAAACCAATTGACGACAAGCGGAACTATCGAATCAAAGAGAAAGGATTTGGCGAGGAAAAACAACGTTATGTTATGGTTCCAGAAAAGGATTTTGATGACTTGGCACGTAGGGCTAATTCTGGCCCGCTGATGCAGTTGTTGAAAGATTTTAAAGATCATGTTCTTGGTTTAGGAATTGTAAAACGTCTGAGGGCTACAATTGCTAAACTAAAAGAAGAAATGGCTGGTCTACTTAGAGAAAACGATAGCTTATCTAAAGAATTAACGGCTGTAATTGAAGATAGAAACAAATACAGATCTCAATTGCAGGACCAAGAGTATTATCTAACGGATCAAGAACGTGCTGAGATCGCTGAAAAGATTGTTCAAAGACAAGATCTTGAGCTAGAAGATAATGAACGAAGCTTTGAAAGAGATGATCTCGATCTTAGCAGATAGATAATCTACAGCATTTTATACAGTTTATATACTTTAATATCCAAGTTTTGCAAAAAAGGTAGATAAATTTATACACTTGCATAATAGGACGCAAAATCCTTACTCTCTCAAGGGTTTCCGAAATCTGAGCAAAGTGTATAAACTATATAAAATCGAGTTTAAAAACAACAATTTAAAAAAAGTGTTGTTAAAAAGTGCCATTTTTGTTGTTTTTAAATCTAAATGAGATTATTTAAAATAAACCTGATTCAAAAAAAGTTTAGATTTACTGCCATTTTCGTTTACTTTCGCTAACTTATATAATTCATCTACCCCAAAAGCTGACGGGATAAAGCCGTCCTTTTTATTGGCTTTATTCACTAGACTTTAGATTCCATCAATGTAAATAGCCATGGTCTATCCTTTAGGCTTACGCTTCCTTATAGGCCAGCTGTGTTGCATTCAAAACAAAAAGTAAATCGTAAGATCACAAATGTTGGATTGAATGCTAACAAGAGGGCGCAAGCCCTCTGGGAGCGAAGCGACCGAGAGCCGAAGGCTCCAAGGCGAAGCCTCAAAAAAATCAAACGAAGGTGTAGATTTGGGGGCGAAACGAAGTGAGTCCCTTATTTATATATATTTTATATATATGTTTAATAATATATTTAACACCTCCGCGAACCTTAGAGTCACAAGGGTTTTCGAGTTTTATGGGTGTAGAAATGTCGGTTTATGGGTGTAGAAATGTCGGTTTATGGGTGTAGAAATGTCGGTTTATGGGTGTAGAAATGTCGGTTTATTAAGAACAAATATAAATATTTGCTTTATAAAGTTTTTGGTGGTATAATTAAGAAGAAATGAAAAGGAGTTCTTAATGGCTAATGAAGTAGTTAAGCATCACAATGATTTAAACACGGTTATCATGAGAAAATGGACAGCAGAAGAGATGAATTTCTTTTTTGCGATTATTACAAAAGCAAGAGACAAAAGCACTTCTGACCTTATTTTCGATAAACATCAACTGGCAGAATTGGCAAACTATTCTATCCAACACAATAAGCGATTTTATGACACAATGGACAGTTTAGCAAATAACATCTCTCAATTAAGATACATCGAGAAAACAAAGAATTCTATTGAATACATGCCACTTTTTACACGGTTTAAAGTTGAATGGGAAGATGATTTGTCAGACATGCAAGCCCAAGTTTCTGTATCTCCTCTTTTTGAGTATATTTTGAATAAGTTATCAGCAAATTTTACTCAGTATGAGTTGCAAGAGTTTACTTCCATTCGCTCGACTTACGCAAAAACCGCTTATAGACTTCTGAAACAGTGGCGAACGGTTGGACGAAAAGAGTTCAAGATTGATGAATTTAAACTTTTGTTAGATATGCCAAGTAGCTATAAATCGAGCGAAATCGATAGAGCGGTCATCACTCCGATTTTAAAACAGTTGTCTCCCTATTTTGAGGATTTAAAAGTCAAAAAAATCAAGTCAAAAAAGCGTGGAAATCCAGTTTTAGGATATGAATTTACTTGGAAAAAAGAAGTGACTGGAACGTATGATCCAGATAAGTTCAATAAACCAAAACCGAAAAAGTCTAATAAATCAAAATCAAGCAAAGGAACGAACGTGCCAAAACGGGTCAAACCGTACAAAAAGCAACCTTTAACTTCTGAACTGCAGAAGAAAGCAGACGAATTGATAGAAAAAGCGAAAAATTTATAAAAGGCGGTTTATCCGTCTTTTTTATTATCTTATTTTTAACTAGGTTAATAGCCTAGTTATATTATTAAATCGTAAAAAAATAGGGCTTCGATTTTTAGCTGTATTTTCTAATTGTTTTTATTATGTTTTAAGACATTAAAGGTCAGGGTGGTATATTTACCCTACCAGACCATTTAGTTTCTTTTTCTATAGATACCGATAAGGAAATGAGAGCTTAAAATCGATTTTAACAAAATATCTGTAAAGAAAATGTATAGAAAGTGATATAATTGTTATACATAACGTTATGTACAACGTATATAATCGACAAAAAAGAGGTGAGAATATGAGTGTGCAAATTAGTATGCGTGTATCAAAAGAACAGAAAGAAAGACTTGTAGAATTATCTAAGAAACAGAATAAGAGTTTGACGCAATATGTTTTAGATAGATGTATTATAGAAGATGTCGATACAGATGTAGATAGTGTAGCACATTCTAGCGAACGTGTAGAAAAGATGCTACAAAGCCAAATAGAGCAATTGCGCGAGGATTTTGAACGCGAACGCACTCAATTAGTGGATCAAATCGAGCAAAAAGACAAGCAGATTACTGATATGATCGAAACAAGCAACAATCAACTTCAACTGATTGGAGCTCTAACGATGAAAAATGAAACATTATTGTTAGAAACTAAAAGAAGCTGGTGGCAACGGTTGTTTTCTAGTAGAAAGGATAAATAATGGCAGGTAATAACTCATTAACTAAAGCAAAAGCAAATAAGGAAGATGAATTTTACACTCAAATTAGCGATGTAGAAAAAGAACTAAAACACTACACAAAACATTTTAAAGGGAAACATGTTTTCTGTAACTGTGATGATCCAGAAGAATCATCATTCTGGCGTTATTTTGCTCTAAATTTCAGTCGATTAGGTTTGTCTCGTTTAACTTCAACACATTACAAGGAAAGTGGAGAATCTTACCGTTTAGATATCTACAAAGATGTCCCTGAATCAGAAAAACATAAACCTACTTTTTTAACGCTTGAGGGGTCCAATATTGAACTTCCTTTAGGTTATATTACTGATCTTAAAGAAGACGGAGATTTTAGAAGCCAAGAAAGTATCGCTATTCTTCAGGAATGTGATATCGTAGTAACAAATCCACCTTTCAGTCTTTTTCGTGAATTTATCATTCAGCTTTTCGATTATCAAAAGGATTTTTTGATTATTGGAAATCAGAATGCTATCACCTATAAGGAAATTTTCAATTACTTGCAAAGTAACCAGATGTGGCTTGGAGCAAATTATGGAGATATGGCTTTCAAAGTACCAGATCACTATGAACCAAGAAAAACACGTTTTTGGATTGATGACTTTGGCCAAAAATGGCGTAGTCTTGGGAATATTTGTTGGTTCACAAACCTAGATTTCAAAAAACGTCACGAGGATCTCATTCTATACAAGAAATACACACCTGATGAGTTTCCAAAATATGATGAATACGATGCAATCAATGTAAATAAAGTTGCTGAAATCCCATATGATTATGATGGAATTATGGGTGTTCCTATAACATTTTTGAATAAACGGAGCCCAGAGCAGTTTGACTTAATTGGTATTGATAGATATGTACCTGATAACCCTCATTATGGTAAGAGATTTACTTTAAACAATAAAGAAGTATATGCTCGAATACTAATCAAAAGAAAGGCAAGCAAATGAAAATAGAATTAAATAAAATAAAAATTAGAGATCTTGTTCAAGGATATGAAGATAATGAGGAACAAGGTGTAAGAGCTTACGGAGGTAAACTTGATGTACGTCCTCCTTATCAAAGAGAGTTTGTCTATAAAGATAAACAACGTGATGCTGTTATCGAAACCGTTCAGAAAGATTTTCCTTTGAATGTCATGTATTGGGTTAAAACTGATGATAATTCTTTTGAAGTGTTAGATGGTCAGCAAAGAACACTTAGTATCTGCCAATACTTCAATAATGAGTTCTCTCTAAATTTTATGGGTTTTGCTAATCTACCAACTGACAAACAGAACCAATTTTTAGATTATGAACTCATGGTCTATATTTGCGAGGGAACGGATAGCGAGAAACTCGACTGGTTCAAAATCATCAATATTGCAGGCGAAAAACTAACTGACCAAGAGTTAAGAAACTCCGTCTACACTGGTCCATGGCTCTCGGACGCTAAACGCTATTTTTCCAAAACTAGCGGGCCAGCTTATGCCCTAGGTGATAAGTTAGTAAAAGGCGTACCCAACCGCCAAGAATATCTTGAAACAGTTCTATCATGGATTAACAATGGCGAAATTGAGGACTACATGGCACAACATCAGCATGACAGAAACGCTAATGAGCTATGGACTTACTACCAAGCTGTTATTAACTGGGTCAATATGCTTTTTCCAACCAAATACTACCGCAGGGAAATGAAAGGTCAACCGTGGGGGGATCTATACAATAAATATCACGAGAATAGCTATGATGCAGAAGAATTTGAAGCCGAAATTAAACGACTGATCCAAGATGACGAAGTCCAAAAACACAGCGGCATATACCCCTATCTTTTTGACCATCAAGAAAAGCATCTGAATTTAAGAGCTTTCACAGATAATCAAAAACGCAAAAAATACGAAGAACAAGAGGGACTCTGTCCTATCTGTCACAATCGCTTTGACTACACAGAGATGCACGGGGACCATATCACCCCATGGAGCAAAGGTGGAAAAACAACGTATGAAAACCTGCAGATGCTCTGTAAGGATTGTAATCATAGAAAATCCAATAAATAAAATAGACCTAAATTAGGTCTATTTTTTGTATAACGGACTCTAATTTGCGTTTTTTCATACAAAAAACACGCATTTTTGATGCTGACATGATGATTCTGAGCATTTTTCAGATTTTTTCGTAAGTAATATATCGCTGAAATGCTTAGAGCCTCAAGGGCATGAGCGTTTTTAGATAGACAACTCTCCGAAAAAGATCAATTTTTCGGAAAGAAATAAAAAGACGAGGTCAACTCGTCTTTTTATCTGTTTTAATCTACGAAATTTTCGTTGATCGAACCATCTTCATTTATTGCTTCGGTTTGTACTTCTGTCAAATGTTCAAAAGTAAGTACGATTTGCTTTTTCTTTCTGATAGATTCAAAGAACGCCGTCGCGTCTTGCGACAATTCCCAGCCAACAGAAATATGTTTAGAAGACAATAAAACTCCGCTGTCTACAAGATGTTTCACCGCTTTCTGAGTTGTTGAATAAGCCAAACCGACGTTTTCTGCGATATGCGTTACAGAATGGCCGTACAACGCGATTCCGCCGACAGGAAGGGCTGCTTCGTGAATATGATTTAGCACAACAGCAGCCGCTGGCTCTAATACGTTTTGAGAAAGAAGAAATTGCTGTGTAATCAGTTGCTTCAACAACTTCTCATCTTCACTTTGATACGTGATCGTTGGAACTAACGATTCTTGCACTGCATGAGTTTTGCGCGCTAACTCAAATGACGCCGAAAGATCCGTCTTTTCTTTGCGCTTACGTCCTCTACGTTCTATTTTCTTTGATTCTGCAGCAACTTCTTTTGTTTCCACTTGTCGTCTCCTTAATAATCGCTGATTTTCTTAATAACAATATTACCATATTTGTAATACTTTTCGTTACAAAATCAGTTTATCTAATAGACACATAATAAAGACATTATCCATCTTCTTTAATTCGATCCAACTGATAAGCTTTATCAATCCCCATCAAAAAATTGACAGCATCATCAATTTCGTATAATTCTTCAATGCCGTTTCTATCGTAAAAGTCACTTAAATACTCATCTGCCAACTCATACAATTTCTCTTCTTCAGAAAAATGATTTCCGTCCGAGTAAGAGGTATTCATGATCAAAGCTTTTGCAACTTTTAAAACTCCTCGAACATCTTCTCCCTCGTTTGATTCAAGAATGACATTAGCGCAGATTTCAAACAACTCTTTCAAATCAAAATGAATTTCTTCTGCAATATGTTTGTGTTTCATTCTAAACTTCTCTTTCTGTCACAAACTCTTTGATGAAAAGTTCTGCTGGATCTTCATCACCATCGTACAAACAATTTTTAGTAAAGAAATCAAATTGACGTGTTTGTTCTGCAAACAACTTTTCGTAAATATATTCTGGATCCTTCGAGGTTTTCAATGTATAAAGTTCATCTAACAGCTTTTTCAAATTTAAAAAATAATCTCTGTCTAAGAACACTTGTGCTTGATTATCTTGATATTTAATAGACGCATAGTCAAAATCGTTGCGAATTTTTTGACATTCGTCCATAAAGACCTCAACCATCAGTTTTTTATCAAGGTCTTTGAACTTAATAACTTTGTTCATTTCTTTTTCTGAGTAATAATAAAATTCTTTTAAGAATTTACGAACTATAATTGCAATATAAATTTGTTTAGCTTCTTCGCTTTTAATAAAGTTGTAATCAATTTCCATTTTTTAATCCTCTTCTCTGTTTAAACTTTTTCTGTTATTTACATTTTGGCTTCTTCGGATTTTCGTTAGTTTTATTTTCCCCATTCTTAATTTCTTTTAATCACGATATCTATCTTTAATTTAATTATATTCCTATTTTTTATTATTGTCAATCGCTTTTTTTAATATTATTTAAAATATTTTATTATCACAAATAATGCTTTTTATTGTGTGTTGATCAGGCGAACGCAGTGAGCTTTTTTGTCTGCGCGGTTCGCGGACAAATCGCACGCTGATTCGTGCGAACGGGCGAAGACCATTTTTTGCTGATAATTTTAACGCAGTTGAAATTATTTTTTTAGCAAAAGATGGGCAAGCAAAAATTGCGTGAAGCAATTTTCCGGTGCGTTGTTCGCGCCGATTTTTCGAGTCCACTTTGTGGGCCGAAAAACGCAGTGAATTTTTTGGACCATGATGGGCCAAAAAAGGGGTGCAACCCATGGCCCTCGGCAGAGCGTTTTACCTTTGTACGTCGCGCAGCGATGTCAAAGGTGCAAAAACGTTACTCTTTGCCAAAGAGTAACAGAAACTCCTGCTAAATCCCGACTGTAGATTATTATTTTTACGTTTATTTTTGTTCGACAATAGCGACGCAGGATAGCATTTGCGCTGCGTCATAGCCCGTTTTCGGGCTACATTGCGCTTTTTTAAAGCTGATTAATGGTTTTATATACTGGTCCACGTTTGTTTTAAAACATGGGCTTATATATAGACCATATTTTAGATAAATAATGGACTTATATATGGTCCATGATTTTATTGTTTCATGGTCTACTATGTATTCCATTATTCAATGCTTTCATGGTCTTTTATATAGACCATTTTCTACTCAAATCATGGACAACTATATAGACCATAATTTGTATTTTTCATAGACTTATATATAGTTCCATAAACTGTAAAAATCATGGATCTCTATATCTATCCATTATTTTTATTAACTAGGATAATAGCCTAGTTAAACTTTTTGAGTGCTACGTTTTTTT
>NZ_JAPVYY010000023.1:0-9174 GCF_041432105.1 Streptococcus sp. 27098_8_148 | reverse complement strand
TGAAGCCGATGTACTCAATGACGCTGATTGACTTGCTGAAGTAGATGCTGATGCTGAAGCCGATGTACTCAATGACGCTGATTGGCTTGCTGATACGCTTGCTGACTCTTGCGCTGATGTGCTCAACGATGCTGACTCAGATGCCGATACTGACGCTGATTCTGATGCTGATTGGCTTGCTGATTCTTGCGCCGACGTGCTCAACGACGATGACTCAGATGCTGATACCGATGCTGATTCCTGTACTGATTCAGACAATGATGTAGAAGCTTGTTCTGATACAGACTGTGAGTTAGATACAACTTCTGATAATGATTGTGAAGCTGATTCTGATGCTGAATTTGAACCTGAATCTGATTGAGATTCGTCTTTCAACTTATAGATATAAGTAACATTCTTCTCACCTGAAGCCACTTTACCAGTCGTATCATCATCACCTGTCCAGTGACCTTGGCTGTCAACTTGACCTACTGGGTAATTACCAGCTTCTACAAGTTCGTAAGTTTTACCTTCAAATTTAATTTCTTTAGGACGATTATCTACTACAGTATCATAATCCTTATCAAGTGGTTGATCTTGCTCATCAATAACAGATCCCATGATCGTATTTCCGTTAATATCTTTATAATGAACAAAGACACTTCCAACTTCTTCATAAACGTAAGTAATGGTTGATTTTGGTTTGTCAACTTTACCAGTAATAGGGTCTGAAGACTTCAAATGACCGTTTTCATCAACATCTCCTACTGGGTAATCACCTTTAGGTACAATCTTATATGTCTTACCATCAGTGGTCTTGATGATATTTGGTTTTTCACCTTTTTCAGTTGTATCATATGGTGTATCATATGGAGATTTAGGTGTATCTTGACGAGATTTTTGGATTTCGTTACCTTTCGTATCTACATAAGTGATAACAACTTCACCTTCTTTTGGTGTTTCTTTCACTTTATAGATATACGTTACATTTTTATCTTCTTTAGCAACTGAACCTTTAACATCATCTGAAGTTGTAAGGTGACCATCTGAGTCGACTTGACCAACAGTATATGTACCTGCTGGTACCAACTCATAAGTTTTACCGTTGTACTCAATTGTATCTGGACGGTTATCTACTACTGTGTCATATGCTTTGTTGATAGGTTGTTTATCTTCATCTGTTACTGAAGCTTTAATAGTTGTTCCTTCAGTATCTTTATAGTGAACGTAAACACTTCCTTTTTCATCTGACTTAACAAAGTAATAGTTCACATCAGTTGAAGGTTTAACCGCTGATGTAATTGAGTAGTTATTAGAGAATGATGAATAACCCTTCAAAGTAGAGTATACTTTACCATTTGGTGCTGTTGGGTCATTCGCAACAGATCCTTCTGCTTGGATTTCTGGAACTTTACCAGCAATGACATTGTAACTGTTATTACCAGCTCCGGCAGGTGTCAATGATGTGCTTGGAGCACCTTTGAATGGACGTGGATAAGTATGTAGAGTTCCGTCCATTTGTTTATAAGTATCTGTCTCAGTAGCAGACTGCCAACCAGTGATAATGAGTGATTTACTTCCAGCTGTTTCGTTGACTTCAATATAGTAGTCACCATTTTTGCTGTTTACTTTTGTAACTTTTGTCTCATCAGCTTTCCACTCTTCAGCAGCTTTGTTAACTTTACTTGTATAGATGAGTGTGTACTTCGATACATCTTCAGTACCAATATCTGATGTCGCAAAGTTGTTAACCTGAGATGGATCAAGAGCGTAGAATTTCGTTACAGTTGAGCCATCAGTATCAACGATTTCAGAGATACGTTTTACGTAGTAGTGGTTTGCTCCACCTTGAAGTTCGACCAGTTTTTGACCGACAACACCCTTACCAAGGATACCAGATGTTTTTTGAGTTGCGTCTGTTGTTGCTGGAACTTGTTTGTACCCCTCAATATTACGATTTCCTGAAGCTGTGAATTGTTGCCCTGCAAGACCGGTTTGAGTATAGCTTGCAAGAACTGTTTCATTTCCAGTTGGTTTGTATGTTTGACCTTCTGTGTACTTGCTACTGTCAACGACTTTATAGTAAGTTGTTTGATCAGCTTTCGCATAAGGAACAGAAGTTTGAACGTTTTGTTTGTCTTCACCTTGGTTACCTGGGTAGTTGGTATCACGGATTTGAAGTGTTTCATACTCAAGGTTCGCATTTACCAATGAGAAGGTTACGTTACCTGGATTAGTTCCGTTAGCAGGTGCGTATGTCAAAGTGTTGGTTACATCAGAGTTGTTGTTGGTGATGTAGCTTGGAAGTGAGATATTGCTTTCTCCAGCATGAATAGTACGAGTGTAAGCTTCTGTACCATCAGACTTCTTAACGATACGCAAGTAAACATCTGGGTTAGCTGAAAGGCTACCTGTGATTGCTGAACGGTCCACTGAAAGTGTAGCGTAGTAATCAAAGTTTGTTTTAGCACCAGTAGCGTGGTTTGTTTTAAGGAATTGCCATACACCGAAAGTGAAACGATCTGTGTTTGGATCCAAAGCATAACCAGCTTCATTGAAGGCTGCATCTTCAATCGTTGCACCATTTGCATTTGAGATAACCGGCTTAGTAGCTACACTACCAGAAGTAGATGTTGAGATTGGTGCCAACTGAGCTGAAATTGCTGGAGCACCGTTTACTGTTGTGTTTCCAGTAAATCCTGCTGCAGTCAAGGTTGCCATCATGTCATCTACTGACTTGCTCAAACGTTCGCGTTGGTCTGCGTATGATTGAGCTGAAGCATTGGCATTGATCAAGCTGTTGCTTGCTGTCAATTCTGTTTGAACTTTAGCGATGGCAGCTTCAAGTGCTGCTTTCTTTTCTGGAGCTGAAACAGTTGCTGAGTAGTCTCCTGCAATCTTGTTCAACAATGCTGCTTCTGAAGTGTTTTGTTCCAAAACAACTTTATCTTCAGCTTTCGCTACTGTTGTAGTGCTTTCTACACTTGCTTCAGAGCCAGCTGCTACAGTTGATTCGCTTGAAGCTGCTGAAAGTTCTGCTGAACCTTGTTCGCTCAATGAAGCTGAGTGAGATACAGATACGCTTGTAGAGGTTGAAGCACTTGCAGATGCAGAAGCGCTAGCTGATTCTGTTGTTGACTCAGTTGTTGATTCAGACTGAGATTCAGTTGTTGAAGTTGTACCAAGTACTGTACTTCCTTGTTCTACAAGAGCCTCACTTGAAAGCTCAGATGCAGTCGCAACATCTGATCCTGTCTCATCTGCTTTTGCAGTGTTCGCTACTGTAGCTGCACCAAGAACAGCACCAGCTGCTACGATCCCTTTGAGCAAGCCACGGCTTGTCATTTCTTTCACTGATACTGCGTCTTCACGCACTTCAGCTACAACAGTCTCTTCGACTTGACCACGAATGACTTTCAAAAGACCAAAGTTAGAAGTCGCAGCACGCAACCAGTTTTTACCTGATTTGATCAATTTGAAACGAGTCACACGATCCGTTTCACGGAATTCACCGTTCGAACGTTTAAAAAACATTTCTGTCTCCTTATTACATTTTTTATTTCCCTTACATTATAGACTAATCTGTCGATTTTTGGAAGCAATTATCCTTAATTATTGCTATTTTTTTATAATTTTTGTTTTAGATAGTAATAAAATCGTTTTCAGTAGGATCAATTTGTTAAACCGGGGCATTTTTTTGAAAAACCTATAATACTTTGACTTTAGAGGTAAAACAAAAAGCCCCATTTAATTGAGACTTTTCTGATAATTATCTGATTTTTTCCAACATGCTTTCAATGTGTTGGATGGATTTTTCGCGTCCAAGTAAGTAGATGGTATCTGGCAATTCAGGACCATGCATTTCACCTGAAACGGCGATACGGATTGGCATGAAGAGATTTTTCCCTTTGATCCCAGTTTCTTTTTGAACTGCTTTGATTTGTGGGAAGATATTTTCTGCCACAAACTCATCGTCTGACATGGCCTCAAGTTTTGCCTTAAAGGCTTCAAGTACAGTTGGCACGGTTTCACCAGCCATGACTTCTTTCTCTGCTTCTGTCAATTCTGGGAAGTCTGAGAAGAAGAGGTCTGTCAATGGTACGATTTCATCCACTGACTTCATTTGTGGTTTATAGAGTTCAACCAATTTTTCAGCCTTGTCTGTCAAACGACCTGCTTCTTCAAGGAACGGTTTGGCCATTTCAAAGATAGTCGCAAGATCCGCATTCTTGATGTACTCATTGCTCATCCAGTCCATTTTCTTTTGGTCGAAAGCTGCTGGAGACTTGCTGAGACGGTTTTCATCAAAGAGCTGGATAAGTTCGTCGCGAGAGAAGATTTCGTCTTCCCCACCAGGGTTCCAACCAAGCAAAGCGATAAAGTTAAAGACTGCTTCTGGAAGGTAGCCCTTCTTACGGTAATCTTCGATAAATTGAAGGGTGTTGGTGTCACGTTTAGACAACTTCTTACCAGTTTCAGAGTTGATGATCAAGGTCATGTGACCGAACTCAGGTGCTTCCCAACCAAGAGCTTCATAGACCATGAGTTGTTTTGGGGTATTGGCAATGTGGTCATCTCCACGAATGACGTGAGAGATTTGCATGTCGTGGTCATCGATGACAACGGCAAAGTTGTAAGTTGGGTAACCATCTTTCTTTTGGATAACCCAGTCCCCACCGATATTGCCACCTTCAAATTCGATATCACCTTTGACCATATCATGCCATTTGTAGATACCTGACTCATTCACTGCCAAACGAACCGTTGGAATCACACCTGCTGCTTCACGTTCTGCGATGTAAGCTGCTTTTTCTTCTTCGCTCATGCCAAGGTATTCGTTGATGTAGCGAGGTGTTTCCCCAGCTGCTTCTTGGCGTTCACGTTCCGCTGCCAACTCTTCTTCAGTGACGTAAGATTTGTAGGCTTTTCCTTCAGCCAAGAGTTGGTCGATGTATTTTTGATAGAGTTCCAAACGTTCAGACTGGCGGTAGTTTTCATGCGTCTCAGGACTTTCATCCCAGTCCATGCCCAACCAACGAAGGTTTTCAAGCTGGGAACGTTCTCCGTCTTCAACGTGACGTTTGCGGTCTGTATCCTCGATACGGATGATAAAGGTTCCACCATGGTGACGCGCATACAAGTAGTTAAACAATGCTGTACGAGCATTTCCGATGTGTAGTAGCCCTGTTGGACTTGGTGCATAACGCACACGAATATCTTTTGCCATTTTTCTCTCCTCTTATCTTGTTCGCTATTTCTAGCTCATTTTTCAATCGTTCCTATTATACCACAAAGAAAGCAGGACTGAAATGAATAAGTGACCTTTCTAGCCTTTCTTCCTATATATATGAAAAAGCCAGAACAAATGCTCTGACTGATATCCAATCTATTTGTATCTTAGCTTAACCGTTCTTCTAATTCAAAGTCGATTGGTAGGGTTTGTAAAAAGTGCTCCAACTCACGTTCCCAGTAGAACCATTCGTGCTTGCCTGGACTGTGGGTATAGGTGACATCCAAACCTAACTTTTCTAGTTCCTTGACTTCAAAATTATTGGCCTCATAAAGGAAATCCTGCTCCCCACACCAGATCCAGAGTTTGGTCTTCTTATCTGAAAACTTCTTGGCAGCAGTCTCTAGCGAATAGGGACTGGTCGTCCAATCCTCAATCTCTCCAAAGATCCCCTTCCAAAAAGCTGGTTGTTCCAAGTCATTGTTTTCAAAATCTCGATCGTGGAAACTTAGGGCACCGGAAAAACTAGCCGCACGAGAGAAACGATTGGTCTTGAGAGCCAAGAGCATCGATCCATAGCCACCCATGGATAGACCAGCAATAAAGGTCTTCTCCCGTTTCTTGGTCATATTAGGGAAGAAGCGAGAAAGAGTCTCTGGCAATTCCTCCGCAATGGCTGTGTAGTAGTTGTAACCATACTGGGTATCTGTGTAAAAACCATTATTGGTATTAGGTAGGACCACGATCAGATTGGTATTTCGCAAAATGCGCTCCACATTGGTTCGCTTCAACCAAGAGTGGTGGTTGCCATTCATCCCGTGTAAGAGATAAAGGACTGGAATATCCGTATCCGCTGGATCTTCCACGCGCGATGCATCAGGATAAAGGACGGACACGCCCCACTCCATCTTCAAGGCTTCTGAATAATACTCAATCTGCATAACTGCCATTTGATTTCCTCTTTCTACTGTTAAAAACACTCGGCAAGCCTCGGGCCGCCAAGCGTTTCCATTTCTTCTATTATTTCACTTCCATCACGACTGGTAGGATGGCTGGACGGCGTTTGGTTTGTTCAAATAAGAACTTAGACAAGTTGTCGCGTACCAAACCTTTTAACTCACCCCAGTCAAAGCTGTCTTGCGCCAAATAGTCTTCAACGCTTTGGTTGACCAATTCGCAACTTTCACGAAGAATATCCCGACTCTTCTTGACATAGACAAAACCACGGGTGTGCACGCGCGCTTTGGAAATAATTTTCTTCTCTTTGCGATTCACCGTGAGCGCCACGATAAAGATCCCGTCTTCTGACAAGACCTTACGGTCACGAAGGACAATATTGCCCACATCACCAATGGCATTCCCATCGATCATGACATCTCCAGCTGAGACGCTACCGGCAGGGACGAAGTCCCCCTTTTCGTACTCCATCACAGTGCCGCGTTTTGGAATAAAGATATTCTCAGGCAAGATACCGACTTCCATCGCTACCCGCGCATGGGCATCCAATTCGCGGTATTCCCCTTGGATCGGGAAGAGATATTTAGGACGAAGAAGGTTGATCATCAACTGCAAGTCCCGTGCGTTTCCGTGACCAGACACGCGCAAGCTTGACGTGATCAATTTGACAATGCCACCTGCTTGGTAGATCATGTTTTCCACACGAGCCACCACAGCTTCTTTAGCAATAGATGGCGTTGTGACGACGTAGACCAAGTCCCCATCTTTGATTTCCACATAACGGTGACGGCCAATCGACATCTTGCGCAAACCGTTGATCGGCTCACCCATCCGGCCTGTTTCCAAAATGATCAATTCATGATCCTCAAAACGGCTCATTTCTTTTGGCTTGATCAAGAGTTTTTCATTGGCAAGAGACAATTTGTTCAAGCGAATAGCTGTCCGGACGATGTTTTCCACATCAAACCCTGTCAAGACCACTCGACGGCCAGTCTCAGCCGCAGCATCAAAGACCTGCTGGATCCGAGAAAGGTTGCTGGCTACCGCCGCTACGATGACACGACCATCCCAGTCTGCGATCGTATCTAAGATAGCATCGCCTACTTCTTGCTCACTGGCAACTTGAACCTTGCTATCCGCATTAGCCGAATCACTCAAGAGGGCAAGGACACCTTCGCGTCCAATCTCAGCTAGACGAGCAAAGTCTGTCGCGTAGGACTCGCTGGCAGTTTGGTCAAATTTAAAGTCTCCCGTGTAGACGATATTGCCCTCAGGAGTGCCAATCACAATCCCGATACTTTCAGGGATGGAGTGGGTTGTTTGAAAGAAAGAGACGACGGCATCACCAAAATCAATCTCAGAATTCTGATCGATGACATGGAAGTCGTTGAATTTCTTCACACTGTCATTGCTTTTGACAAAGAGTTTAGCCAACTCAATGGTCAACTCGGTTCCGAATACAGGGACTTTCGCTTCCGCCAAAAGATATGGCAAGGCCCCAATGGCATCCGCATGACCATGGGTCAAGAAAACACCCGCAATGCGGTCCTTGTTTTCAAATAGATAATCCATGTTGGGGATAACGACATCCACCCCAAGTTGCTCATTTTCTGGATACTTCAAACCTGCATCCAAGACAAAAATCGAATCGTTCACTTCGGCAACGTAGAGATTTTTCCCATTTTCTCGAACACCGCCAAGAGTGACTAATTTAATACTACTCACTGTTGTCTCCTTTAGTGTGATTATTTTAATACTTACGGTCCTTGGTCGCCCAAGTCGAATTACAGCTTTGCAAATACTTGCATATCCACTCTATTATACAATTTTTTTCTCTTTTTTTCAAAAAGCTTTCCACAGCAAAAAAGTCCTCTCATCTGAAGTAGATGAGAGGGCTTCTAGGCGCCTATTTTTAGGGGGAAAAGACCCTAAAGATGGTAATCTCCCCGTTTATTTTCAATGATCCGCATGGCTGCCTTAATCACATGAAACTTGCCTAACAATTCCTCTAGGCGCCTACTATTTCGCTCGCTCAATTGGCCGTTCTTGACCGCTTGGGACAGGCGATAAAAATCATCCAAGTCCTCCCCAATGTTTTCAAACAGCTCTTTGGCTTCCTTGAGTCGGTAGCGATTGACTAGGTGGTTCACATCTTTTTTGAAGGAAGCGACATTGTTTTCGTGAATGTCCGTATAGGCTTCCTCTTCTTCCTTAGATTCTTGGTAATTAACCGCCTTAAAGCAAGTGATGAACTCCCGACTTTTGATATTGCAGACAAAGATGACACCATCACTGGCTACATAGGCTTCTGTATTAGCTGGTTGAACCACATTACTATCATAAGGAGAGAGGGAGGGGAGGTGTTGGTTGATCCACCTGTTCAGGTGCTGATCATCTACGCCAAAGCGCTCAAAAGCTCTTTGACGAAAATGGTCACGGCAACTATATTCTTGCGCATACGACAATCCCATACTCTCACCTCCTCCTGGGTATTTTATAAAAAATGGCCTCCAGTCTTACGGGACTAGAGGCCTGGTCTGCTTCGCTGACTTGGTGCAATTAACCTATTGGCTAACAAAACAATGTTTATGATGTTGATTTCATTTAATAGTATTTGTGTAAAATACCAGAGGTTTTCTTTGCTATCCCAAATCTAAATTTATGAGCTTTCGACTGGACGCATTGAAGTTTGAAAACCTTTATAAAAAGCTTCTACCTACTATTTCCACGTTTTCTTATGTCTCCGGACAAACTAAGCAGGCTTGCCCGACCGTCCAACCGATCCGACACACACGACATAACTGCTCTTTTACGATAAGAGCATGAACAACTATCAGCAAAACAGGCCTAAAACGAAGTAACCTAAATTTTAACTCGATAAGGCATTGGTATCAATCCCTTCTTCATCTTTCTAACTATATTATACTCAGCTACCTAAGTAATTGCAAGCGATTTCAGCTGAAACTAGTTCCAATTTTTATGCGGTTTTATTGATGATTTAAGAAAAA
>NZ_JAPVYY010000022.1:0-10905 GCF_041432105.1 Streptococcus sp. 27098_8_148 | reverse complement strand
CATTATTCATCTCCTACATGATAGTAGATCGAGCCTTGTTCCCCAAAACTAGCGATACCAACACCAGACCATAAGCGGTTTTTAGAGGTATCTGATGTATCTTTAAAGACGACTTGTCCTTGATCATCGACCTGATCACCAATGGTCACTCCTGCAGGAATATACTCCAACAAGAAGCCTCCATCACGACCACCATAAATGCCTTCTGATGCTGTTCCATAATCCGTCAAAGAAGCTCCATAGCCCTCTAACTCTTGTGAGACCAACCCTTTGTCGTTAAAGACCAGCTTGTTTCCCTTATCATCTTGCCAGATACCAGCAATACTGCTGTAGTCTCCATTGGCAATCGCTTCAAGATCCATTTTCTTCACTTCTTTTTTCTCTTCTTTTTTTTCTTTCTCCTTCACTTCTGAACTAGAAGCATCCGTCTTTTTGACTTCAGAAGAGGTCGTCGTTTGACTAGAGGAAGCGGTTGATTTTTTGCTCGCTCCCTGTTGCGAACAAGCTACCAACAGGACCACACTGAAAAGACTCACAAGAATTGCACCAACTTTTTTCATTTAAAATTCCCCATACATTTTTTAATTTAAAGCCCTTTCATTGTAACGTATTTTCAAGCATTTGACAAGCTTTGCTCCCCATTTTTAATCAAAAAGAGACCGGGATAATCAGTCCTAGTCTCTCTTTTGATACAGCTCTTAATGTGCCAGCATTTCCTGTGCCACTTCTAAACCAGATAAGTTGGAAGGATAATAAGTTGGCCAATTTTCCAACTCATCATAAAGCGCCTCTTGACTCTTTCCTCCATGGAAAATGTGGAAGTGAGCTGCCTTTACCGGAGTAATTTCATGGTCACTAAATTGAACATATTTGAAGTCTCCCGCATCGCTCTCTTTCGCTTCAAAGAGATAACGAACACCACGATTCCCCTTCTTATAAGTCAAAATATGCTTACCTACGTATTTATAGGTATATTTCTTGGAAGATCCTTTTTGATAAAACTCCATTGAATCCTTATCAATCTTAATCCGATCAATATCTGTTTGGTAACCCTTGGTATAATATTCCTTATACTCAGCAGCAGTCATGGTTGGATTTAATTTTGCCTTATAATCAAAGACCTGATCCAACGTTCCGTCTTGCAAGTATGGATAAACCGATTTCCAATCACCTGCATAATTTGCTAAGCTACGATCCTTGACTTGGTTATCCTCGAAATAGCCTTTTTGAACCGTCTTAGAATCTTCCTCATGTTCCGGTTGAATATCCTTACCAGCTTGGGATGTGGTTTTCTCTAGCGCCTTCAGATTCTCCTTCATGACAGAAACGTAGTCTTCGCCATCTTTCATTTCTTGATCCGTCAGGCTTTCCAAAGGATTTAAGACAGCCAACTCAACACCAGCTTCAGAAGACAAGGTTTTCGCCAAGGACTTAGAAGCATTTTCCTCAAAATAAATCACCTTGATCTCATTTTTCTTGATATACTCTGTCAATTCACGCAATCGTGCAGCAGAAGGCTCACTATCAGGTGAAATCCCTGAAATGGCCACTTGGTTTAAACCATAATCCAAGGCCAAGTAACGGAAAGCCGCGTGTTGGGTCACAAAATTCTTTTGCTTAGCATCTTTCAAGCCATCCTGATAAGCTTGATCCAAAGCCTGTAACTTCTTCAAATAAGTTTGCGCATTTTTCTCAAACGTCTTTTTCTTATCTGGATAAGCTGCGACCAACTGATCGCGAATCGACTCTACCATCTTCATAGCACGATGTGGAGAGAGCCAAAGGTGAGGATCATATTCATGATGGTGTTCTTCGCCCCCTTCGTGTTCATGTTCCTCTTCCAATCCAGGAAGCAAGACCATGCCCTTGGTGGCATCGATCACTTTTGTTTTCTTATCCTTCATTGATTTCAAAAGATTTGGAACCCACGTTTCCATGTTTTCATTCTCATAGACGAAAACATCCGAATCTTGAATCATAGCCCGCCCCTTAGCAGACAATTCATATTCATGGGGCTCTGATCCCGCTCCAATGAGCAGGTCTACCGTTCCTTCATCTCCGACAATATTTTTTGTAAAATCATAAACAGGATAGAAAGTGGTCATCACTTTTAATTTCCCATTTTGACTCTGACTTTTGCCACAAGCTGTCAAAACAAGTGTTAAAGCCACTAACAATAACCAACCAAATTTTTTAACGTTCATATCTACTTCCTCAAACGTGATCCAAGATTCACAAGCAAGAACAAGGCCACAAATAAAAGCGTGATGCTGGCACTCGCTGGTGTATCTGCAATATAAGACAAAATCAACCCACTAAACATCCCGATAAAACCAATGATGACCGCAATCAGCATGACCCCACGGAAGTTCTTCCCTAATTTCAGCGCAATACTAGCCGGTAAGACCATGATGGTTGAAACCAATAACGATCCTGCTGCAGGAATCATTAAAGCAATAGCAACACCCGTTACCACATTAAATAAGATGGACATGGTCCGGACCGGAAGGCCATCTACGAAGGCCGTATCTTCATCAAAGGTCAAAATATACATAGGCCGCAAGAATAAGGCCGTCAGCACTAATACAACGAAAGCAATCACAAACAAGGCGATCACCTGTTCATCCGTAATGGTTAGGGTAGAACCAAACAAATATTGATCCAAGCTCATGGAGCTTTTCCCACCACCACGCATCAGTACCAAAGCTAGGGCAAGACCAGTGGACATTAGAATTGCCGTCCCGATCTCCATAAAGTCCTTAAATAAGGTCCGCAAATACTCTAGAAAAACCGCAGCTATAATGACAATGATCATAGTCGAGAGCGTTGGAGAGATCCCAAGGAAAAGCCCAAAAGCGACACCCGCAAGAGAGACGTGACTCAGCGTATCACTCATCAGACTCTGCCGTCTCAAAATCAAGAAAATCCCTAACACAGGAGAAAAAAGACTCATGGCAACCATAGCCAACAAGGCCCGCTGCATAAAATCATACTGGAATAAATCAAGCATGGTCACCCTCCCCTTCAGTATCATGGACATTAAAACATCTCCAAGGAGAGCTTTGGTCACGAACCAAATGAATATTCCGATCCGCAAACTGGTTAACCTCTTCAGGATCATGTGTAATCATCAAGACAGATTTTTGATGGTGATGCGCACTATGATGCATTAACTCATAAAAATCACTCTTTGTCGTCGCATCCATCCCTGTTGTCGGTTCATCTAAAACAAAGATATCCGGATCTGAAGCAAACATCCGAGCAATGACGGCCCGCTGTTTCTGACCACCAGACAAAGAACCAATCGCCCGATCCTTGAACTCCAGCATCCCAACAGATTCTAAACTCTTTAGAATATGCTTTTCATCGTGCTCATTCAACTTTCGAAACCAGCCTTTACGGGGATACCGACCTGACTTCACAAATTCATAGACCGTACTGGGAAATCCTGCATTAAAACTAGCAATCTGTTGTGGCAAATAAGCAATCCTTAACTTCTTTCCCTTAACATTCGTCTTTGAAATCTCAACATTCCCAACCTTGGGCTGTAAGATGCCAAGGCTAGCCTTAATCAAGGTAGACTTAGCAGCCCCATTCTCACCAGTCAGCGTAACAAACTCTCCACTATCTAAGTAGTAATTGATCCCTTCCAGAACCGGTTCTCGATCATAATAGAACGATAAATTTGAAACCGTAATATACCTCAAACTATAACTCCTCTTCCAATAAATCTAAAAACCGCGAAATAACCCCTTGCTCATTCTTGGTAAACTTCGACAAAACATCCTCATAAGTGTGAAGGGTATGCTGATGGTGGTGCTGATGCTCTAATGCAATCGGCTTACCAATCTCAGTTAAACGGTAATAGAGAACCCGAGCATCATTTTCATCGCGATAAGTCTCCAGCATCCCCTGACTTAATAAGGGCTTCACGGCCTTCGTGATAGCAGCCTGACTGACATTCAATTTCTTAGCTAAGACAGAATTGGTTAGAGCTTCATCAGCAACCAGCATTAAAATATGTTCCTGAGTGTTGGTTAATGAAACACCACTTGTACAAGAACCAACTAAAATCTCATGCTGATTTTCTGATAACAATAAAATAGAATTTAAAAATCGATCGATTTTATTTGCAACTTCAGACAAAATTAACTCCTTCTAATTCACCAAAAGAAACTTTACCGGTTAATTATATCATAAAAAAGAAAAAAATAAAACAAAAAAAGGAGCAAAACTCCTTTATAATCTATACCGGCGGCCGGGGTCGAACCGGCACGTCCTTGCGGACACTGGATTTTGAGTCTAATATTATTAGTTTTAAATCTCAGAAATATTGATTTTATAAGCTTTTTTTCCATAATATTTTTTAAAACTTAGTATCACTTCCAAAGTTTAGATACTTTTTAGTAACTATAAAATGCTAGAAAGTATACTCCTTATTAAAAAGAGTTTTGGACTAGTTTTGTGCAATTTTATTACCCATATCCGTAATAAGAGAGGCTAAATTAATTGTCTTTAATGATTGTAGAAATTGGTTGTGAATATCATTAGACACATAACCAGCTAGCAAAATATGCTCAGCCATGTCATATTGCTTAATCAAGAGAATCTTATCATGTTTTTCATTAAATAAAATCGCACTAATTGCTGTATTAAAGACTGGAAAACGAAAACTCGCACATTGTGAACAATAAGGAATATCTCCCTCATCTTTTAAAAATTTTTTCTCCAAAGGATGCCCACATTCGGGACAACAAGTCATTGTTTTGTCAAATATAGAAACCTCTTTTTTAAAGTTCTTAAAAGTAATTTTACCAGTAAAATCGAGACCACGCAAGACATTGAAATAAATCAAGACTTTTTTTAAAATTTATCTTATGATATACTAAACTTATCAGCTATTGGTTCTGAAAAAGTGTCTGCCACAGTTTTACTACAAATTCTCATGACTTGTGCCAAGATTTATAAAAAACGGATAGCTATAATAGCTCTTAGAGCAAAAACATGACATATAGGAGGTTAAAGACATGTCATACTTTTATCTTTTTATCGCCATTGTAGGAGAGATATTGGGAACTAACCTTTTGAAATTATCAGACGGTTTTACAAAGCCTATTCCAACCGTTTCTGCCCTACTTAGCTATGGCGTTTGTTTCTATTTCTTATCACTAGCAATGCAAAAAATTCCTTTAGGAATAGCTTATGCAACATGGTCAGCTGTCGGTTTAGTTTTGACAGCCTCTATCGCAGTAATGATTTTCAAAGAAACACTAAATGTTTATAGCATTATCGGTTTAATTTTGATTATCATTGGTGTTGTCATGGTTAACTTATTAGGAAATGCAGGACATTAATAAAACCGGCTCTATACTATTTGTAGTGGGTAAATCCCCTATGGATATTATGGAGCCTATTTTGTTGTAGAAAAAAAGTTCCATAAGAACTATAATGAAAAGCTAGAATTCTGTCAATATTTTGGACACATTTTGGGAGGGAATTTTGAAGACTAGCGTCCCCCTAATTTTCCCAATAAGTTTTAACTTCTTCAAAAATCTTATTCAAAAGTTCTGCATCTTTTTCTGACAACTGATTTTTTTCTATAACTCTATCTTTTAGTTCTGTTGCCTTTATTTTATTTCTTGCCACCGAAACTGCTATTGAATGTTTCAAAATATCAAACTCATCCTTTGAAAAGTTTGCAATATTGGTAAGATCTAATTGTTCTAGAGGTAAACTACTGATAATTGAATAAGGTTTTTGTCCCAGCAAATAATCTGTAGTAGTCCCAAAGATATTTGCTAATTTCACAACGAATTCTAATCCTGGTTCTAACGTTCCATTCTCCCACCGAGAATATGTCCCTTGTTGAACTCCAATTAATTCCGATATTTGTACTTGAGTTAACTTTTTTGATTTTCTGAGAGTTTTTAACCTCTCTGAAAATTTATAATCCTCTGTATACATAATTCTCCTATAGATATTCTTATTCGTATATTTTAGCTTGACAAAATATTCTAAACGGTATAAAATAGAATTATTCCATAAGGAATATTTATTTTGAGATTGAATATTCCATTGAGAATATTATAGCATAAAAGGAGGTAAAAGCGTATGTAACTAGTAGTCGATTTAAAAAATTTTAATAAAGGAGGTAGGATTCGACAAAATAAAAAATCTTGAAACAAATGTGCCGTTCGTTCCAAGATCAAAACATATTATGTAACAATTATACCACAGAAAACTCTTCAGTTGCACAAGAAAATTTCGGAGGTTTCACAAAAAGATGACCAATAAAGAGTTAGTCAATCAAATTTCTGGCCTAAACTCTACCTCTACTCTTAAAAATTGGATTCAACTGATTAAAGAGATAAGTGGCAAGGAATTTAAGAAAATTAAAGTTCCTATCAGTAGAAATCCCAGAACTCATCAATTAAGTTATACAGTTGCCTATGATTTTACAGACGAAGACCTTAGACAATTTCAAAAGTTAGCTAAACTAAAACTTGAAATAGGTCTAAAAGAGGCTATACAAGCCGTATTTGGGAGTCTAGCAGACAATGAACATGAATCCCTAAACCAAGTAATAGATGAGCTCTACGATGAACTGAGCGCCTTAAAACAGGAATTTAAGCGAGAAATGCGACTGATAAAAATTGAGAATTCCAACCTAAAAAAGAAAATCCAAGATATTGAAGAGTCGATGCAAACCGGCTTACTAGGGTTTGTTAACAAGAGGTCAAAAAATAGGTTCGGCTAATAGCGAGTTTTCGGCTGAGCCATGAGGCAGAAAGCCGAAAATGAGCGTAGATGCGGACGGACCATTTTTGACCGATAGGGTGTGTAGTAACACCACCCTCTGCAAGTTAGGTGTACCATCGAAAGAATTCAGTATTTCCAAGGGTTTCGGAGATTTTAAGGGTGGCAAAATTAAGCAAAAAGTTGAATCAAAATCTATGGCAAAAAATGAACATTTACGTTCTGTATTTGACTGGATTCAAATTCAGTTTGATAAGACTGAATTTTCGCCAAGAGAAATAATCGAAGACATTCTATTTCTTGACTATGACCTATTTATTGAGAATAAAGGGAGCCTTAAATACTATAACTATGATAGCCAGCTTCATTATGGGAATATCCGTATCTACTATGGAGCGAAAGAGTCGTCCTACATGCTTGTCATGTCAGGACAGGCACTCGAGTTCTATAGAGATATGGTATTAGATCCAAATAGTCTGTCCGAAAGACAGTTTTTGAACAACCTCTACTACAATTACAATCATTTTTCAGTAAGACGAATTGATATTGCAATAGATGATTTTAATGAAACACCCTATTTCACTCCTAATCAGCTTCTAAAGATTTGTCAGAAGAAACGCTTTATATATGGAAAAAGCACCTACTACAATACCTACGGAGATGAAACAATCGGCCAGACCTTATATTTGAGAAAACCCAATGATGACGAAAGACTTAGAATTTACGATAAACGCTTAGAACGAGCTGAGAAGCTCGGTATCAGCAAGCGGTATATAGAAAATTGGATAAGAACTGAGTTAGAACTTAGGAAAGAAAAAGCTCACTACTTCATTCAAGAATGGTTGCATTCAGAAATAGATCTTCTCAACTTTACCAAGGGATATCTCAAAGAAAAAGTGAGGTTCTATAGTGATAGCCATTTCTCAAAACCTTTGAGATCTTGGGAAAAGTTTTTAGGTCACTCAAAACCTGTCTCTATCATTATTTCAAAACCAAAAACAGAACTGGAACAAAAATTAGAATGGTTTACCTATAAAGGTTCAGGAGCTATTCTAAAAGCGTATAAATTTCTATACGACAATAATTTATTGCATGAGTATGAGAAATCTAACTATCTCGCACTCAACAATATGGAATATCCACCAGATTTAGCAAGTGGATTAATAGAAAGGGCAATACTCTTTAAAAGAGAGGATTTGATCCCCACAATCAAAGAAAATATCAAAAGGAGAAATTAACTATGGCAAAAATGCTTTCACAAAATGACTGGAATTTCAATAACATTGGAACAAAATTTGAATTGGATGAAGTCATTCCAAAATTTGAAACGGAAGTCCGAGCAGATGCAAACGGAGAAATTATCAAAAACCGAGATGGTAGCGAAAGACGTTTTAATACCGATAAAATCATTGGTTGGAAATACAATGTAACAATCAAGGATGGACAATTCAAAAAGAAATCAACCCAAGTCTCAGTAGACAATCCAGATGCCTTGGTTGATAATGACTATATCCAAGCAATGGATGAAGTACCAGTTACATTTGACAATTTACAAGCTACTATGATTAGCACGACAATGTATTACAAGGCGGATGCTATCCATTTAGTAGATGTAAAACAAAAATAAGTAAAATACAAGGGGAGTTAATCCTCCCCTTACTTAATCTATTTAGAAAAGGAGATCACATGATTAAAACTGTAACAAAAGATGACCTTATCGAACTTGGATTTGCTCCAGGAACTGCAAGAAAGATTATCCATACCGGCAAATTACTATTAGTGAATCGTGGTTTTAACATCTACGATAACAAACGGATAGGTACAATTCCAGCCAGTGTCGCTGAAGAACTACTAGGAATTGAACTCCAGAAAGAAGCGTAGCTTATGGCTTTACGTAAAAGTAGAGACGGAACTTGGATTGTCGATGTTTCCAATGGTATAAATCCAATATCTCTAAAACAACGTAGAATTGTAAGAAAAGGATTCAAAACTAAAAAAGAAGCATTAGAAGCCGAACAATACCTACGAAGTGTCGAACTTAAAGAAAAAAGTTTCAACTCAAAAATATCAATTGATATCCTTTATGATCTCTTAAAAGAAGAGGATAAAATAAACAACAGAAAACAAAGCTATATAGATACACAAGAAAACAACTATAACAGACATATAAAAAACTATTTTGAAAAAGTTGATGATGTAGCTAAATTAACTTATGAAGATATCTATCAATTCAGAGAACATCTAAGAGATAAAAATGCTCAAAACTCGGAAAAGAAGCTAAGTCCAAATACAATTAATAAAATTATAATTTTACTAAAGAAAATTCTGGATGTTGGATTAAGAAAGGGATTTTACAAGGAAAATCCCGTAGGATTACTGAAAAAATTACCAATAGAAAAAGCAAAATTAAATTTCTGGACAGTAAAAGAATTTAAGCACTTCTTAACACTATTTAACGACGATGAATACAACATAAAATTACTATTCACTGTTCTATTCTTTACTGGCCTAAGACTGGGAGAAGCTCTTGCTCTATCGTGGAAGGATATAGAGTTTTCAACAAATACTATCCATGTAAGTAAATCAGTATACGTCAAAAAAGGTGAAGAACACATTAGTAGCACAAAGACAAAGGCTGGAACTCGAAGAATCATCATGAATACCAAACTAGTAGAGACACTAGAAGAGTGGAAACAAATACAGCATGAAAGATTGAAAGAATTTACAACCAACCTAGATGATCTACAGATATTTCAAAATAGCCCGATTACAATAACTAAAGATTCAATCGAAAAACAATATAAAAAATATTGCAAAGAGATGGTTCTTTAAAAAAGATAAGAATTCATGACTTCAGGCATTCACATGCTTCCCTACTAATAAATCAAGGAGAAGATTATCTTGTCGTAAAAGAAAGATTAGGCCATGCATCTATAACTACAACAATAGATACTTACTCACATTTGTATCCAAGCAAGCAACAAAAATTAGCGGATAAATTAGATGATCTGTTATAAAATTAGTAATTTTAAGTAACTCAGCGTTACAAATTCAACAATCAAATAAAAAAAGACAAGGTCCGAAAACCTTGTCTTTCAATCTATACCGGCGGCCGGGGTCGAACCGGCACGTCCTTGCGGACACTGGATTTTGAGTCCAGCGCGTCTGCCAATTCCGCCACGCCGGCATAAATTTAACTGGGGTAGCTGGATTCGAACCAACGCATGAGGGAGTCAAAGTCCCTTGCCTTACCGCTTGGCTATACCCCAATAATAATATTAATAAATAGGCGAGTGATGGGGATCGAACCCACGCATGCCAGAGCCACAATCTGGTGTGTTAACCACTTCACCACACCCGCCATAATTATTAACACGGGCAGTAGGAATTGAACCCACACTGAAGGTTTTGGAGACCTTAGTTCTACCTTTAAACTATGCCCGTAAAGGATGGAAGGGGAGGGATTCGAACCCCCGAACCCGAAGGAGCGGATTTACAGTCCGCCGCGTTTAGCCTCTTCGCTACCCTTCCTGATTATTGAATTGATGGCGCGAGACGGAATCGAACCGCCGACACATGGAGCTTCAATCCATTGCTCTACCAACTGAGCTACCGAGCCAAATTGCGGGAGCAGGATTTGAACCTACGACCTTCGGGTTATGAGCCCGACGAGCTACCGAGCTGCTCCATCCCGCGTTAATATTAAGGAGGATGTGGGATTCGAACCCACGCACGCTTTTACACGCCTGACGGTTTTCAAGACCGTTCCCTTCAGCCGGACTTGGGTAATCCTCCAAATATATAGTCCGTACGGGATTCGAACCCGTGTTACCGCCGTGAAAAGGCGGTGTCTTAACCCCTTGACCAACGGACCATACTATTAATGGGCACGAGTGGACTCGAACCACCGACCTCACGCTTATCAGGCGTGCGCTCTAACCACCTGAGCTACGCGCCCAAGTTAAAAACTTGGTAAAAATGAACAAAAGTTCAAAGCGGGTGACGAGAATCGAACTCGCGACAACAGCTTGGAAGGCTGTAGTTTTACCACTAAACTACACCCGCTTAAATGGGAGTTAACGGGATCGAACCGCTGACCCTCTGCTTGTAAGGCAGATGCTCTCCCAGCTGAGCTAAACTCCCAAATGA
>NZ_JAPVYY010000021.1:0-13839 GCF_041432105.1 Streptococcus sp. 27098_8_148 | reverse complement strand
GACGAAATCGAATTCTAACGAATTACCGATTTCTGTCCCACTCTCCTAACTTCGACCTGTTACAAGTCAACTAGGTCTCAGTCTCTTTTTTTATTTTTCAAGTCCATTCCTGCTGCTCCTAAGATCGCTCCTAGTAAAGCGAGTCCAAGTGCAGATTCCACTCCTGTTTCTGGAAGTTGCTTGTTAGAAGATACTGCTTCTGAACGAACCTCTTTTTCCACAGCTGCTGGAATTGGCGTTGGGGTATTTACTGGTGCTACTGGCTGATCCTTCGCGATCACTTGAGGTGTTGAATGATCTGGAACCATTTTGTTCACAAGCACGTCTGACTTCACTGGTGCTTCTACTGAAGGGCTTGTTGGGATCACGACTTCTTTGGTACCGACTTCAACAATTTCTGCAACTGGCTCTTTAGCAACTTCTGTAGTGATCACTTTTCGACTTTGATCAAGTGCCGAAACCTCTACATACTCAAGACCTTGCCCTTTAACCCCAGCCTGGACCACTCTGCGTTCTCCTTTAGCGAGATCTGGATTGGTCCGTTCCACAAGGTCAAAATCAATTTCTTTCTCCACGATGTCAAGACTTGGTTTGTCTTCCACTAGGGCTTTGACGTCATTTTCAGCCAAGCTACCCACTTGTGTAATTGGCTTGAGCCCTGCAAGGGCTTGGGTCAGAGCAGCCACTTCTTGATCCACCTGATCTTGATGAGCACGACTCACATTCCAATTCAAGCTATCTAAGACTTTCGCAAGGGCTGCGCGAGATTCTGGTGTGTATATGTCTAGATCTGTTGGCACCGTAGCAACTGCTTTTCTAAGAGCAGTGAAGTCTGCCTTGAAATAGTCCTTGTTGTGGTTGGCAAAAGCTTCCATAACCTGGAAGACTTCTTCTTCCTTGTATTCATTGGCCGGCTCATCAGCCCAAATTCCCAACATACTTCCGGATGTCGGTAATTTGACATCAGGGTACTTGGTTGAAGCTAACTGTTCAAATGGAACAGTTTCTGTATTTTGGATAGCTTTTTCGAGCGGATAACTTTGATCACCTTTGTGGCCCAAAACATAATACCAGTCTCCGTTGGTGTTAAGGAATTTGTAGCCCTTGTCTGCTAGGTACTGCGGTGATGCGAGGTTATAGCCCCACCATCCTTTAGACCAGTATGAAATCAAGACGTCCTTGTCAAAGGCAACATCATCCTCATCTCCATAATAGAAGCCATCGTTAAAGGCCATTGGCTGCAAGCCTTTTTCACGCGCCATGGCTGCAAGACTATTGGAATACTCCGCAAACTTACCATAGAGGTCATACCACTTGAGGTAGTACCAACCTTGCGCACTGGTAGCGTCATTGGCATATTCATCCGTTCCGTAGTTAAAGATCTTAGACTTGTCTTTGAAGTAGTCCATGTACTTGCCAATCAAGGCTTTGGTAAAGTTGACTGCTGCTTCATTGGTCAAATCCATGGTTGTTTTTGAAACCGTATCAAAGCTGGCTTGTGGATTTTCAATGCCCAATTTTTCCATGGCCACCAACAAAGCATCCATGTGTCCAGGACTATTGACTGCCGCAATCAAGCCGATTCCTTTCGCAGTCGCATAAGTATGGAGTTCATCCATTTCCGCTTGGGTCAAGGCTTGACCATTTGGATCATCGTAATAGGCCTTGGTGCCTTCTAAAATGGCCTTTTTCACATCATCACTGGCATAGGTTTTGCCATTGGCTTCCACCGTCATATCATCGAGAACGAAGCGCATACCATCGTTTCCGACAAGGAGGTGCAAGTCAGAATAACCCAGCTCACTGGCCTTATCGACGATCCGTTTCAACTGATCCAGCGAGAAGTATTTGCGACCTGCATCGATCGAGATGACCTTCTTCATGGCGAGTTTTTCTGCTGCTTCTTTTGCAGCAACTTCTTTCGCGTAGCTTTCTGTATACACCAAAGCATCTTGAGCTGCTTTGAGATTGTCGATCAAGGTTTTGGCCTCTGCTCGAGTCGTGTCTGCTCCTGCCCCTTCTAAAGCTTTTTTAGCTGCCGCAAAGGCTACTAGAGATTCCGGTGTATAGTGATCCAAATCAGTTGGAGCTTCTGAAAGAGCTTTTTCGACGACTTCAGGATCTGCTACAAAGTAGTCCGCATTCTTGTCCGCGAAGGCATGCATGAGCTTAAAGAGAAGGTCTTTTTTGTAGGTTGCAGATGGCGTATCTGCCCAGGCAGCTACCATGCCACCGATGAAGGGAACCTTAGCTCCATCATTTTTTTGAACTACATCAATCGCTGACTTGGAAATTCCTTCGAGGCCTTGATCAAGGTTGTACCAACCAGATCCAGCCTTGTCCCGTCCAAGCACATAATACCAAACATCATTGGTATTAAGAATCTGATGACCTAGTTCGGACAAGAGTTTTGAAGAAGCGACATCATAGCCGTTCCAGCCACCTGTCCAGTAGGAGACAATGATATCCTTGTCAAAAGTGCCATAGGAAGTATCGCCATTGTAGTAGATCCCGTCATTAAAGGCCATTGGTTTCATCTTGTGTTTTTTCACAATAGCTGCTAGATCATTAGCATATTGGATGAATTTTTCATAGCCTTTTTCTGGGTAGCCTTCACCTGGCCAATGCTTGCTAGCTTGGAGAACCTGCCAACCATGGGCATCTGTGGCATCATTGGCATATTCATCCAAACCGATGTTAAAAATGTCTGCCTTGCCGCTGAAATAAGCCGCATACTTGTCTACCAAGGCTTTGGTAAAGTCTAAGGCTTTTTGGTTGTCCAAATCAACTGTCCGAGCTGATTTTTTAGTGCCAAAGTAATTAAAGTGAGGGTTTTCGATCCCCAATTGTTCCATGGCTGTCAGAATCGCATCCATGTGACCTGGACTATTAATGGTTGGGATGACACCTACTTTCTTCGATTTGGCGTAGGCTAAAATATCATCCATTTGAGCCTGGGTCAAAGCTGTCCCGTTCGGATCATCGTAATAAGCCTTCGTCCCTTTTTCAACCGCATCTGTCACGGCTTGGCTAGAATAAGAAGTATCTCCCACTTTCAAAGACATGTCATCCAGCACAAAGCGCAAACCATCATTTCCAACTAGAAGATGCAAGTCTGTATAACCCGTCTTACTTGCTTCATCAATGATTTCCTTGATTTGGTCTGGTGAGAAGTACTTGCGACCGGCATCAATCGAAACAATCTTTTTCTTGGCTAATTTTTCTTCCTGATCAGGATCTTTAGCAGGCGTTTCCGTCGCTGCTGTCGCTGGTTGAGCTGCCACATCCGACTCTGCGACAGAGCTCGCTTCTTCGCGAATCAAACGGTCAAGATCTGATACCCGCAATTCACGATCAGGCAGTGTCGGTTGACTTTGATCGACGATTGGGGCAGGAGCCGTTGGTTTTTCTACTGTTGGCTGAGAAGCTTCCTCATTAAGGGAAATCGTTGACTCACCCTCGCTTGGCTGAGTCGGAACTGTCGTTGAAGGACTGTCTGTAACGCTCGACGTATCTGCAGCTACAACATGAGCACCAGCAAAAAATCCTATGAGCACCGAAGCAGCTCCTACTGCATACTTGCGAATCGCATAACGTGGTTGATGTGATTTCATCAGGACCTCCTAAATTGTCTTTGTAATCGTTTTCTTAAATTTACCACGATATCTTAATAAATTCAATGAGGGGTCACATTATTCTTTAATTAGGAGAGGAAGTTCTTGGATTCGATCCAAAATAAAACGAGCCCCTTACTCAAAAGGAAACTCGTTCATTCTTATAAATCATCTAAAGCATCTTTGACCTTATCAAAGAACCCTTTTTTCTTTGGGTTGACCTTCAAATCACTTGCTTCCGCAAAGGCTTGAAGGGCTTCTTTTTGCTTGTCATTTAAACCAGTTGGGGTGACGACATTGACAGATACATATTGATCTCCCATGGCACCACCACGCAAGCTTGGAGCCCCTTTTCCACGGAGGCGGAATTTCTTACCGGTTTGGGTTCCTTCAGGAATGACCAAATCGACATCTCCGTGAACAGTTGGCACATGGACCGTATCTCCAAGAGCTGCTTGAACAAAGTTTAAGTCTAACTTGTAGTAGATGGTTGAGCCATCTCGTTCGAAGCGATCGCTCGGCTCAACATTGACAACAACATACAAGTCACCATAAGGGCCACCGTTAAAGCCGGCTTCCCCTTGACCAGCTAAGCGGATTTGTTGACCCGTTTCAACTCCTGCAGGAATCTTGACATTCACGCTATGAGCTTGTTTTTCATGACCTGTTCCACGACAAGTCGTACATGGATCTTTGATTTCTTGACCACGACCATGACAGACATCACAGGTCACTTGACGGCGCATCATCCCAAGAGGGGTCTGAGTATCCACATTGATGACTCCAGAACCATGACAGCGTCCACAGGTCACCGGACTAGTCCCTGGCTTAGCCCCAGAACCATGACAGGTATGACAGCTTGCTTCCCGATGGTACTTGACTTCTTTTTCCGCACCAAAAATCGCTTCTTCAAACTTGAGATTGACGCGGTATTGGAGGTCATCCCCTTGACGAGGTGCATTTGGATTACGACTTGCACCACCACCAAAGAAGCTAGAGAAGATATCTTCAAAGCCACCAAAACCAGCACCATCAAAGCCACCAAAACCACCTGCTCCGCCACCGAAGCCACCATTGGCACCCGCAGCACCATATTGGTCATAAGTAGCCCGTTTTTGCTCGTCACTCAAAGTCTCGTAAGCTTCTTGAACTTCCTTGTACTTTTCCTCAGCACCAGGCTCCTTGTTGATATCTGGGTGATATTTTTTAGATAATTTCCGATAGGCTTTCTTGATCTCATCTTGAGATGCATTCTTTGAAACGCCCAAACGGTCATAAAATTCAGTATTGTTCATAATTCAAGATACAAAGGGCGTTAAACGGACACAGCCAAAATAGGAGTTTTGACGACGGACGCTTGCGTCCTAGAAAAAACTATCTTTTTGGCACCGTCCGTAGCCCGTGTTCAGTTACGAACACTCTTTGTTCCTTTCTATAATTTTCATGTAATCTTTAGAGGGCATTTTCTATGCTTCGCTTTACTTGATCAAACTCTTTGTCCGATAGAGTAAATATCAAATCCTCTTCTGAGTAGTCGTTTTGTTCTTTAAAATAGTTGTCCGTATTCTCTGCCAAGCCTAAACTTAGAATCACTCTTCTTGCAAACTCTTGATGGGCAAAACCGATAGCCGTAATGATCTGTTTATCTTGCACAAGCACTTTCGGTTGGAAATTCTCACGTGGAAGAAATTCAAAATAGTCAAAGAAGTTTTGCCAAATTCCACCTGTAAATTTCGTGTCCTTCAACAGACCTGCTTTCGCTAATAAAAGAGGTGCTGAAGAAATGGCTGCAATGAGGATATCTTGCTCACCAAGGTCCCTCAAGAACGAAATCAATTTCTCATCTTGTAGGGCAGGCCCTATATTGACCATTCCTGGCAAAATCACACAAGAATACTCTTCTATACAGATTTGATCTAGTGTTTTGGTCGGTTGACAGGGCAAGCCATCCTCAGAGACCACCATCGAATGATCTGAAGCGGCATAATCAATCGTACTATCAAAAGACAGAGCTAAAGTACTTGTTAAAGCGGTTATCTCATAAAGAGAAAAATTAGGATAAATGATACAAAGTACTTTTTTCATAGGCAACATCCTCTATTTTACCGAAAAACAGAGGCTGGGTTGCAACCTCTGGATTTCTTTTTATCATTTACTAGTTAGGCGTTTAGGAAAGGCGCCATAGCGATACAATCACTTTAGTGATTAGTCATTCTTAACGCCTCGCTCCCCGATTTTCAAGCTCGGGATAAAATAGTCCACTGGACTATTTTATTTTTCAGTAAACTCTCCGTCTACGACGTCATCTCCTGCGTTGCCTGATGCTTGTGCTCCTTCAGCTCCTGCTTGGGCTTGTTGCGCTGCTGCAGCTTGTTCGTAAAGTTTAACAGCCAATGCTTGTGCTTTTTCGTTCAAGGCTTCAAGTTTTGCTTTCATTTCTTCAAGGTTACCTGATTCTTGAGCTTTTTTAAGATCATCAAGTCCTGCTTGAGCTGCGTCACGTTCTGCATCAAAGCCTTTGCCTTCAGTTTCCTTGATTGTCTTTTCAGTCGCAAAGATAGCTTGGTCTACTTCGTTACGAAGGTCTACTTCTTCTTTACGTTTCTTATCTGCTTCAGCGTTTGCTTCTGCATCTTTCATCATGCGATCGATTTCTTCATCTGTCAAACCTGAGTTTGATTGGATAACAATGGTTTGTTCTTTTTGAGTTCCAAGATCTTTGGCTTTAACAGATACGATACCGTTCTTGTCGATGTCGAATGTTACTTCGATTTGTGGGATACCACGAGGTGCAGCTGGGATATCTGTCAATTGGAAACGTCCAAGAGTCTTGTTATCTGCTGCCATTGGGCGTTCCCCTTGAAGAACGTGGATATCAACGGCTGGTTGGTTGTCTGCTGCAGTTGAGAAGACTTGTGATTTAGATGTTGGAATGGTTGTGTTGCGGTCGATGAGTTTTGTGAAGACTCCACCCATTGTTTCGATACCAAGTGACAATGGCGTTACGTCAAGAAGGACAACGTCTTTCACGTCACCAGTGATCACACCACCTTGGATCGCAGCACCCATGGCAACTACTTCATCAGGGTTCACTGATTTGTTTGGTTCTTTACCAGTTTCAGCTTTAACAGCTTCTACAACGGCAGGAATACGAGTTGAACCACCGACAAGGATGACTTCGTCGATATCTGACAAGCTCAAACCTGCATCTGAAAGGGCTTGACGAACTGGAGTTTTCGTACGTTCTACAAGGTCACGAGTCAAATCGTCAAATTTTGCACGAGTCAAGGTCATTTCCAAGTGAAGAGGTCCAGCAGCGCCTGCAGTGATGAATGGCAAGCTGATTTGAGTTGAAGTGACACCAGAAAGGTCTTTCTTCGCTTTTTCAGCTGCATCTTTCAAACGTTGAAGAGCCATCTTGTCTGTTGACAAGTCGATACCATTTTCTTTCTTGAATTCTGCTACCAAGTGGTCGATGATTTTTTGGTCAAAGTCGTCACCACCGAGTTTGTTATCCCCTGCAGTTGCCAATACATCAAAGACACCATCACCCAATTCAAGGATAGATACGTCGAATGTACCACCACCAAGGTCGAATACCAAGATTTTTTCTTCTTTATCAGTCTTATCCAAACCATAAGCAAGGGCTGCTGCTGTTGGTTCGTTGACGATACGTTCTACTTCAAGGCCAGCGATTTTACCAGCGTCTTTAGTTGCTTGACGTTGCGCATCGTTGAAGTAAGCAGGAACTGTAATAACAGCTTTGGTTACTTTTTCACCAAGGTAATCTTCAGCGTAGCCCTTCAAGTATTGAAGAATCATCGCTGAGATTTCTTGTGGTGTGTATTCTTTGCCGTTAGCAGAAACTTTTTCAGAAGTACCCATCTTAGATTTGATAGAGATGACTGTATCTGGATTTGTGACTGCTTGACGTTTTGCAGCGTCACCAACGATGATTTCACCATTTTTGAATGACACAACAGATGGAGTCGTGCGGTTTCCTTCTGGGTTTGCGATGATTTTGCTTTCAGTTCCTTCAAGAACTGCTACTGCTGAGTTTGTTGTACCTAAGTCAATACCGATAATTTTAGACATATGTTTTTCTCCTTGTTGATTTTTTCTTTTTGATACTCTTCTTAAGTGGCGACGCCGTCAGAGCTTGACTTCGTCAATCTCTTTGACTAAACTTTGAGCCTAAGGTCTCAAAGTTTGCGAAGATAGCGCCACGGCGAAGAGTATCGCCTTTGGTTCGCTTCGCTTCTTACTATTGGTGAAGCTGAACCATTGTTTATCTTTCTTTCATAGTTTAGTGTCGTTTCGGACAAAGTTTTTAAGTTTTCTCGCCTAGTTGAACACTACTACCATGGCTGGGCGTAGGATGCGGTCATGGAGTTTGTAGCCTTTTTGGAAGACTTGTGCGATGGTGTCTGCTGGATGCTCGTCATCTGCAGGTAAGGTTTGGATGGCCATGTGGTAGTTATGGTCAAAGGCTCCATCTGCTGGAATTTCTTCAATCCCTTCTTCTTTCAGGGCGTGAATCAAGCTTTCTTGGACCATTTCCAAGCCCTTCTTCACATCATCTGTCAAGCCTTCAACGGCAAGGGCACGTTCGAGGTTGTCAAGTGATGGTAAGATCGCTTTTGCCAAATCTTGGCTACGGTATTTTTGTAATTGTTGACGTTCTTCGTTAGCACGGCGCTGAATGTTTTGCATTTCTGCATGAGCACGAAGGTATTTGTTTTCAAATTCCTCGGCACGCGCTTGTGCTTCTTCTAATTCAGAAGGTTGGTTAGTTTCCTCTACAACTTCTTCGGTTGTTTGGGCAACTTCCTCTTCTTTCACGTCTTCTTTTTTGATATCTTCTGTCAAGGCATACACCCCTTTCATTTGGTCTTAATTTACTTCATAATGGTTGCTGTTGAGGTAACGGTAGTAATCCGTCAACTTCATAACCAGTACCCGGCCGATGACATTGACCAGGCTAACCACACGCCTGTAGTCCATCTCTACGGGACCGATCACATGCATGAGGGCCATCCCACGATAAGGAACCAGGAACTTGTGACTAATGACCGTCACATTTTTCAAAGCCTTCTCTTGGGATTCCGCAACCAGGATCTGGGTCATTTGGTCTTCTGGCATTCCCCCTCGTAACTCCAAGGCTACGTGTTGGGGATTATCTAAGAACTGATAGGTCTGAAGATCGGCGTAGGTTAAGGATGAAACCTTTCCTTCTACAAAGACCAGTTCTTGAAACAGTTGCGAGAAGACGTAATCAAAGAGATCCAGCACATTGTCTGTCGTCTTGAAATAGCGCTGTACAATCTGTGGAATCTCCGTTCGCAAGCGGTAGTGGATATCCAAGACCGTATTTCCAATGAAGCGTTCTTGAACCAGCTGGTGGAAGATTTCCAAATCACTGGTTAAGAAATTCTTTGGTATGGCAAACTGGACGGTGACAGGCTTTGATTCATCCAAGGTCAACACCGCTAAGGCATCGTGATTGGACAATGGAACAATCTCAAAACCGGTCAAGCGCTGACGTGTCGGTTCAACATCCTGAATCACTGCGGTGTAACCCGTCATCTGGGCTAGTAACTTAGCTGTAGCATCCAAGATATCGTCTAATTTAAAGGCTTCGAAATCAAAGGCTTTCACCACCTGGTAGACATCTTGCTCATCAATCAGCTCTAGATCAAGCGAGTTCTGAACAAAATATTGGAAACCAGCTCGGCTAGGCATCCGTCCACTCGAAGTGTGGGCCTTTTCTAGTAAGCCTTGTTTTTCGAGGGCAGCCATGTCGTTTCGAATGGTCGCACTACTGGATTGAATCACATCTTGTAGCGCTTTTGAACCGACTGGTTCGTGGGTCTTGGTAAAGATATCGACAACAAGATTGAGAATCTCATTTTGACGTTCTGTAACCATGACCTCACCTCTCTTTCATTTTTTAGCACTCTAAACACTCAAGTGCTAAACCATGATTCTATTATACACCCATCCAAAAGAAAGTCAAGAGAAAAAACCAAAAAATTAGCACTCTTTTTTCAAGAGTGCTAAAAATCATTCTTAAGACCTAGAGAAGTGACTCTCCTCTTATTTGCCAGCTTTTTTCAAGAGTTGAATATATTCTTCTAATACTAGCTGATGGTTGGCCATATACTGAGCGTTTTCTACGCCAACATAACGGAAATGCCAATTCTCAAAATTCACACCCGTGATGTTGCTCTTCCCATCTGGGTAGCGAAGCACAAAGCCATATTGCGGTGCGATGGCAGCCAGCTGCAAGCCCAACTCATCACTTTGACCAGCTTCGACACTCATATCAATCGCAAGCCCTGTCTGGTGTTCACTCGCACCAGGGACCTGTACCTGGGTCTGCACCTGCTTTTCAGCTTCTTCGTGCGAAAGGCCGCTAGCCTCTAGTTGCGCAACACGTTCATTATAGAGCTCTGTTTGCTCGGCCACACTTCGATAGCCTGATATCAAGGTTTCTTCTGGGGCAATTTTTCGAGCCGCTTCTAAAAATTGACGAGTCGGTTCTACAATCCGACTATCCACTTTGATAGCATCCACATCTGTTAATTGTGGGTTCAGCTCAGGCTTCACATTGTCACGATTGACCAAGATCAACTGCCAGTCTTTTGTCGAAACGGCTGGTAAATCTGATTTTTCTTCCTTTTTCTTAGAAGAAGAGGGAGTCGTTACAGCTGTTTTTTTAGCCTTCCAAAACTGAAGCCCTGAAAACAAGCTCGGCTTCGCTAAGTAAGCACCAATTCCCGATCCAAGGACCACAAGAAGAAAGAAACTCAATAGGTAAGGCCACCATTTCTTACGTTTTTTTCTTGCGCGTCTATACTTATTCGTCATGGCTACCCTCTAGAAGTTTTGCTCCAACCTTACGATAGGACATATCCCCAATCTTTTCAATACGAAAGGCACCATCCTCATAGGCCAAAACCGTCACGCTTCCGTTGTCCAAGACCAATTCTTCAACCGCTTTTGGATCAATGAGATAAATCAAGGTCGTAATGGTCATACCATGGCTAACCACAATAGCATTGCCACCGCCAGTTGCTTCCACCTCTTTTGCGATGGCTTCAAACCCTTCTTTGATCCGACCACTCAAGACACCCCAAGATTCAGCCCAACCAGTGGTGTCGACTTCAACGATCCCTTCTGCCAACTCCATCAAGCTCAACTGATGAAAATCCTCGACCTTAAAGACACGGGGTAAAACCCCCATGAAGAGATCGCCATCATATGCACCATCAAAACTACCAAAACACCACTCACGGATTCGTTTGTCATAACGATAAGGGATTTTTCCTGTCAGACCAAGTTCCTGAAGAATAATTCCCATGGTTTGAATGGTGCGTCCAGAATCACTCGAAACAGCCTCTTCAAAAGAAAGCCCAGCTTCCTTGAGACCAAGACCTAATTCTCTAATTCCACGCTCTCCTGCTTCTGTCAGCGGAGTGTCTGACCAGCCCTGTGCCCGCCCAATGGTATTAAACATGGTTTTTCCATGACGAGCAATATATAATCTGGTTTTTGTCATTGTATTACCTCCGTATGTATCTCTTTCATTATATCATTTTTTGCAAAAAGAAAGTAGGAAAGCTCTTACAAGTTTTGAGAAAAAGAAAAGGCCATGACCAAAGGGTCAGCCTTTCATTATGGACTAGGATTCTTGCAAGCTTTCACCGACCTCACGGTAACTGCTATCTCCAATCCCCTTAACCGTCAATTTTCCATCTTCATATTCTACAAGGGTAACACTCCCATTTGAAAGAGGCAGATTGAGATTTGGTTTTCCTTCGACCAAGCAGACTAAGGTCTGAATGGTCCAACTATGGCTGACCACCAAGGCATTGCCTCCACCATTTTCTTCTACTTCTTTGGCGATGGCTTCAAAACCTTCTAGGATTCGGCTTTTTAAAACTTCCCAAGGTTCAGCCCAATTCGCTGTATCTACTTGGCAGATGCCATTAGCCAAGTCTTCCAAGGTCAGGGTCTTATAATCTTCTACATCTAGCACACGTGGCACGACACCGTGAAAGAGCTCCCCACCGTAAGCCCCATCAAAACTACCAAAACACCACTCGCGGATCCGTTTGTCAAAGCGATAAGGAATCTGGTCTTTCAAGCCCAATTCATCGCGAATGATCCCCATAGTCTGAATGGCACGGCCTGAATCACTGGAATAAGCTCGAGTAAACTCCAAACCAGACTCACGCAAGCCGATTCCCAGAGCCTGAATCCCTCGTTCTCCTTCTGCTGTCAAGGGCGTATCGGACCAGCCTTGAGCACGGCCAATGGTATTAAACATGGTTCTCCCATGACGAATCACAAATAATCTTGTTTTAGCCATCTTGTCTCCTTTTGCAAGAAAAAAGTCTGAAGTTTCATCATCACAGACTTTTCTATTTTCTACTATTATACTAGATTTCTATTAGTTTTTAAAGCTATGAACTGGAGCTGGAATTTGACCACCACGGGCAATAAAGTCAGCTGATGAAGCTTTGTTGACCTTCATTACCGGAGCAGATCCAAGAAGTCCACCGAGTTCTAACATATCGCCTTCTTTTCCATAAGGAATGATCCGAACGGCTGTTGTCTTTTGGTTGATAACGCCGATAGCTGCTTCGTCGGCAATCATGGCCGCAATGGTTGTATCTGGAGTATCAGCTGGGATGGCAATCATGTCCAGACCGACGGAACAGATGGCTGTCATGGCTTCCAATTTTTCCAGGTTGATATGACCGGATTGGACCGCCGCAATCATCCCTTCATCTTCTGAGACCGGAATGAAAGCACCTGACAACCCACCGACTTGGTTACAAGCCATGATGCCGCCTTTTTTCACTTGGTCATTGAGCAGAGCTAGGGCTGCTGTTGTCCCGTGGGTTCCTACTACTTCAAGCCCCATGGCTTCAAGGACACGAGCAACCGAATCCCCAACAGCTGGCGTTGGTGCGAGAGACAAGTCTACAATCCCAAACTCAACACCGAGACGTTCACTAGCCATTTGCCCCACTAATTGCCCAACACGGGTAATCTTGAAAGCTGTCTTCTTGACTGTTTCAGCCAATACATCAAAGCTAGCTCCTGGAACTTTTTCAATGGCCCGTTGGACGACACCAGGTCCTGAAACCCCAACATTGATGACAACATCCGCTTCACCGACACCGTGGAAGGCACCCGCCATAAAAGGATTATCTTCTACTGCATTGGCAAAAACTACGAGCTTACCAGGCCCCATTGGATCTGCTTGGGATGCTTCTTTAATGATACGGCCCATATCTCGGACAGCTGTCATATTGATCCCCGTCTTGGTCGATCCGATATTGACTGAAGAGCAGACAAAATCCGTCTCTGCAAGGGCGCGAGGAATGGAGTTGATGAGGATTTCATCCCCTTTTTGGTAGCCTTTTTGAACAAGGGCTGAGAAACCACCGATAAAGTTGACCCCAACTTCTTTGGCCGCACGATCTAGTGCCTTGGCAAAGGGTACATAATCTGTCGCATTGGTTGCTGCCCCAATAATGGAAATTGGAGTGACTGAAACCCGTTTATTCACAATTGGAATGCCAAGTTCTGCCGCAATCTCATCCCCAACAGCCACTAAGTCCTTGGCCTTTGTCACAATCTTATTGTAGACTTTTTCTGCCGCCTTTTCGATATCTGGATCGATACAATCTAGAAGGGAGATCCCCATGGTGATGGTCCGAACATCGAAGTTCTGCTCCTCAATCATGGCAATGGTTTCTGTTACCTGTCTAATGTCCATAAATTCTCAACCCCTATCTTACAAATTGTGCATAGCATCAAAAATCGCTGCGCTTTGGATATTGATTTTCACATGCAGAGACTGACCGAATTCTTCCAACTCTGAACGAAGCTGTGTGAAATCTTTTTTCTCATCTGACGATACGACCGCCATCATGGTAAAGTATTCATCCAATACAGTTTGAGAGATATCATCGATATTGAGTCCTAATTCTGCTACTTTCGTTGCAACACCCGCTACGATTCCTTTTTGGTCTTTACCAACGACTGTAATAATTGCTTTCATTTCACTGCTCCATTCTATCTATTTGCTTCCATTGTAGCACAATCCCCTTAAAATGGCCCTTCTCAACTGGGAACGTTCGGATATATTAAACGTGTATAAAAAAATAAAGAGGCTGGGACAAAAGTCCTAGCCTCTTTATTTTTTTTG
>NZ_JAPVYY010000020.1:0-17532 GCF_041432105.1 Streptococcus sp. 27098_8_148 | reverse complement strand
ATCAAAGAACGGCTCTCTTCTTATAGGGATATGGTATAATATAGCTAGTTTAATAAAGGAAAGAGGCAGTATATGTCAAAATTTAAACGCATGCACTTAGTTGTGCTGGATTCAGTTGGGATCGGTGCTGCACCAGATGCCAATAACTTTGTCAATGCAGGAGTTCCAGATGGAGCATCTGATACATTGGGACACATCTCTAAAACCGTCGGTTTGAATGTACCAAACATGGCCAAAATCGGTCTTGGAAATATTCCTCGTGAAGTACCATTGAAGACTGTGCCAGCTGAAAGCAACCCAACTGGTTATGCGACAAAATTGCAAGAAGTCTCTCTTGGGAAAGACACCATGACTGGTCACTGGGAAATCATGGGGCTCAACATTACAGAACCGTTTGATACTTTCTGGAATGGTTTCCCTGAAGAAATTTTGACTAAAATTGAAGAATTCTCAGGACGTAAGGTCATCCGTGAAGCCAACAAACCTTATTCTGGTACAGCGGTTATCGATGACTTTGGACCACGTCAAATGGAAACTGGCGAGTTGATCATTTATACATCAGCAGACCCTGTGCTTCAAATCGCAGCTCACGAAGACATCATTCCTTTGGATGAACTCTACCGTATCTGTGAATACGCTCGTTCCATCACTTTGGAACGTCCAGCTCTTCTTGGTCGAATCATTGCTCGTCCTTATGTTGGGGAACCTGGAAACTTCACACGTACAGCCAACCGTCGTGACTTAGCTGTTTCACCATTTGCGCCAACTGTTTTGGATAAGTTGAACGAAGCGGGTATTGATACCTATGCAGTTGGTAAGATCAACGATATCTTCAACGGAGCTGGTATCAACCACGATATGGGCCACAACAAATCAAATAGCCACGGTATGGATACCTTGATTAAGACCATGGGACTTCCTGAGTTCCAAGAAGGGTTCTCATTTACCAACTTGGTAGACTTTGATGCTCTTTACGGTCACCGTCGCAATGCTCACGGCTACCGCGATTGCTTGCATGAATTTGACGAACGCTTGCCAGAAATTATTGCAGCTATGCGTGAAGATGATCTCTTGATGATCACTGCAGACCACGGGAATGACCCAACCTACGCTGGTACAGACCATACGCGTGAATACATCCCATTCTTGGCTTATAGCCCATCCTTCAAGGGCAATGGTGTGATTCCAGTCGGACATTTCTCTGATATCTCTGCAACAATTGCAGAGAACTTTGGTGTTGAAAAAGCCATGATCGGTGAAAGCTTCTTAGACAAATTGAACTAAGATGACACGCTTCGCTCTCCTCGTAAGAGGGATCAATGTTGGCGGGAAAAACAAGGTCATGATGGCAGAGCTTAGAGAGGAGCTCCAAACGATCGGGCTGGATGGGGTAGAGACCTACATCAATAGTGGCAATATCTTCTTTGAATCTGCTGCTTCTAAAGCAGAATTGGTAGATTTGCTGGGACATTTCTTTCGTGATCGCTATCCCTTTATCCAGTCTTTTTCTCTCTTTTCAGCTGAGGACTATGCGCAAGATCTCGCTGCTATACCAGCCTGGTGGCAGGAGGATCTGGCCCGCAAGGATGTTCTCTTTTACACAGAAGACCTCAATCAGGATGCTGTCTGGGAGCTGGTCTCCTCTTTTTCGCTCGGTGATGAAATCATCCATCGTGGGAATTTAGGGATCTACTGGGGCAAATACTCAGAAGAGACCTATACTAAGACAGCTTACCACAGACAAGTCCTCAAGATGCCGGATTACCGTCTGTTGACCATTCGCAATGCCAATACATTTGACAAAATTGGCCAATTTTTAAGGAAATCATAAAGGAGATATGCAATGACATTATTAGCAAAAATCAATGAAACAGCTGCTTTTTTGAAAGGCAAAGGAATGGAAGCACCTGAGTTTGGCTTGATCCTTGGATCAGGTCTTGGAGAACTGGCTGAAGAAATCGAAAATCCAGTCGTAGTAGACTACTCTGAAATTCCAAACTGGGGTCGTTCAACGGTTGTTGGCCATGCGGGTAAATTGGTCTACGGTGATCTTGCTGGACGTAAGGTTTTGGCCCTTCAAGGACGTTTCCATTTCTACGAAGGAAACCCACTAGAAGTGGTAACTTTCCCAGTTCGTGTCATGAAAGTTTTGGGATGTGAAGGGGTTCTTGTTACCAACGCTGCTGGTGGTATCGGATATGGACCAGGTACTTTGATGGCTATCACAGACCACATCAATATGACTGGTCAAAACCCATTGATCGGTGAAAACTTGGATGACTTTGGTCCACGTTTCCCAGATATGTCAAAAGCTTATACACCTGAATACCGTGAGACAGCTCATAAAGTAGCTGACAAATTGGGTATCAAATTGGATGATGGAGTTTATATCGGTGTGACTGGTCCTACCTACGAAACTCCAGCTGAAATCCGTGCGTTTAAGACTCTTGGTGCAGATGCTGTCGGTATGTCAACCGTTCCTGAAGTCATCATTGCAGCGCATTCTGGCTTGAAGGTTCTTGGTATTTCATGTATTACCAACTTTGCGGCTGGTTTCCAAGAAGAGCTCAACCACGAAGAAGTAGTAGAAGTGACAGAGCGCGTCAAAGACGACTTCAAAGGTTTACTAAAAGCGATCCTTGCTGAACTCTAATCCAATGAAAGTACGACTCCAAAGGCTGCCCTACGGACTGAGGTTGCTTCTAGCCACCTTATCATTAGGGATTGGGACGGGCCTGGTCGGAATTGCCTGTCATTATCTACTAGAAGGGGTGCAAGAGCTGACTTTTGGCCAAGCTAGTTCCAATTTGCTCCAGCAATTTCAAGAAGCTGGAGGTCTCCGTAGATTTCTGGTTTTGTGTGTGACTGGGTGCTTGGCAGCTGGCTTCTGGTATGTCCTGCAAAGGCGTTATCAGATCCTGTCTATTCGTCAGCAAATTGACTTAGCTGGAGACAGGGAACCAGCGCCCTTAGCCCACCTCCTTCATGCAGGGATGCAGGTGGCAATTGTTGGAGCAGGCGCATCGGTCGGAAAAGAAGGAGCCCCACGTGAGGTCGGGGCTCTTCTAGCTGGTCGCTTGGCGAAGGGATTCTCACTAGCTCTCAAAGAGCGAAAAGTCTTGATCGCCTGTGGAGCTGGAGCTGGTTTAGCTGCGGTCTATCAGGTTCCCTTTGCCAGTAGCTTGTTTGTCTTTGAGACCTTAGGGCTCGCCTTCAGTTGGCAGAACTATCTACTGGTTTTGACCAGTACTTATCTGGCCACCTGGGTCGCTCAGCCCATCGTTGGTCAGGGAGCCGTTTATCACCTGTCCGCAGTTTCATGGTCGGCTAGCGGCTTCTTACAGGCTATTGTGATTGCTTTCTTGGTCACTCCCTTGGCTCTGGTCTTTGCTTTCCTCGCCAAGCGAGCTAGTCACAAACGGCGGAAGGATATGACGATTCTTTGGGCTCTTCCTCTAGCCTTTCTAGTGCTGGGGAGCCTAGTAGCCTTTTTCCCCATCTTTATGGGAAATGGCCAGGTACTAGCGCAAGCCCTCTTGTCTAGCCAGTCGATTCCTTATCTTCCACTGGCTCTTGCAGTGAAGGGACTTCTGGTTTATCTCCTCTTGCGCAATGGTGCCTATGGGGGAACCTTGACACCATCCTTTGCCCTTGGGATTGGATCTGGCTATCTAGTGACCTTGCTTTTGACAGTTCTTGGGATTCATCTAGATCCAGCTATAGGGATGTTACTTGGAGCGACCGTCTTTTTAGGAACGACCTTAGATGCTCCTCTGACAGCTATTGCCCTGAGTCTTGGATTTACTGGCCAAGCTTGGAGTTTGACAATCCCGCTTGTACTTGTAGCTGGTCTATCTTATGTGATTCGAAAGAGATGGGAGAAGAAATGATGAAGGTACATTTTGTACTGCATGAAACTTTTGAAGTGCCGGGTGCTTATCTAAAATGGGCACAGGAGCGTGGCCATCAGGTGACCACGACCAAAGTCTATGAGAACGAAGCCCTACCAGAGACAGTGGATGAGATTGACTTTTTGATCGTCATGGGAGGACCTCAATCGCCAGATGAAGATCGAGAAGCTTTTCCATACTACGATCCTCAGGCAGAGATTGAACTGATTCAAAAAGCCATGAAGGCTGATCGTTATATTGTTGGGGTCTGTCTGGGGGCCCAGCTCCTGTCTGTTGCCTATGGAGCAAAGTATGAACACAGTCCTGAGCGTGAGATTGGGGTTTATCCTGTGACCTTGACGCCTGAAGGACTCACAGATCCACATGTCGGTGAGTTTGGAGAAACGTTTGAAACCGGCCACTGGCATGGCGATATGCCCGGATTGTCAGAAGATGCTGTTGTTCTTGCTACTAGTCAAGGGTGTCCACGTCAGATGATCCGCTTTAGTCCGAAACACTATGCCTTCCAAGCTCACTTAGAATTTGATCCAGAAGCAGTTGATCTCTTGATTGCTGCTGACGGTGAAACTGTTTTGGAAGAACAAAGCCAAAACCTGACCTTTGTTCAAAAACCTGAAGACATTCGTGCTTACGATTATCGAGAAATGAATGCCAAACTCTACGCATTTTTGGATTCATTAACAAAATAAATTAAAAAGAAAGGTAGAGCATGTGTTCTGATTTGAACACGAGCGGAAAGCTCGGAAAATAGATAATCTGACTGAGAAATCAGGAGTTCTCGTCAGATTCCTAATTTTCAGTCGCTTTCTGGTCGCTCTTTGTATCATAAACTATGTCTATCCATATTGCTGCTAAGCAGGGTGAAATTGCTGATAAAATTCTTCTTCCTGGGGATCCTCTTCGTGCGAGATTTATTGCTGAGAATTTCCTTGAAGACGCTGTTTGCTTCAACGAAGTCCGTAACATGTTTGGTTACACGGGTACTTATAAAGGTCACCGTGTTTCTGTCATGGGTACTGGAATGGGGATGCCATCGATCTCTATTTATGCGCGTGAGTTGATTGTCGACTACGGCGTGAAGAAATTGATCCGTGTGGGAACGGCTGGTTCTTTGAATGAGGATGTGCATGTTCGTGAATTGGTCTTGGCACAAGCTGCTGCAACCAACTCAAACATCATCCGTAACGACTGGCCTCAATACGATTTCCCACAAATCGCTAGCTTTGATCTTTTAGACAAGGCCTACCACATTGCCAAAGACCTTGGCATGACGACTCACGTCGGCAATGTCTTGTCATCAGATGTTTTCTATTCAAACTATGGTGAAAAGAATATCGAGCTTGGTAAATGGGGTGTCAAAGCTGTAGAAATGGAAGCAGCAGCTCTTTATTATCTTGCTGCTCAACACCATGTCGATGCGCTTGCGATCATGACTATTTCAGACAGTTTGGTCAATCCAGATGAGGACACAACTGCTGAAGAACGTCAAAATACTTTCACAGACATGATGAAAGTCGGTCTTGAGACCTTGATTGCAGACTAATGGCAAAATTCCTTCATGATGAATGGCTCTACGATCTCCAAAATTATCACTACAGCCGGGCTCTGCGCTCTATCAAGCAGCAGGAAGAAGTACCGGATTTGTTGGTGAGCTTACTGCAGTTAATGGCGGAGCGTCGAGAGCTCAATATCCAACCCGTCATGAATCAAAAGTTGAGAACCGAGTTGCTAGAAGCGACTGGTTTTCAGCTTTTTTGGCATGAAAATCCAGAAAATGAACAGTTGGCCAACTACCTTTATGATCTCGAAGCGAAGTTGAGAAATGAACAGATTATCGACTTTGTTCGTGCCGTTAGCCCAGCCATCTACCGGATTTTTATGCGATTGATTCAGTTGAAAATTCCTGATATTACAAACTATATTCATAACTCCAAAGAGTCCAGTTATGACCGTTGGAAGTTTGAGAGCCTGCATGCGTCCGACAATCCTATCCTGCAGCAATTCCACAGCGAAAGTGTGGTCAATTCGTCCAGTTTGACGGAGTTGATTGTGCAGTTGGATTTGCCAGATAGCGTCAAAGTTGCGGCCCAACAATTGCGGGAGTTAGAAAAATCAGTTCGCAACCCCCTGGCTCACTTGATCAAGCCCTTTGATGAAGAAGAGCTCCATCGGACGACGGGTTTCTCTTCTCAGGATTTTATGAAGAATTTGATTGACCTTGCAAGCTACACAGGAATTCATTATGATCAAGCTAACTTTTATTTTGATCAGGCCAATGCTGTGATGGAAGAGCTACTAAAGGAGAAGTAGATGGATAAGATTGCTCAATTACAGGAGATGATTGACCAGAGTCAACGGATCGTTTTTTTCGGTGGTGCAGGAGTTTCCACGGAGTCAAATATTCCAGATTTTCGAAGCTCAGACGGTGTCTATAGCGTTCAGGTAGGGCGGCATTTGACAGCTGAGCAATTGGTCTCCCATACCATGTTTGAGCGCTATCCAGAGGACTTTTTCGACTTTTACAAGAAATACCTACTCTACCCAGATGCCAAGCCCAATGCTGCCCATCAGTATCTGGCTCGGCTTGAAGAGACCGGTAAGCTCAAGGCAGTGGTGACACAAAATATCGATAGTCTCCATGAAATGGCTGGTTCTAAAAAAGTTTTGAAGCTTCATGGCAGTGCCGACCGCAATTACTGTACGGGTTGCCAGCGATTTTATGATTTGGAGGCCTTTCTAGCTTTGGAAGGCCCGGTTCCACACTGTCTGGACTGCGGCAAGGTTGTCAAACCTGATGTGACCCTCTACGAGGAGCCTCTCGATATGGAGGTCTTTAGCCAAGCAGCCCAAGCCATCCAAGAGGCTGATCTCCTGATTATCGGCGGAACCTCTCTCGTGGTCTACCCAGCAGCTAGCTTGATCCAGTATTTCCAAGGGAAGAAGCTGGTTGTCATCAATAAGACCAGTATCCCTCAAGACAAGCAAGCAGACCTAGTTATCGAAGGAAAGATTGGAGAAGTATTTTCACAATTAAGACAATAAAAAGAGAGTGGGACAGAAATCGGTAATTCGTTAGAATTCGATTTCGTCGTCCCACCTCCGCACAGTTGAGTAGGGCTGTAAAAGCTGATGAAATCAGCGTAGTAGAGCCCACTCAACCACTGCGTCTTGCTCGACAATCCAAAAATAATTGAGAGGCTAGGACTTTTGTCCCAGCCTCCTTTTTTATTTATCAAACTTCACTTCCTCAAGCAAGTACTCGATGAATTTTTCTCCCATTTTTGAGAGTGCTGTTTTTTCATGTTTGATGTAGACCAGCTCGATCGGGTCTTCGATATCAAGGGGAATGGAGACGATGTTATTTCCGTTGAGATTGCTGTTGAGAATCCCGGTCGCAATGGTGTAGCCATCCAGACCGATCAAGAGATTAAAGAGAGTCGCTCGGTCACTGACGACGATGGATTTCTTATGATGCTCTTGCGAGAGGATCTCTTCTGAGAAGTAGAAGGAGTTGTGGGTTCCTTGGTCATAGCTAAGGTATGGGAAATCTTCCAGATCAGATAAGTGAACGATCTCTTTCTTGGCAAGAGGATTGCTCTTGCTGACAAAGATATGAGGTTGCGCTGTAAAGAGGTGGGTGGCAATCAGGTGATTATCATCCAGCATCTTAGAGAGGACATCCCGGTTGTAGCTATTTAAAAAGAGTACGCCAACTTCGCTTCGGAAATTCTTGACGTCATCGATGATCTCCCAAGTCCGCGTCTCCCGTAGGAAGAGCTCGTATTTTTCCATGTCGCTTTTCTTCAATAGTGAAACGAAGGCCTCAACCACGAAGGCATAGTGCTGTGAAGAGACGCTGAAAAGCTCACGAGAACCCACAGGATTTTTATAGCGCTCGGACAAGAGGTCGATCTGCTCCACCACCTGGCGGGCATAAGAGAGGAACTCCATCCCATCGCGGGTCAAAGTGATCCCTTTAGGATTCCGGATAAAGATTTCAATTCCCATCTCATTTTCCAAGTCCTTGACTGCATTGGAAAGGCTAGGTTGCGTGATGAAGAGTTGTTTTGCGGCCTCATTCATAGAGCCGGTTTCGACGATTTTGATAATGTATTGTAATTGTTGTATTCTCATGCTTTTATTTTAACATAAAAGAGCGCGTTTTTCCCGTAAAATGTGGTCTTTCAAGGACTGTATCAGAGAATAAGACAGGCCGAGGGAGGTAATAGGAAGTAGGCTGGATCAAATGTTTAAAAAATAGAAAATTGGAAACAAAATCTCCATCTGGGGACTGATTTTGATGGAAAAATACAGTTTTGCCTTGCTTAAGGGGTGAGCTGATTGATAGAATGGTAAAAAATTGATTGAGGAGATCTTATGAAAAAACTCGTTTCCTGGTATAAGAAAAAGGATAAGGAATTGGAAAGCCATTTCACAGCCGGTCTGTTGCAGATCAATTTTGTGACCAATGCTTTGATTCTATTGGCCTTTTACATTTATTTTATTGTTAGTGAGTCGTTCTATGCAATAAAGGATCCATTCATTCAATTTAGTGTTTGGGCTATCATTGCCTTCACGATGGAGATCTTACCCTACGGTCTAACCATTGCCCTCTTTGTTCCCAATATTTTTGTCATCATTTATGGGATCGGCCGGTGGTCCAGCCTCCAGTTCAAAGAAGCTGAGGAAGAAGCTCCCAAAGATCCGGAACTGTTTGAGGATAGAGGGCCAGTAAAGGGCGAAGAACTGATAGAAGAGGATACATTCACAATTGAAACATCAAGTCCTAAGCCTGTCAAAGAGAAAAAGCAACAGCCTACCATTGTTCTTTGGTTTGGTCTCTTTGGTTGCTTTCTCGAAGCGATTTTCATTTGCATCGTCAAGGAGATGACCTTTTACGATTGGAGTGAGAGTTTGGTCAATTCTCAGAAGCATGCTTTGATCTGGTCTGGCGCCTATCCGACCTTCTTCACACTGGCAGCTCTTACTTTACTAGCTTTGATTATTTATTCCTACAGAGATGCGAATTCACTCTCGCCGTTAGCAAATGTCTTCTGCATCAGTGGCATTCTAGGAGGTGTGGTTCTTCTCTTAGTTTTCGATAATCAACTGCAGGTAGCAAGTTTTCACACCTTTTTCTTACTGATCTATTCCATCTATCTCTTATGGGTTCGCATTAAGGAGTGGCAGGAAGATCGAACAGAGATAAGCTATGAGAATCGTCTGCTTCAATGGCTCCATCAGCTCTTAAATCGGTCGCGTAACTGGCCTTGGCTAGCGGTCCTTGTCGCTCTTCCAACCCTTGCCCTTGTTGTCCTTGTTCTCATGCTCTTTGGGCAGCAACCGGATTCCATGATCAAGGCCTGGACCAATACAGCTGACTGGGCCTTCTCACAGAAGATCCCTCCTCAGAATCTCATCATGGATGAGCACTATCTCTGTACGGTTGCGGCTGGCGGCCATGAAAATGTTGTCAAGCCCCAGCGGATGGGCGTCCGCCACGGTCATCCAGTCGTTGTCAATCGCCAGCTCTGTATTGCCAATGCCTTTGAACAGGTGCTAGAAGAAAAGACGCCACGATTCCATCGCTTCTTGCGTCGCAATTATGACCGCTATGGCTATCCCTTTGCCAAACATATCAAGAAGAAATGGGCTATGGACCTGATCTATTATCTGATGAAACCCTTGGAATGGCTCTTTTTACTGGTTCTTTATCTAGTCGATCGTAAGCCCGAGAACCGAATCGCTATGCAATACATCAAGCCGATTCCAGAAGATTTTGATCCCAAGAAAGCTTCCTAAGTCACCGATTTCTACTTGACAAGTGACAAGGAGCGCGATATAATGAGACAAATTTAACCTTTAAGAGGTCCAGAGAGGCCTGCAAGGAAAGACAGAAAAAAGATCAGCGGACGGTGTCTAGCTGATCATTTGTAGGGCCTTGCTTTTGCGAGGTCTTTTTTGCTGAAAGAAAGAAGAGGATATCAATGGTCAGTGACAGTTGTAAAAAACGCTTTGGCAAAATCATGATGGAGGAGATGGAGCTGGTCGCTCAAGAAGAGATAGCTCCCCGCATCTATTCTATGATCTTGAAGGGGGAAATGGTGGCGCAGATGCTACCAGGTCAATTCCTTCATATCCGAGTCCCTGATGGGGCCAAGCTCCTTCGCCGTCCGATTTCAATTTCTGAGATTGATCCTGAGACACAGACGTGTCGCTTGATCTACCGCATCGAAGGTGGGGGGACAGCTATCTTTTCCCAATTGCCAATCGGTAGCAAACTAAGCGTGATGGGGCCTCAGGGAAATGGCTTTGATCTCACCAATCTCGGCCAAGGTCAGAAAGCCTTGATCATCGGTGGCGGGATCGGTGTTCCTCCTTTGGTCCAAGTGGCCAAACAACTCCATGAGCAAGGGGTAGAAGTTGAAGTGGTTGTCGGATTTGCGACCAAAGAAGCCGTCATTTTGGAAGAAGAGCTTTCTCAGGTGGCTCATGTCACTGTAACGACAGACGATGGATCTTATGGTACCAAGGGCTATGTCTCGTCGGTTATTGATCAGATGGACCAGGAGTTTGACGCTATCTATTCTTGTGGAGCACCTGGCATGCTCAAATATGTCAATACCAAGTTTCATGACCATCCCCGCGCCTACATTTCCATGGAATCCCGTATGGCTTGTGGGATGGGGGCTTGCTACGCCTGTGTGGTGCATCTGGAAAATGAAAGCCAAGCAGCCAATAAGCGCGTGTGTGAAGATGGACCGGTATTTGAAACCGGTACGATTGTGATGTAGGAGGACCTTATGACAGCAAATCGACTAGCGGTATCCTTACCCGGTTTAGACTTGAAAAACCCCATCATTCCGGCATCTGGCTGTTTTGGTTTTGGTCAGGAATATGCTAAATACTATGACTTAGACCTGCTTGGATCCATCATGATCAAGGCGACAACTGCTGAGGCTCGTTTTGGTAATCCAACGCCACGTGTCGCTGAGACGCCTGCAGGCATGCTCAATGCTATTGGGCTCCAAAATCCAGGCGTAGACGTGGTCCTAGCAGAGAAACTTCCTTGGTTGGCCCAACATTATCCAGACCTACCGATTATTGCCAATGTAGCTGGCTTCTCCAACGAAGAGTATGCGACGGTATCAGGCAAGATCTCTCAAGCGCCAAATGTCAAAGCGATTGAACTCAATATTTCTTGTCCAAATGTAGACCATGGGAACAATGGTCTCTTAATCGGGCAGGTTCCTGAGTTGGCCTATGCGGCTGTGAAAGCAGCGGTAGAAGCGTCCTCAGTCCCTGTTTATGTCAAGTTAACGCCTAGTGTGGCAGACATTTCGCAGGTCGCAAAAGCAGCAGAGGATGCAGGGGCGACCGGCTTAACCATGATCAATACCTTAGTTGGGATGCGCTTTGACCTCAAGACTGGTAAGCCCATCATTGCCAATGGAACCGGAGGCATGTCGGGTCCAGCCGTTTTCCCAGTTGCATTAAAACTCATCCGCCAGGTTGCCCAATCCACTAAACTTCCGATTATCGGAATGGGAGGTGTGGATTCAGCCGAAGCAGCCATTGAAATGATGATTGCAGGGGCTTCTGCGATTGGAGTTGGAACCGCTAATTTCACTGATCCTTATGCTTGTCCAAGCATCATCGAAGATCTGCCACAGGTCATGGATCGCTATGGTATTGACACCCTTGAGAACTTCCGAAAACATGTACGGGAAAATCTACTGTAAATCCTTGACTTTTCCTAAATATCGTACTACAATAAATAAAAACCTTTAAAGCAGTCCAGAGAGGCTCCTAAGGTCTAGACGGTGAATCATGGTAGTTGTTCCTACCTAATTTTCGTGTAACCTTGCCTCGGGCAAGGTTTTTTTGTAGACAAAATGATCAATCAAAAAAGGAGTAATCCATGCGTGAAGAACGTCCTATTATCGCCCTTGACTTCCCAGCTTTCGAGGATGTCAAAAATTTTTTAGAGCATTTTCCAGAAGACGAAAAATTATTTGTAAAAATCGGAATGGAATTTTTCTATGCAGTTGGTCCTGAAATTGTACATTACCTCAAAGGGCTTGGACACAGTATTTTCCTTGATTTAAAATTGCATGATATCCCAAATACAGTCAAATCAGCTATGTCCGTACTGGGGACTTTCGGAGTAGATATGGTGACGGTCCACGCAGCCGGTGGTGTGGAGATGATGCGCGAAGCTAAGGCAGCTCTTGGTGAAGGAGCTAAATTGGTAGCCGTGACCCAGTTGACTTCTACCAGTGAAGAAGACATGCGTGATTGCCAAAACATCCAAACAACAGTCCAAGAATCAGTAGTCAATTATGCTCGCAAGGCCCAAGAAGCAGGCTTGGATGGTGTTGTCTGCTCAGCCCATGAAGTAGCCTTGATCAAAGATGCCACTTCGTCAGACTTTGTCTGTGTCACACCAGGGATTCGTCCTGCTGGAGCTGAAATCGGCGACCAAAAACGGGTCATGACCCCACAAGAGGCTCATAAAATTGGATCTGACTATATTGTCGTTGGACGCCCAATTATCCAAGCAGAAAACCCATGGGATGCTTACCATGAAATTAAGAGACAATGGAATAGTTAAGAACGTCTAAGAAGCTGTGCTTCAAGACGTTCTACGGGAAGCCCGATAGGGCCTTCCCTAAACTATTCACTAGATTATGAGAATAAAAAGTATCGTTTTATTCTCATAATCGTCGGAACACTAATTGCTACTAAAAGTGAAAATTTTGTAGCTCTACGGGAAGTCCTACTGGACCTTCCCTAACGCGTTCACTAACCTGTAAAGTTGTTGTTTAAATCAATGATTGATTTAATTCGTATATGATTAAAATCGTAAAAAGGAGTCGTCATGTCATTAGCTAAAGATATTGCTAGCCATCTTTTGAAAATCGAAGCGGTTTATTTGAAACCAGAAGAACCGTTCACTTGGGCATCTGGGATCAAGTCCCCAATTTATACCGATAACCGTGTAACCCTCGCTTATCCAGAAACTCGTACCTTGATCGAAAATGGATTTGTAGATAAAATCAAGGAAGCTTTCCCTGAAGTGGAAGTGATTGCAGGTACAGCAACTGCTGGGATTCCTCACGGAGCCATTATTGCGGACAAGATGAATTTGCCATTTGCCTACATTCGTAGCAAACCAAAAGACCACGGTGCTGGAAATCAAATTGAAGGCCGTGTACCACAAGGTCAAAAGATGGTCGTAGTGGAAGATTTGATTTCTACTGGTGGATCTGTCTTGGATGCTGTCGCAGCTGCCAAGCGTGAAGGGGCGGACGTTCTTGGTGTGGTTGCCATCTTCACCTACCAATTGGAGAAAGCCGATAAGAAATTTGCGGAAGCTGGCGTTCAACTTGAAACCTTGTCTAACTACACAGAATTGATTCATTTAGCAGAAGAACAAGGTTACATCACTTCTGAAGGTTTAGAGTTGTTACACCGTTTCAAGGAAAACCAAGAAACTTGGCAAGATAAATAATAGGACGGAAGCGTTTCTAACGCTTCTTTTTTATACTCTTTTCACTAGTTGGTGATTAACTTGAATCTCAAAGTAAAATCCGGTATGATAGTAGTAATTGTTTTTATGGATGAAGGAAAAACTATTTTTAAGGGAGAATAAGATGACAAAAGAACATTATTTGCAAATGAAGAAGGAATTTAAAATTAGATTTACAATTATTATCGTCCTAGGTATAATTGCTAGTGTATTTTATATTCAGATATTGCTTAGCCACTCTCGTGAAGTGCCCTTTTTTATAACCTGTCTTGGAACTCTCACCTTCATCAATCGGTCATTGATTGCACCTTTCTTTTATGAGAAAAAAGCAGCTGAGAAGGAACATCCAGAATGGAAGAATTTATCAACAAAAGGAGTAGAAATTCCTCAGGAAGAAATTCAAAAACGAAATGGGATATCAATCCTATCTTTCATCATTGTAATTGTTGGATTCTTCATGTTATACCGACCAGCTCCAAAAACGGATGTAGGAACTGAGGTAATAAAAACTAATAGCGAGATCCAGTCTGTGCCAGAAAGTTCGACAGAAAAAGAATCTAGCACAGTCTCTAATTTAACCCCGAAAGATGTTCAAACTTTACAAGAATTGAAAGAAGAGATTGAATCCAATGCTCCATCAGATTCAAATTCACTAGATATAAACAAAGCAAAAGATTTTGCAGAAAAAGCGCAGCAACAGAATTGGTTGAAAAGGGGAGAATAAAAATTTTTCAAGGGATTTGAAACCAACTAGTTTATGTGAAAGGGTAAAAAAATCAATGACAGTAACAATATTCTGGCTTAGCTTGGGCATTCTGAGCCTTGTTTTCTTGATCATGCTGCTCATCTTTTACACCTTGTATCGTCGTGAAATAAAAGTGAAAACAGAATCAACCGCAAAAGTTCTGGGAGAAGTAGTTGCTTTTGATTCCAAAAATCAACTGCTTATTTCCCTGCCTGTGGTGGAGTATCAAGTTGGGGGCGAAAGATACCAAAAGACCTTTACCTACGCTTATTTCAGAGAGACTTCTTCTAAGTCAAGACAAACCAATGTTTTCGATAGAACCTATGTTCTTGGAGCCGGCAAAAATCTGGATTTGCGGATGATATTCCCAATCGGGTCTCCTATGACAGTCTTTTATAATCCAGTCGACCCACAGATCGGTTTTGTCGAACGATATGCTGGCTTAGTCGGTTTCTATAAAATCGGAATGATTCTAACGGTTGGAATTTATCTTGTATTATTATGTATTTTAATTCTAGTATTTTAGGTCTGTTAGTTAAGGTTAAGAGTTAAAAATTGCTTCGATAAAATGAGTATGTTTATAAATTACATTTTAGAACAACTTTTCTTTTCACTTTACAGTTGATAGTCAGTCCAAAACAGCAGAAATGCTGTTTTTTTGATATAATGGAGCTATGTTATCGAAAAGTAAACGTATTCTATTTGGGATGCTTCATGTTGTCATGTTGCTAGTGATGGTCCACTGGTTCTTGATCAGTGTGACCTATCTGAGAGAGATTTCATGGCTAGCCATTTTAGGTGCTGGGTTGCTATTTCTGCTAGCCTGGCTGAAACGCGATGGGCTAAAGAGTGCCTTTGCTTGGTTGACTCGGCATAAAAAAGGCTTCTTGCTTGGAGCGGTTGTCTTTCAGTTGATCGTTATGGTCTGTGCGGAGCTCTTGATCCGTCGGGATGCTGCGGTTGTTTTCAAAGGGGCTTTTGATCTTCTTAAGCAATCCTCTATCACTAACTACCTCAGTCGCAATCCCAATAACATTCCGCTCTTTCTTTACGAGAAGTTTTTCTATGTCTTATTTGGCTCTAGCGGTCTGTGGGTCATGCAGGCTCTCAATATCCTCTATGTCAATCTGGGTGCAGTCCTCTTGTACAAGCTGTCCCAGAAGCATTTCAATCAAAAAACGGCTGATCTGGTCTATCTCTTCTATGTGAGCTTGATCTGTTACTCGCCTTATTTCTATTCCATGTATACGGACATTCCGCCACTTCCTTTGATCGCTCTTCAGTTATGGTGGGCTTTGGATCTATTAAAGGAAGATCAAGCAGTCTCCTGGAAGAAGATTGTTGGCTTGGGGATCTTATCTGGCGTATCCATGTTGATCCGTCCAACGACGATTATTGTCATGATTGCCTTTTGGGCTGTGCTCTTTTTCAGAGGAAATTGGAAGGCCTTTGGAAAGATTGCTACGGTGACGGTCTTGACGACGGGCTTTGTCTTTGCAGGATTGAATACAGCGGTCAATCATCAAACAGTTGTACCGATCTTGAAACAAGAAGGGCTGGCAAAAGGACCGCTCTTGTTTATCAATCTGGGCTTGACAGATATGGGGCACAACCAAGAAGATATGAAAGAAGGCTTGTTGGCCTATATCGATGAGGATAAGCGCTCGGATTACAACAATGGCCTCTTTAAAAAAGAAAATGTGATCAAAGAAATCAAACGCCGGCTCAAGGAATACGGACCGTTCGGTTTGATCGGGCATATCTACTACAAGCAATCCTTGACGGTAGCAGAAGGGACCCTCGGTTGGCTTTACCGAGATGTAGAGTATGAGAAGACGCCTTTTATCAATCCTCTATATGCACCTCTGACTAAAAATAATGGTTTGGCAAAATGGGTGCGGACCTATTTCCTCAGCATTGATCGACCGCAGTACAAGTATTATGAATTTGTCAAGCAGCTGATCTGGATCGTCCTATCGGCTGGTTTGGTTGGAGCTTATCTCAAACGTCGAGATACAGATGATTTTAACTTCCTTTCCTTAGCGGTCTTTGGTGGTTTGCTTTTCTTAACCATCTTTGAAGGTGGGAAGACCCGCTACCTCATCCAATTCTTACCGCAAATTTTACTAGTCGCTTCGATCGGTCTAGCAGGATTTACCAAGAAAGAAAATACATAAAAGCTCCTGCTTGTTTGACAGGCAGAAAAAGAGGTTGGACAAAATTGTACTGACCCCAAAAAGTTAGACAAATAATTTAAGTGAAGGATTTAGTCCTGTATTGCACAGGACTGAGTCCTTTTAGTTTTACCTTAATTCGTTTGTTGTTGTAATAGTCAATATAGTCTACAATAGCTTGTTCCAATTGGTTAAGTGACTTAAATGTATTCTCGTAACCATAAAACATTTCCGATTTCAAAATGCCAAAGAAGGATTCCATCATGCCGTTGTCTGGGCTGTTTCCTTTACGTGACATGGACGGTTGAATTCCTTTATCCTCTAAAAAACGATGATAATACTGGTGTTGATACTGCCATCCTTGATCACTATGGAGAATTGTATTTGTGTAATGATTCTCAGTAAAGGCCTTGTCTAACATAGCTTTCACTTGTTCTAAATTTGGTGAAGTTGAAAGATTATAAGCGACGATTTCACTGTTAAAACCATCTAATACTGGTGATAAATAGAGCTTTTGGCTGCTTGCTGGAATGGCAAATTCTGTCACATCTGTGTAGCACTTTTCCATTGGTTTTGAAGCTTCAAACCGGCGTTGAATAAGATTGTTTGCTTTCATACCAATCTCTCCTTGGTATGAAGAATACTTCCGTTTACGACGAATACGAGCACTTAAACCAAGGACCTTCATCAGACGTTGGACCTTCTTATGATTCACTACAGAACCACGATTTCTTAATTCTAAATGTATCCGACGATAGCCATAATTTCCCTTGTGTTCAGTAAAAATAGATTGGATTTCAGCTTTAAGCCTGTGATCCTTATCTGGTTTTTCTAGCTGTTTCAAGTGATAATAGTAGGTCGAACGAGCGAGTTTAATGGCTTTTAGAAGAATATCTAACGAAAACTCAGTGATTAATTCTTGAACAATTTCTGTCTTTCTTCTTTCTCTTTTTCCTCCTTCAATCGGAGTTCTCTCAACTTTTTTAGAATGGCATTCTCCGCTCTCAGGTATTCATTTTCTGCTTGAAGACGTTCTAACTCTGTCATTTCTTCAGATTTCTTCTTTAGCTTGCATCCCATTTTAGGTGCTCTCCCTCTTGTTTTCTCAACAATAGTATACCCATTTTTCTTGTATTGTGCCAGCCAATTTGGAAGCATTCCTTGGTTTGG
>NZ_JAPVYY010000019.1:0-20015 GCF_041432105.1 Streptococcus sp. 27098_8_148 | reverse complement strand
AGGTTACCTACGCGTTACTCACCCGTTCGCAACTCATCCGCTCGGTGCAAGCACCAAGCTTCAGCGTTCTACTTGCATGTATTAGGCACGCCGCCAGCGTTCATCCTGAGCCAGGATCAAACTCTCATTAAAATAATTGTTTGTCTTAAACTCATTCTGTCACTGACAGATTTATTGTTTTTTTATTGTTCAGTTACTATAACCTTAGTTATAGCGCCCTGCACATTGGTTCGTCTTGTTCAGTTTTCAAAGGTCTTTGTCGCTCTCGCGCGACAACTATATTAGTATATCATGACCTACTCTTACTGTCAACACTTTTTTCCAAAAAATTTTATTTTTTTGAAAGTTTTTTTACTTTTTTGGTTTATATAAAAAAATCAGGAGCATAAATGCTCCTGATTCCTCTATAATTAATTGATGTTTTCGATCTCTTTTTTGATCTCTATTCTTTTACTTCCAATAGACCGATGTCTCCATCTTCTCTACGGTAGATCACATTTGTTGTGTTATCCTCTGCATCACGATAAATGAAGAAATCGTGTGCTAATAGATCCATTTGAAGGATCGCTTCATCTAAATCCATTGGTTCTAGATCAATTGTTTTTGAGCGAACAACTTTTTCTGTGGTTGCTGCTTCTTCTACAACTGCATCGGTAAACAATTTACCTGCACCAGATTTAATACGATTTTTCTTTTCGATTTTTGTTTTATTCTTACGAATTTGACGTTCAATTTTATCCACAACCAGATCAATTGAACCGTACATATCTTGAGAGACATCTTCTGCACGAAGTGTGATAGATCCAAGCGGAATGGTCACTTCTACTTTTGCGGTCTTTTCACGGTAAACTTTTAAGTTTACTCGAGCGTCTAGCTCTTGATCTGCCTGAAAATATTTTTCAATCTTTTCGAGTTTAGAAACGACATAGTCGCGAATGGCTTCTGTTACTTCTAGGTTTTCACCACGGATACTATATTTAATCATATTAGTACCTACTTTCTAAACATTATGTTTTTATTTATATGTATATTATAACGCTTTCATAAAGTTTTTGCAAATCTTTTTTTACCTTGCGATTGAAAATGTCTTTATTTCTTTCACACCTTTTTCAATTAGTAGGCGCTTCATTAATTCGATTGTTTTGCCCGTTGTGTAGATATCATCGAAGATTAGATATTTCTGCTTTCCTGAAATTTCTCCTTTTAATTGAAAGTGCTGAGAGGTTTTTAATCTTTCTTCTCTTGTTTTTTTTGATTGGGCTAAAGTGTCTTCTTTTTGGAAGACACTGCTGTACTTTATCTCTGCAAAATCTAGTATAGTTGATACTTGATTGAATCCTCTTTCCTGCCTTTTTTCATGGCTGATTGGAGTCGGTATTATCGTATAGCTTTTATACTTTTTCAAGGCTTTTTTGAGGTCACTTGAAAATACCATTCCTAATAAACGATCGCCTTCAAATTTATATCGCTTGAAATAGTCCTTCATTGCTGTATTATATCTATATAATGCTTCATGTTCGACCATATTCCCCTTTTGTATCCAGTATTCGCAATCTTTACATACTTTCTCCTCCTTATCTTTATAACATCTAGGACAATGGATTTCGCCAATTTGTTCGAAGTCTTCTTTGCATTCTTTACAAATCCATTCTTCTTGTTGATTCATAAAAATAAGGTCTGTGAAATGTTCACCAGTTTTCAACTCTTTCGTACAAAGCAAACATTCTTTCAAAATCCAGCCTCCTGATTCATTTCCTTTATTTCTTTGATCGCTTTCTTCATTTCTCGTGTTATGCCATCTGATAGAAAAAGTAGTTTACCTGTTGGTCTTTCTTTACTTCGACCGACCCTTCCTGAAATTTGTACGAGAGCACTTTTAGTAAATAATTTGTGATTACTTTCTAAAACAAAGACATCTACAAACGGAAAAGTCACTCCTCTTTCTAAAATTGTTGTAGAGACTAGCATGGTTATGGCTCTGTTTCTAAACTCTTCTACCATTCGTAGACGGTCTGTTGTCTGTGAGGATACAAAACCTACTGTTTCTTTGGGAAAGTATTTTTTTAAGTTCTCAGTGAATTGTTGTCCTAATTCTATTTCAGATACAAAGATTAACAATGGGTAGTGAGTTTGTCTTTGTTTCTTGATCAGTTGCAATAGTTGGTAAGGGATTCTTCCTTTTTCTATTTTTTCTCTAATTTTCGGCACCCATTTTATTTCAGGGACCACTAGTGGGTTCCCATGAAATCTTCTTGGAAGGCTATAACGAATGATTTCTTTTTTCTTGACCTTTTTATCTAACTCATCTGTAGAGGTTGCTGTTAAATATAGGGTATTCCCCTCTTTTTTTATTGCATTCTGAGCTGCTTTATATAAGATTGGATTGTCTACATAGGGAAAAGCATCTACTTCATCTATAATAAGGAGATCAAAGGCCTGATAAAACTTTAGCAATTGGTGGGTTGTAGCGATCACCAAGGGTGTTCTAAAATAGGGTTCCGATTCTCCATGAAGCAAAGAGATGGGGCAGGAAAAATCTTCCTTCATCCTTCCGTACAATTCTATACAGACATCGATTCTTGGGGTAGCAATACAGACTGTTTTTCCTGCCTTGATCGCTGTTGCTACAACCTGATACATCATTTCTGTTTTTCCAGCTCCTGTCACAGCATGTACCAAGGCATGTTTTCCTGCCTTAACTGCTTGGATAAGTCCTTCAGATACCTCTTGTTGATAGGAAGTCAAGGTTCCCTTCCAGTTTAACACCTCCTGTCCTTCAAAGTCTCGCTGTGCAATAGCATAAAGTTTTTGATCACTCCGGATCCTTCCCAATTGGATACAGGCTCTACAATACAGCACCTCCTCACTCAACTTCCAAAGTTTTTGATCAATCAAACTGCCACATCGAAAACATTGGTACCTTCCATTCTGTTTTTCCATAGCTGGAAGTTCTTGGGCAATTTCTTTCAGATCATTTGTCATTTGACTCTCCGTTAAGAGTCTTCCATAAGAATCTTCTATCTTCATACTTATTAATTCGCAAAAGTTGGAGAAAATCATTCTTTTTTTGTAAAATAAGAATATGGAATATGTTACATTTAAAGAGAACGGCACTGTTCAAGAAGAAATCAAAAAATCAAAATTCATTTGTCATGTCAAGCGAGTCTCCTCTGAAGAGGAAGCTAGAGATTTTATCAATGCCATCAAAAAGGAACACTATAAGGCTACGCATAACTGCTCTGCTTTCATCATTGGGGAACAAAGTGACATCAAACGGACCAGTGACGATGGAGAGCCTAGTGGAACCGCTGGGGTACCGATGTTAGGAGTTTTGGAGAATCATCGCATCACTAATAGTTGTGTCGTGGTTACCCGCTATTTCGGAGGTATTAAATTAGGCGCTGGCGGTCTGATTCGTGCTTATGCTGGAAGTGTTGCACAAGCAGTTCGAGAAATTGGACTGGTAGAAATCAAAGAGCAAGTGGTTCTTGGGATCACACTTTCTTACTCCCAATACCAAGAATTTGCTAATTTCTTAAAAGACCATCAATTGGCGGAACAAGATCCGATGTTTACAGATCAGGTGATGACAACTATTTTTGTAGATAAAGAAAACACAAGTTCTATCACAGCAGCTTTAGTCGAATTTTACAATGGCAAAGTCATTATTGAGGACCAAGGAATTCGTGAGGTTGAAGTACCCCTACTTTCTGTAGAAAAATAATTAAAATACTATCGGCAACGATAGTTTTTTTTTATCACACCCATAAAATTTCTATATTTTACATTCTTCTCGCAAGAGACTATACTTGTTAGTATCAAGAAAACCTAGAACTGAGGTATATTATGGCTATTTATGAAAATATTACAGAATTGATTGGGAACACTCCGATTGTCAAATTGAACCGTCTTGTTCCTGAAGGAGCTGCAGATGTCTATGTCAAACTCGAAGCCTTCAATCCTGGATCATCTGTTAAAGACCGGATTGCTTTGAGCATGATTGAAAAAGCTGAAGCGGATGGCTTGATCAAACCAGGTGATACCATTGTCGAAGCAACTAGTGGGAACACAGGGATTGGCTTGTCATGGGTCGGCGCAGCTAAAGGCTACAAAGTTGTGATTGTCATGCCTGAAACCATGAGTGTGGAACGTCGTAAAATCATCCAAGCCTATGGAGCTGAACTCGTTTTGACTCCTGGAAGTGAAGGAATGAAAGGCGCTATCGCTAAAGCTGAAGCAATCGCTGCAGAAAGAAATGGCTTCCTTCCTCTTCAATTTGAAAACCCTGCTAACCCAGAGGTACATGAAAGAACAACAGGACAAGAAATCGTTGATGCCTTTGGAAAAGATGGTTTAGATGCTTTTGTCGCAGGTGTTGGTACTGGTGGTACTGTTTCTGGTATTTCTCATACTTTGAAAAAGAATAATCCTGCTGTCAAAGTCTATGCCGTTGAGGCCAATGAATCCGCAGTCCTTTCTGGCGAAAAACCTGGACCACATAAAATCCAAGGGATTTCAGCTGGTTTTATCCCAAATACTTTAGACACTAATGCATATGATGGTGTTCGTCGCGTATCTTCAGAAGAAGCTTTCGAACTTGCACGCGCTATCGGTGGAGCTGAAGGATTCTTAGTCGGTATCTCAAGCGCAGCTGCTATCTATGCTGCTATTGAAGTCGCAAAAGAATTGGGTAGCGGTAAAAAAGTTCTTGCTCTTGCACCAGATAATGGAGAACGTTATCTTTCTACTACCCTTTACGAATTTGAATAATTCTCTATATCAAAAAAACTTCGATAGGTTTCATCAACCTATCGAAGTTTTTATTTCTTTTCTTGTTTGCTAAAGAATACCTTTCCTTCTTTAACCCAGGTCGGCATCTGTTGAGCTAAGGGCGCAAAACCACTCTTGTAGCGGTCATTTGAAAAACGATGGTGTCGAATACTTCGTTGTGGTGTTTCTTCTAGTGTTCTCAGAGAGAGGCTAGCTTTCTTAGAATATTCATCAACATCGATGACTTGGACAAAGACCTTCTCCCCAATCGACAGAATATCCTGAATATTACTTACATAACCACTTCTAATCTCTGAGATATGAATCAAGCCCGTCACACCCGACTCTAGTTCGACAAAGGCGCCGTAAGGTTGAATTCCTGTGATGGTTCCTTCTAACTTATCTCCAATTCTCATATTAGTCCTCAATTTCGATGGTTTCAATCACGACATCTTCTACTGGCTTATCCATCATCCCTGTCTCAACAGCCGCGATCTCATCCAACACAGCAAAAGAAGCTTCATCCATCAATTGACCAAATACTGTATGACGTTGATCTAGGTGAGGAGTTCCCCCTTCTGTCGTATAGATTTCTGCGATTTTTTCAGGCCAGCCACCGCGGACCAATTCCTTTTTCGAATATGGAAGATGTTGATTTTGTACAATAAAGAATTGGCTGCCATTTGTGTTTGGTCCAGCATTTGCCATCGAAAGGGCTCCGCGAATATTGTACAATTCTTTTGAAAACTCGTCTTCGAAGCTCTCCCCATAGATGGATTCACCACCCATACCTGTGCCTGTTGGATCTCCCCCTTGGATCATAAAATCTTTAATAATCCGATGGAAAATGACACCATCATAATAGCCAGACTTAGCAAGAGCTACAAAGTTTGCAACTGTTTTTGGCGCTTGATCCGGGAACAATTGAATGTTCATCTCACCGTGATTGGTTTTGATCACAGCGACAGGACCGTCAACCGTAGCAAGTTCTAACTGTGGTAATGTCAATTCTTTTTCAACCATATTTAACTCCTCTAGGGCATAGAATATGCCATCTTCTTCTAAATTCTTAGTGATATAATCAGCTTTTTCTTGTAACTCTGGAGCAGATTTTCCCATTGCGATACTAATTCCAGCGTAATCAAACAGTTCTAGATCATTTAATCCATCCCCAAATACTAAAACATTCTCTGGCTTCAAGCCCAAATGATTTACAAGATGAGAAACTCCTGAAGCTTTTGAAGCTTCAAAGCGAACAACATCTGATGAATGGGGATGCCACGAAACTAGGCGCAAGTTCTCTTGCAAAGAAGGGGGTAACTCTAGCTCACTATCCTGTTCATCAAAGGTCCACATTTGGAAAATAGGTTCTTTCAAATGCAGATCTGGATCTACTGGTAAGTTTGGATAAATGATGTCAATAGCATCACTGATCAAGGGTGTCCGATTAGACAGGGCAGCTTGATGACTAGCTACTAACCCATAATCAATCTCGGATTCTTTGGCCCAATCCACAAAAGAAGAAACGATTGCTTCATTGATTGGTGATTGGTAGATCACAGTTCCTTTTGTATCTTCTATATAGGCACCGTTTAAGGTTACTAAAAAATCAGGCTTTAAGTCCATGATTTCAGGAACAACCCCAAAAATCCCTCTACCGGTTGCAATCCCTGTTCGGATTCCTTTTTCTTTCAACTGATGAAAGACTTCTTTGACAGATTCTGGGATCAATCCTGTTTCTTTTGCACGTAATGTATCATCAATATCAAAAAAGACAATTTTAACTTTTTTGGCTTTATAACGTAATTTTGCGTCCACTTGTCTCCCCCTTATGATCACGCTCTATTATAGCATGTTTCCTTTTAAAAATCTTCTTGATTCACCAGATGGTGTCGAAAGGCATAGACGACTGCTTGCGTCCGATCACTGACTTCTAATTTCGATAAGATGTTGGAGACATGGGTCTTCACTGTTTTTAAAGAAATGAAGAGTTCATCTGCTATTCGTTGATTTTCATATCCTTTCGTCAATAAAGCCAGAATATCTCGTTCTCTAGCTGTCAAATCATCATGCAATTCAGCATGGTTCTTTCGTGACTCAACTTTTTGACTAACTTCTGTCTCAATTGCAAATTCTCCCTTTGCAACCTTTCTGACAGCCTGTAAGATCTCAGTTGCTGACGAGGTCTTTAAAATATACCCTTTTGCACCAGCATCTAAGACAGGGTAAATCTTTTCGTTATCTAAATAAGACGTCAAAATGACAATTTTAGCTTCCGGCCACTCTTTTAGGATGGCTAGAGTCGCATCGATTCCATTTAGCTCTGGCATCACAATATCCATGATGATGACGTCTGGTCTTTCTTTCAGCGCCAAGTCCACCCCTTCATGCCCATTTTTCGCCTCTAAGACTTGCTCAATATCGGTTTGCATGGACAAAAAGCTTTTCAATCCCAATCGGACCATTTCATGGTCGTCTACTAATAATACTTTCATACAGTTTCCTTTTCATTTTTCTCTTTTACAAGGAGGGGAACACGAATATCTACAGCCACTCCCTTTTGAGGACTCGTTCTTATTTTAATGGTTCCCGCCATGTCTTCAACACGTTCTTGAATATTTTTCAACCCATAACTCAATCGTTCCAATTTTTCCTGCTCAAAGCCGATTCCATCATCTACCATCCGTAAATGAAGTTGTTTTCCTTCCTGATGCAAAAAGACATCTATTTGTTGAGCTCTAGCGTGTTTCAAGGTATTGCTGACAATTTCTTGGACGATCCGAAATAGATGTTCTTCCATATTTTTTGGAATACTCACGTCATTATGATGGAAGACAACTGTTAGGTTACTCTTTTCCTTCAATTCTCTAAAAATCATCTCCATCCCTTCTACCAAACTTTTTCCTTCCAATTCTGTAGGACGAAGATGTAGGAGCAAGACGCGTAAATCATTTTGGGCTGTACCTAGAATATCCGATACACCATTTAGTTGCTGCTGGATTTGACTTTTCTCTAACTCAAGGGCCTGCGCTGCTACGCCAGATAAAATCATATTGGCTGCAAACAATTCTTGACTAACCGTGTCATGTAGATCACGCGCAATTCTCTTACGCTCGATTTCCACAATTTCTTCCTCATTTCGCATCACACGATTTTCACTTTTTTGTAAATTTTCTTCTAGTCGAAGCAATTTGCTGTCCAATAAATCTAACTGTTGATTCAATTCTTTAGGGGCAATTTCTTTTCGCTGTGAAGCAGTCAAGATAGATTCTACCTTTTGTTGTACTGCATGAACCGTTACAAATTGCGTGATTTTAATAATTAAGACAACCAAAGCCGTCAATGCAAGCGTCAGACTAAAAACCAAAAATAGGAATGACTGAAGCAAGGAAAGATCTGAGAGAAGTTTGCCCCACTGAAAACCAACAAAATGGAAAATGGTATGACAAATGACCGCAACCACCATTAGGGAATAGAAATACAATAGGAGATAGTCTAATTTCTTCATGCGCGAATCACCTCAACATCCCCAACAATACCAACTAACACAATTTTTATAGAACGGTGCGATCTCCGATAATGTGCCGTTTCAATGTCTATGGTTTCATTCCTCATTTTACGGACAGGAAGATCTAAAAACTTCAGATCTCCATACAGGGTGTTAATTTGTAAATGCAATTCCAAATCAATCGGTAAGATAATTTTTGTATTTCCAAACCCTTTCCGAATGATCACTACATTGTCCCAATTGCAAATGGCTACCTCCTCTAAATGGAGGGTGTCATTTCCAAAAACTCGGATTACATTCAGATCTCGATACCCTCGACTTTGCTTTGAAAAATGTTGTAAATCACCAATCCATCGAGTTTTTTCCTGACGAATTTTCGTATCCTCTTCAACATCAAACACAACGGCTTTATTTTCCTTATACATATAAGGGTAAGCAATCAATAAACCATAAACCACCGCAAATAAAATGGCTGCAATCACAAAAGGATTCAGCATCACGATAAAAAACAATAGCACACTCAGCGCGATTAATAGAAAATTCGCTTTTTGTTTGCCAAAATAGTAATACAAAAGGAGCAAAAAGAGAACCATCAAGACAACAAATCTGGAAAAATCGATTGATAAAATGGTGATCGCTGCTAATGTTAACAAAACGGCTTCAACGAAAATAAAAATTTGTATTTTCCACATAGTCTACCTCATCTTTTCCTATTTTATCAAATTTTTCCTCATTTGACTTCCGTCTGTGGTTGGATAATAGCAGACAATCAAAAAGACCCAGAAATCCATCTGAGTCTTAGACTGATTTATTAATCTCCACTAGTTGCACTACTGCTTGAACTTTCTGTATCTGATCGTTCACCAGAGGATGAACTAGATGTATCAGAACTTGATGAGGCTTTCGTACTTGAAGAAGCTGTCACTTTAGGCTCATATACAGTCAAAACAATTCGTGTTCGGTTAATATCCACCGTACTCGAAACTTCTGGAGTTTGACTGACAATTTGACCTGCAGAAACAGATACTCCATCAGGGAGATGTTCTGTTTTTCTTAATTCGATATTGGCTTCTTTAATACCATAGATCTCAATCAAATTACTTCTAGCAAAATCATAAGTTGATCCAACATAGTTTGGCATTTCAATTGAAGTCGTTTCTTTCGCTACTTTCAAAACAATCTTAGTTTTTGAATTCAGAGAATATTGCTCTCCTGGAGCTGGAGTTTGTTCAAGAACTGTCCCTGCAGCATAATCGAAGGTCTCAACTTCTTCAATCGTGATCATTTTGCTTGATACTTTATAAGTATTTTTCAAATCTTCTTCTGCTTTTGCCCGTGTTTCACCCACGTAATTTGGCATTTCAAAGCTGTTTGGTCCTTTTGAAACAATCAAATCAATTCGACTTTGTTCTTTCTTTTGGGCCCCTGCATTTGGATTGGTTCGAATGACATAGCCTTCTGCAACCGAATCACTGTACTCTTCTTTCTCTTCACCGACTTGAAGGTCTTGTCCCTCAATAACCGCTCTAGCTTCGGCAATGGTTTTGCCGGAAACATCTGGAACGGTTTTATTGGCTGGGCTCATATACAACAAGAAAGTAAAGGCAGCAAGAACTAGGGCAATGGCAACAAACAAGACCTTGTAGCGCGCCCGCAAGCGTCTTCTTGGCTTTTTACTTGGTGCCATGGTCTGCTGGTCAGATAATGGTCGATTAGGATCTACCGAACTGGTTTCACTGCGTACCTCAGAGATTGGAACAGGAGCCGTTTTTGGAGTTGGACTCACTTTTGGAAGAGTCTTTGTATCAGCTTTCGCTTGGTCTTCAAAAACCAGTTTTTTCTCATTTCTTCTCTCATAGGACAAGCAACTTGAAAGATCCACATACATCTCTGCCACTGATTTATAGCGATCCGTCAGTTTTTTAGCTGTCGCTTTGATCACTACATTTTCTAAAGCTTGTGGAACATTCTTATTTTCTTCACGAATAGATGGGAGTGGCTTTTGAAAATGCTGCAAAGCAATTGTGACTGCACTATCTCCATCATAAGGAATGTGTCCTGTCAACATCTCATAGAAAATGATTCCCATAGCGTAGATGTCACTTTGCACCGTAGCTTTTGAACCACGCGCCTGCTCAGGGGACAAATAATGAACCGACCCCAACATCGAGTTGGTCTGGGTCAAACTAGTCTCTGCAAAGGCCACTGCAATCCCAAAGTCTGAAACTTTTGCTGTTCCATCTGGTGTCAAGAGGACATTCTGTGGTTTTAAATCTCTATGGATAATGCCACGCGTATGGGCAAGACGCATAGCTAGAAGGATCTGCCCCATCAAACGAACAGCTTCTTCATTTGATAAAGGAGCATTTTCTTTGATATAGCGTTTCAAGTCTAAACCTGCAACATATTCCATTGCAAGGTATTGTTGTCCTTCTTCTTCGCCAATATCTGTAATCCGAACGATATTTGGATGGTCCAGCTCTGCCATCGCCTTTGCTTCACGCTGAAAACGCGCAACTGCAATGGGATCCGTCTGGTAATTCGTACGCAGTACCTTGACTGCAACTTCTTCCCCATCTAAAATCAAATCACGCGCAAGATAAACATCTGCCATCCCGCCGCGTCCAATTTGTTGGATGATTTTATATCGCCCGGCAAAAATTTTGCCGATTTGAATCATGCTGCGTCCTCCTCAGTAAAGTGGAGCAGTACAACAGTGATATTATCCAAGCCTCCAGCATTATTGGCAAAACGAATCAAGGTTTGAGCTTTTTCTTCCAGTGAAACATCACTCAAGACAATATCTCTGATTTCATCCGGGCCAATCATATTAGTTAAACCGTCACTATTGATCAAAATATAATCATCTGCTTCAACCGTCACCAAACCATAATCCGGCTCCAACTCATCTTTTTGGCCAATGGACTGAGTGATGATGTTACGTTGAGGATGATGGGCTGCTTCTTCCTCTGTGATTTGACCTGCTCGCAAAAGAGCATTTACAAGAGAATGATCACTGGTCAACTGCTGGTATTCGCCCTGACGAATGAGGCCAATCCGCGAATCTCCAACATGGGCATAAATCACTTGTCCTTCTACAAAAGCCAAAGCTTCCAGTGTAGTTCCCATTCCTTTGTGCTCATCATCTTGCCCAGCTAAATGGATCCGACGGTTCACAGCTTCTAAATGTTCTGCAAACCATTCCCGTACTTGATTAACCGTCTCGATCTCAGAAGAAACCCAAGCCGCACCTAGATCTGTGACTGCCATTTCACTAGCAATATTTCCGGCACGGTGTCCTCCCATACCATCAGCAAGTAAAACCATAGATTTTCCTGCCTTGTTTTTATATTGATTTGCATAGTCTTGGTTATTTGTCCGTCTTTGACCTACATCGGTTAAGATCGTAATATCCATACTGTCAGTTTCCTCCTGATATTATGAGATTCTCTTAAAACGACTGATAAAGAAGCCGTCGCTTCCATATAATTCGGGTGTAATAAGGATACAATCATTTTTAAGAATATCTTTTCTTTCGTGATCCAATGGGACTTGTTCGAAATTTGGATGGTTTTTCAAAAATTGGTCCACCACTTCAAAATTCTCTTTACCCATAATTGTACACGTACTGTACACTATTATACCACCTTTACGCACACTTTGACAAACACTATCCAGAATGGCCAATTGAATAGCTTGTAAAGATACAAAATCTGCACTCTCTTTATTGTACTTGATATCAGGCTTTCTCCGGATCAAACCAATCCCTGAACAAGGCGCATCCACCAAAATTTTATCGAAAGCATCAGGTCCAAATGTTTCAAAGACTTTTGTCGCATCTAACTTCTTTGTCAAAATTTTGTCCGCAACATGGAGCCGATTAGCATTTTCTTGAATCAATTTGAGCTTATGGTCATAGAGATCCAAGGCTGTGACTTTCCCAGTTGTGAGATAAGAAGCCAGGTGAGTCGTCTTTCCACCTGGCGCCGCACAGGCATCTAAAACCCACTCATCTCCTTGCAAATCCAAAGCCGGTGCCACCAATTGACTGGACTCGTCTTGAATAGTAATGCGCCCTTCTTTGAACAAGGAATGCGCTGCAAAATGTCCCTGTTCTTTCACGAGAGCGGACGGAGCAAGTAGAGAGGAGGTTGCTTCGAGTAGCTGAGCCAACTCTTCTTTTTCGTCCAGATCAATCACACGAATACTGGATTTATTACGCTGATAGAGACTCTTAAAAATAGCGCAAGCACGTTCTTCACCGTATTCTTCGATCAATGCTTTGACCAACCATACAGGTAGGGAATACTCTACCGAATAACGTTTGTTCTTTCGCTTGATCGTATCAACAGCTGGTAGCCCCTCGCGGAGGAGCTTTCTAAGAATAGCATTGACAAACTTCTCACTGCCTTCTTTACGACGTTTTGCTATCTGGACAGCTTCATTGACGATGGCATGATCGGGAATGCGGTCTAAATAGACAAGTTGATACAAACTCATCATCAAAAGATAATAGAGCCAAGGATCTAATTTCGTCCGGTCTTCAATCACGTGGGCGAGATACCACTCGAGTGTTATCTTTCGTGCTACAGTACCGTAAACAACTTCCGTAACAAAGCTTCTATCTTTATCTGAAAGTTGAGAGTGTTCTAACGCTTGATTTAGGGCAATATTAGAATAAGCTCCCTGCTCAAAAACCTCTTCTAACACTCGAACGATCTGTTCACGCGCATTCATTTGTTTAACTTCCAAAGTGATCTCCTACTTTCAATTGACGACCCGCGCCATTCAAAAAGTCTGTGATAGACATTTTAGGTTTTCCTGCTGGCTGCACAACTTTAAGGGACAGTGCACCTTCTCCAGCAGCTACCAGCAACTCTTTTTTGCTCAAAGCAATCACTTCTCCTGGATTTCCATTTCCTTCGCATAGCTCTGCTTCATAAACTTTAAAGCGTTGCCCATTTAATAACGTATGAGCGACCGGCCAAGGATTCATCCCTCGGATCTGATTAAAGACTTGGCGATTGGTTTTGGTCCAGTCCAAAACCTCTTCTTCCGGTAAAATATTCGGTGAAAATGTGACCAAACTTGGATCTTGTGGACTTGGCTTGATCTCCCCTGCCAGGTAAGCTGGCAAAGTATCTAGGAGTAAGTCACGTCCAAGAACAGCCAATTTTTCAAACAAAGTTCCCACATTGTCCTCATCTAAAATTGGGAGAGAACGAGCTGCAATCATGTCTCCGGCATCCATTTCCTTGACCATTTCCATAATTGTAACTCCAGCTTCTTCATCACCATTGATCAGGGCATAGTGAATGGGAGCTCCACCTCTATATTTAGGCAATAAAGACGCGTGGACATTCACCGCAAATTGGAAGTTCTCCAACAATTTTGTCGGTAAAAATTGTCCAAAAGCAGCGGTCACAATTCCATCTGCATCTAGGGATAAGAGAGTTTCCATTTCTGGACTACCCGATAATTTCTCCGGCTGAAGAACCGGTAGTTGATGTTCCAAAGCTACCTGCTTCACTGGGGTCATTCGAATCTCTTTTTTGCGACCTACTTTGCGGTCCGGTTGCGTCACAACTGCCAAAATTTCATAGCGCGAATCTGCTAACAATCCCTTTAAAACCGTCGCTGAAAAATCAGGCGTTCCCATAAAAATTAATTTTGTCATTTCTTTCTTCCTTACATAAAACTTTGAGGTTCATTATCAATACTGACACGGAGATCTTGGTTGCCTCTTTCTTGTGTAAATTCTAAGATTTGATTCAAGACCTGAGTCATGCCTTCTTCAAAACGATATTTCACAATGATTTGATAATGATACAAATTATGTGTGCGTGCAATTGGTTTAGGAGTTGGTCCTAAGATTTGGACCTGATCGGATAAGCCAGAACGGAGGATTTCCATAACCTGATGTGACTTCTCCATCACAATTTCCTCACTCTTATGGGATAGGGTTAACCCAACTGTGAAGTAATAAGGCGTATAGCCTAACTGCCGGCGAATTTGCATTTCATAGGCAAAAAAGCCTTCATAATCTTGGTCTTTGGCAAATCGAATCGCATAATGATTGGGGTTGTAGCTCTGAATGATAACCTCTCCTTCTTTCTCTGCTCGTCCGGCCCTTCCTGCCACCTGAGTCAAGAGTTGAAAGGTTCTCTCTGAGGATCGATAATCCGGTAAATTTAAAGAAGTATCCGCATTCAAGACACCCACTAACGTCACATTTGGAAAATCCAACCCCTTCGCAATCATTTGCGTCCCTAACAAAATATCCGCTTCTCCATTCCCGAAAGCATCTAATATCGCTGCGTGGCTCCCCTTTTTTCGAGTGGTATCCACATCCATGCGCAGAATTTTAGCTTCAGGAAAGATCTCTTGTAATTCATCATAAGCTTTTTGTGTTCCTGTCCCGTAATAACGAATGGAAGGACTTTGGCAATTTGGACAGTGTCGAGGAATCGCTTTGCTATAGCCACAATAATGACAGTTCATGGTTTTAGTATCCATGTGGAGGGTCAGTGAGATATCACAATTGGGACAAGTATCTACAGTTCCACACTCGCGACACATGACAAAACTGGAATAACCACGGCGGTTCAACATCAAGACAACCTGCTCTTTTTTCTGCAAGCGATCAGCAATAGCCTCCACTAGAACCGGAGTGAAGTTACCAGCTTCATTTTGGCCAATATAATCACGAAAATCAACGACTTTAACTTCTGGAATTTTAGCTGCCGGATTAGCCCGCTGGGTCAGACGAATTAATTCATAAACTCCTTTTGTTGCACGTGCCCGTGATTCTAAACTTGGTGTAGCAGATCCAAGAAGCAAGACTGCTTGATTGTACTGAGCCCTTAGGACTGCGACTTCCCTTGCGTGGTAGCGTGGGTTACTATCTTGTTTATAGGATGCCTCATGCTCCTCATCAATGATAATGACTCCGATGTTTTTTAAAGGAGCAAAGATGGCTGAGCGCGCTCCAACGACTACCTTGGCCTCCCCACGTTCAACTTTTCGCCATTGATCATACTTCTCACCGTTTGATAAGCCCGAGTGTAGAATAGCTACTTCCTGGCCAAAACGAGAGATAAAGCGATCCGTCATCTGTGGCGTCAAGGAAATCTCAGGAACCAACATAATAGCTGTTTTCCCCTTATTTAGAACTTCTTGAATAATCTGCAGATAAACTTCTGTTTTCCCACTTCCAGTCACACCTTCTAATAAAAAAGGCTTTGATGTTTTCCCAATTTGAGAAACTACTGTTTCGACAGCTTTTGCTTGCTCTGAATTTAAAAGCAGAGCCTGGGTCTGCTCTTTGCCTTCATAATATGCAGCCGCCCGATTCACTTCTCGTTCTGTAATTTCTAAAACACCCTGATCAATAAAATAAGCCACTACTTCTCGTGAAAAATCCTGATACAATCCCGCTAAGGGTTGCTCCCCTTGCTCTAGTAACAGGCGCTCTTTCAATGCTAGCCTTTTTTTAGCTCTCGCTGATGGTTGAAGTTCTTTTAATCCTTCCTGGTTAACGCGATACCATTTTTCTGTTTTAATTTGTTTCTTATCCTTGGCCTTGTATTCAAGTACCAAATCTCCTTTTCTGACCAACCGCATCACTTGGGCTTGATCGGCCGCATCTAGAGAAGAAAAAGAAACTTCATTTTTTTCACCAAAAAGTTTCACTTTGAGAGTTGGATCTAAAGAAGGTTGAGGATACAAAATCTTATCATAACTCGAATTGAGGAGAGAAGGAAGCATGGTTTTTAAAATCGTAATCTTATAAGAAAAAACACTTTTTCGTAATTGATCTGCCAACCAGAACTGCTCTTGATTTAAGACCGGAGTGTAATCCAAGACCTCCACAATCGCTTTTAATTCCTCGCTTGTGTCTGCCTCTTCTAAAACATCTACCACAATCCCTTGAATGAGGCGATTCCCTTTACCAAAGGGGACATGAACTCGCATACCTGCCTCCACCATATCCTCAAATTCTAATGGAATCTGATAAGAATAGGGTTTATCTGTCTGCATCAATGGGACATCTACGATGACTTTTGCTATCACTTTTTCACCTCCAGCCTCTATCATATGAGCTTTACTTTATCACGGAACCCTTTAAATAGCAAAAAATAAGATTGAGAAGCCCCCAACCTTAAATTTTTTCACCATCTTCTTTTTCTTTGGCAATTTGTTCCTTAATTTTGCGCTCTTCTTCTTCTTTGCGGATTCGCTCTGCTTCAATCCGACGACGAAGCGCTTCACGTTTTGCTTCTGGATCCGGGTGAACAACTACGTTTCCTGACTCGATTTCTTCAAGCGCTTGTAATGTTGATTTGACCGATTGGAATTCTTGAGTTGGCACTGCACCACTTTCCAATTCGTGGGCCCGTTTTGCCTCAAGTATGACCAATGAGTATTTTGAGGGTACTTTGTCAAGCAATGTATCAATAGAAGGTTTTAACATCATATTCCTATACCTAATTTCTAATTATTTATCTCTTCACAATAGTTTGTGTTTTTGGTAACATATCCAGATAATGCCCAATGACACGGTCTACACGGAAATGTTCTGCTTCGATCACACGTTTGACACGTTGAGCAGCAAGAGGAACTTCATCGTTCACAATTGCGTAGTCATATTCACGCATCATGGCGATTTCTTCTTTTGCTTTTTCAATCCGTTGCGCAATGACTTCTGCACTATCTGTTCCGCGTCCCACTAATCGATCTTGTAATTCATCCAAATCAGGCGGGGTTAAGAAGATAAAAACTGCATCTGGCACTTTTTTCTTTACTTGGAGCGCACCTTGAACTTCAATTTCAAGGAATACATCAATTCCTTTGTCCAAGGTTTCATTCACATAAGTTAAAGGAGTCCCATAGTAATTTCCAACGTACTCAGCATACTCTAACATTTGCCCTTGACGGATCAAATCTTCAAATTCTTCACGTGTACGGAAAAAATAATCGATACCATCCACTTCACCTGGACGTTGTGCACGCGTCGTCATCGATACAGAATACTGAAACTGATTGTCCGAGTTTTCAAAAATTTCTCGTCTGACCGTTCCTTTTCCAACCCCTGAAGGGCCAGAAAATACAATTAATAAGCCACGATCCGCCATGATTTCTCCTTCAATGTCTTTCTATCTAGTGTAACAAAAATCGGCCTAATTTTCAACTGATTTTTTTCATTCAAAAAGCTTGAGATGCTAGATCTCAAGCTTTTCGTTTATTTTGCGTAATCTACTGCACGCAATTCTCGAATAACGGTAACCTTAATGTTTCCAGGATATTCAAGATTTGACTCTATCTTCTCACGAATATCATGAGCTAAGATCGTCACTTTATCATCCTTGATTGCCTCAGGACTCACCATAATACGGATTTCACGTCCTGCTTGAAGGGCGAAACTTGTCTTAACTCCTTCAAAGCTGTTTGCAATTTCTTCAAGATCTTGCAAACGCTTGATGTAACTTTCAAGTGACTCACTTCGTGCTCCAGGTCGAGCCGCACTCAAGGCATCAGCTGCAGCGACAATGACTGCGATAACACTTTCAGGTTCCACATCTCCATGGTGACTGGCAATAGTATTGACCACCACTGGGTGTTCCTTGTACTTCCGTGCCAATTCAGTTCCAATCTCGACGTGACTTCCTTCCACTTCACGGTCAATCGCTTTACCGATATCATGTAAGAATCCTGCACGTCGTGCCAAGGTAGCATTTTCACCCAACTCGCTAGCAATAATACCAGAAAGTTTGGCAACTTCAATGGAGTGACGCAAAACGTTTTGACCATAAGAAGTACGGAATTGCAACCGTCCCATGATTTTCATCAAATCTGGATGGAGGTTTGGCGCACCAATTTCATAGGCAGCCGCCTCACCGTATTCACGAATCCGGTTGTCAATTTCCTGACGATTCTTCTCAACCAGCTCTTCGATACGGGCTGGATGGATCCGACCATCTTTGAGAAGGCTCTCCATTGTCATGCGGGCGATTTCACGACGAATCGGATCAAACCCTGACAAGGTCACCACTTCAGGCGTATCATCAATAATCACATCGACACCTGTCAAACTCTCAAAGGTACGAATATTGCGACCTTCACGACCGATAATCCGACCTTTCATACTATCGTCCGGCAAATGAACGGTTGAGTTTGTTTGCTCAGCAACAAAATCACCTGCCATTCGCTGCATAGCTTGCACGAGAATGTCTTTTGCGATTTTATCAGAACGTTCTTTCACTTCCAATTCAGCATCACGAATCCGTGAGGCAATTTCTTTTGAAAGTTGCTCTTCCGTCTGACTCAAAATAATGTCACGCGCTTCTCCTTGACTTAGAGCAGCGACACGTTCCAGTTCTTCTACTTTCTTGTGTTCAAGCTCTTCCAGCTGTTGTTCACGCGCATCAATGTGTTTAGTTCTATCTGTAAGACTTTGCTCTTTGTGTTCAAGAGACTGTTCTTTGCTTGTTAAAATGTCGTCTTTGCGATCAAGATTGCTAGCACGTTCTGCCAAACGGCTTTCTAATTGCTTCAATTCTTGTCGTTCTGACTTAAACTCAGCATCGACCTCTTCACGATATTTTCTGGCTTCTTCCTTTGCCTCCAAAAGTGCTTCTTTTTTAAGTGAACTTGACTCATGCTTCGCCTCTTTTAAAATTAAATCGGCTTCGCGTTCAGCCTGTCCACGTAAATTCGTTGCTTCTTGTTCAGCATTCAAAAGGGTGAGTTCCGCAGCTTCTTTTGAAGCTTTCATTTTAAGAGCAGTTCCCACATATCCAATGACTAAACCAATGACCGCGGCAAAAACACCTGTAATAACAAAATTCATGCTTTTACCCCAAATCTATTTAATTAGTTGAATTAAAAATTCTATTACATTTTACCATAAATTACTAAAATTAACAATCTAAAAAAACAGGAAAAACCTTTTATATTTTTGCTTAACGCTTGTTCTTTTATCGACTTTTCTTTCATGGAACCTCTGTGAGACATTCATTTATTTCCACTTTGTTGAATCTGCTTTTTTATGCTATAATCAAGAAAAACAAAGAAGGATTTGAGTATGACAAAAGAAGTAATTGTTGAAAGTTTTGAATTGGACCACACAGCTGTGAAGGCTCCCTATGTACGCTTGATTGGGGAAGAAACTGGACCCAAAGGAGACATCATCTCTAACTTCGATATTCGTCTGGTGCAGCCCAATGAAAATGCGATTCCAACGGCAGGTCTCCACACGATCGAGCACCTTCTTGCAATGCTTATTCGCAAACGCATCGATGGTATGATTGATTGTTCCCCATTTGGATGTCGCACCGGTTTTCATATGATCATGTGGGGACAGCATTCGAGTACGGAAATTGCTAAAGTGATTAAAGAATCTTTAGAAGAAATTGCATCAGTCAGCACTTGGGAGGATGTCCCAGGCACAACCATTGAGTCTTGTGGAAATTACAAGGACCACAGCCTCTTCTCAGCCAAAGAATGGTGTCGCTTGATTCTAGATCAAGGAATCTCAGATGATCCATTTGAGCGTCATCTTGTTTAATACGAAAAAGAGGCTGGGACAAAAGTCCTAGCCTCTCAATTATTTTTGGATTGTCGAGCAAGACGCAGTGGTTGAGTGGGCTCTACTACGCTGATTTCATCAGTTTTTACAGCCCTACTCAACTGTGCGGAGGTGGGACAACGAAATCGAATTCTAACGAATTACCGATTT
>NZ_JAPVYY010000018.1:0-21016 GCF_041432105.1 Streptococcus sp. 27098_8_148 | reverse complement strand
TGATTTCAGAGCTAGTTTGCTTTCTTTTAAGGAATTACTTGGAGGGAATAAAAGAAAAACAGAGGTGGAAGAAATTATTTTTCTTCCATCTCTGTTTTTTGTCCTTGAATGGCTTTTTTGAGCCACCAAAGTGAGCCGACTAGGATCAGGGCAGCAAGCCAAAAAATCCAAGCCTCAATAGTGGTTAGAAAAAAGTAGAGAGCGATAGCATCGACCAATAAAAGTGGGATGAGAATCTGTTTTCTTATTTTCATAAGAATATTGTATCATAAATCCTAGAGGAAACAAATAAAATCAAGCCTTTCTAGGTATTTTGTAGGATCTGAAAAGGTCCGACAGGGTTAGTTAGTGAATTTTCTTTCAGGAGTGCATCTTGGTCCCATTTGTGGTAAAATAGTAAAGATATGAGTAAAGAATTTCATCATGTAACGGTTTTGCTTCATGAAACGATCGATATGCTGGATGTTAAGCCAGATGGGATCTATGTAGACGCCACATTGGGTGGGGCAGGCCACAGCGAATATTTGTTAACAAAATTAAATGAATCAGGCCATCTCTATGCCTTTGACCAAGATCAGCATGCGATTGAGAATGCTAAGATTCGTTTGGCACCTTTCATTGAGAAAGGCATGGTGACCTTCATTAAGGATAACTTTCGTCATTTGAAGGAACGTCTAAACGAATTGGGTGTGACTGAAATTGATGGAATCTGTTATGACCTAGGTGTCTCTAGTCCTCAGTTAGATGAACGGGAACGTGGATTTTCTTACAAGAAAGATGCGCCGTTGGACATGCGGATGAATCAAGAAGCTTCCTTAACAGCCTATGAGGTCGTCAATAGCTACGATTACCATGATCTAGTTCGCATTTTTTTCAAATATGGAGAGGACAAATTTTCCAAGCAAATTGCGCGGAAAATTGAGCAAGCACGAGCAATTAAACCGATTGAAACGACGACTGAATTAGCAGAGATTATTAAATCTGCTAAACCAGCTAAGGAGCTCAAGAAAAAGGGTCATCCTGCTAAACAGATCTTCCAAGCCATTCGTATCGAAGTCAATGATGAACTGGGAGCGGCGGATGAATCGATTCAGCAAGCCATGGATTTGTTGGCCCTCGATGGTCGTATTTCTGTGATTACCTTTCATTCGTTAGAGGATCGATTGACCAAACAATTGTTTAAAGAAGCTTCGACGGTTGAGGTTCCAAAGGGGCTTCCCTTTATTCCAGATGATTTGAAACCAAAGATGGAGTTAGTCAACCGGAAACCTATTTTGCCAAGTGAAGAAGAGCTTGAGGAAAATAATCGATCTCATTCAGCAAAATTACGGGTTGCTCGAAAAATACACAAGTAAGAGGAATTGATATGGCAGCAAGATATGAGAGAACAAGAACACAGGTATTGCAAGACCACTTTCGCCGTTTCTCTAGAGTAGAAAAGGCTTTTTATGGGTCGATTGTCCTAACAGCTGTGATTTTAGCCATTAGTATTGTCTTTATGCAGACACGGATTTTACAAGTTCAAAGTGAACTGACTGATTTGAATACGGAACTAGAAGCCAAAAAGACGGAATTGGCAGATGTTCGTCAAGAGGTCAATGAATTAACACGTTATGACCGCTTATCACAGTTGGCTAGCTCCCAAGGAATGAAGCTGCAAAAAGAAAATCGAAAAACAGTGAGTGCAAGTAGTGATGAATAAATTCAAAAAATTTTTGATCGGGTATTCGATAAAGAAACGTCGCTTGCCGGATCAGAATCGAAAACAAGTTGGGAAAAATCTCAGTGTACTGGCGATTTTCCTCTTTTTTCTCTTTCTGATTAATTTTGCAATGATCATTGGGACTGACAAAAAATTTGGTGTGACCTTATCGGATCAAGCCAAGAAAGTCCATGAGCAGACGGTCATTGTTCCTGCAAAACGTGGAACGATCTATGATCGAAATGGAGCAGTAATTGCTGAAGATGCGACGACCTATAATGTTTATGCCATTATTGATAAAAAGTACAAATCAGCAACCGGGAAAATCCTCTATGTAGAAGAGAGCCAATTTAAAAAAGTAGCAGAAATCTTTAAGCAGTACTTAGGGATGGATGAGGATTACGTCATTCAACAGTTGTCGCAAAAGAAATTGAAACAGGTTTCTTTTGGCTCGAACGGAAACGGCATAACTTATAGCAATATGACGGCCATCCGTGAGGCCATGGAAGCGGCGAAGATTGAAGGGGTTGCTTTTACAACCAGTCCAAATCGAAGCTATAAAAATGGAGTTTTTGCTTCTCAATTTATAGGTCAGGCCTCTCTTCAAGAAGATAAAGAGGGGAATAAAACTCTGAAGGGGCAATCAGGGATGGAGAAATCCCTCGATCGTATTCTCGCTGGTCAAAATGGGGTTATCACCTATGACAAAGACCGAAACGGCAATATCGTTCCTGGTTCAGATAAGGTTTCTGTCAAAACAGAAGATGGAAAAGATGTCTATACGACCATTTCAGCAGAATTACAAACCTACCTTGAGACACGTATGGATGTTTTCCAAGAAAAAGTAAAAGGAAAGTATGTTAGTGCGACTCTTGTGAGTGCAAAAACTGGAGAGATCCTAGCGACAACGCAACGTCCATCCTATAATGCGGATACCAAACAAGGGTTGGATCTGAAAAACTTGAAAACCTGGAATACCATCCTTTATCAAGATCAATATGAACCGGGTTCAACCATGAAGGTCATGTTATTAGCTTCGGCGATTGATCATGGAACCTTCCCAGCCTATAATGAAGTATACTACAGTAACGAACTACAAGTAAAAGATGCGACCATCCGTGACTGGGATGTCAATATGGGACTGTCTGAAGGTCGCTATATGAATATCGCACAAGGCTTTGCTTACTCAAGTAACGTGGGGATGACCCGCTTGGAGCAAAAGATGGGAAATGCTGTCTGGATGGACTACCTAACCCGCTTTAAATTCGGTCTTCCGACCCGTTTTGGAATGGGAAATGAAGCTTACGGGGGTCTTCCAGGGGATAACTATGTCAGTCAAGCCATGTCTTCTTTTGGTCAAGGGATTTCCGTCAGTCAAACTCAAATGTTACGGGCCTTTAGTGCCATCGCTAATGATGGACAAATGTTGGAGCCGAAGTTTATTAGTGCTATTTACGATAAAAAATCAGACACAGCCCGCAAATCAAAAAAAGAAGTTGTTGGAAAACCAGTTTCAGGATCAGCTGCACAACAGACACGGAACTATATGATCACCGTCGGAACAGATCCAGAGTATGGAACCTTGTACAGTGATGGACCCATCATTCAGGTACCAGGTCAAAACGTTGCGGTGAAATCAGGGACTGCCCAAATGGCGACAGATCAAGGATACTTGCAAGGAGAAAATGATTATATCTACTCGGTTGTAGCCATGACACCTGCAGAAGATCCTGAATTCATCATGTATGTGACGGTCCAACAACCAGAAGTGAAATTCTCATTCACCAGCTGGGAAGAGCTGGTCAATCCTATTTTGGAAGATGCAGTTGCTTTAAAAGACGAATTGCATCTAACATCAGAGGCACCAACTTTGGATGATGTGACCAAAGAAACGACCTACAAAATCCCTTCAGTAGAAACTCTCTCTAAGGAGTTGAATCTGAAACAAAATCTGAGCCCAGGTGCTTATTCAGAGGAATTGCGTCGCAATTTGGTGCAACCAATTGTCCTAGGAACCGGGAAAAATATCCGCAAAATGTCTGTGGATATAGGCTCTAAAGTCAAAGCCAATCAGCAAGTATTGTTATTGACAGAAGACTTTGATGCGGTTCCAGATATGTACGGTTGGACAAAGAAAAATGCGGACATCTTTGGAGAATGGACTGGAATTGAGATTACCTATAAAGGTAGTGGAAAGAAAGTAACCAAACAAAGTGTCAAAATGAACACCTCACTTAATAAAACTAAAAAGATTACGTTAACATTAGGAGACTAAGATGTATATTGCTACGATCCTTGTATCGTTTCTATTAACAGTGGCTGCTATTCCAGCCTTTATTCGATTTTACCATCGTGCTCATATTTCTGGGCAACAAATGCACGAAGATGTGAAACAACACAAAGCGAAAGCTGGCACTCCGACAATGGGTGGAGTTGTATTTCTCATTACAGCCGTTCTAGTTAGTTTTGTCGTTACCGTATTGACTGGAAATTTCACGCGCCCTGTTCAACTGATTCTATTTATCTTGATTCTTTATGGAATTGTTGGATTTTTGGATGACTTTTTAAAAGTTTTTCGTAAGATTAATGAAGGTCTTAACCCAAAACAAAAATTGGCCCTTCAACTTGTTGGTGGAATCATCTTCTATATTTTTTCTGAACGCCACGGTGCAGGAAGCCTTTTAAATGTCTTTGGTTACGATCTTTACTTGGGCCATTTCTACATTCTCTTTGCTTTATTTTGGTTGGTTGGTTTTTCAAACGCGGTCAATTTGACAGATGGGATTGATGGATTAGCCAGCATCTCCGTTGCCATTAGCCTGAGTGCCTATTCCTTTATTGCCTATATGCAAGGGAAATGGGACATTCTCTTTGTGACTTTGAGTATGATTGGGGCCTTGCTTGGATTCTTTGTCTTCAACCACAAGCCGGCTAAAATCTTTATGGGGGATGTCGGTAGTCTAGCTCTTGGAGGGATGCTTGCAGCCTTGTCAATGGCTCTGCATGTCGAGTGGACGTTGCTCTTGATTGGTCTGGTCTATGTCATTGAAACAGGTTCAGTGATGCTACAAGTGACCTATTTCAAATGGACCAAGAAACGTTACGGGGAAGGACGTCGGATTTTCCGAATGACTCCTTTCCACCATCATTTAGAACTGGGTGGCCTTTTTGGCAATGGGCAAAACTGGTCAGAATGGAAAGTGGATGCCTTTATGTGGACCATTGCCTTGGTGACAAGTGTCGTGACTCTAGTTCTTCTCTACCTATAAAACGACGGTGGGCTTTCCCATCGTTTTTTTACTGACTCAGAGAGACTTCGCTGGTTAGGAAAAATGACTCATAAGAGAGGCAAGAAGACAGCTTTTCTGATATAATAATAGAGATCATGAAAGGAACTGAGAAAATGAAATTTACAGAGTTTAATTTTAAGCCCTATATTCAAGAGGCACTGAAAGAAATCAATTTTAGAGAAGCAACCGAAGTACAGGAAAAACTAATTCCGATTGTCCTAGATGGAAATGATTTGGTAGGAGAGTCAAAGACTGGTTCTGGGAAAACCCATACGTTCCTCTTGCCGATTTTTCAAACGTTAAATGAAGACAGTGAGCAAGTTGAAGCGGTCATCACGGCTCCTAGTCGGGAGTTGGCGACGCAAATTTACCAAGCTGCTCGTCAAATCGCTAGTCATTCTGAAAAAGAGATTCGGATTGTGAATTATGTTGGAGGAACGGATAAAAGCCGTCAGATTGAAAAACTCCAGGTCAAACAACCACATATCGTGATTGGAACTCCAGGCCGGATCTACGATCTAGTTGCATCTGGTGATCTGGCTATTCATAAGGCCCATACTTTTGTGGTAGATGAGGCGGATATGACACTGGACATGGGATTCTTGTCAACCGTGGATAAGATTGCTTCAAGACTTCCGCAACAACTGCAATTTTTAGTTTTTTCAGCCACCATTCCGCAGAAATTACAACCTTTCTTGAAAAAATATCTCTCAAACCCAGTCATGGAGCAGATTAAGACCAAGACGGTGATTTCAGATACCATCGATAATTGGCTGGTTTCGACCAAGGGTCGGGATAAAAATGAGCAAATTTACCAATTGACCAAGACCTTGCAACCTTATTTGGCTATGATTTTCGTTAATACCAAAACGAGAGCAGATGATCTCCATGCCTATTTAGTGGCTCAAGGATTAAAAGTGGCGAAGATTCACGGAGATATCCCACCACGTGAACGGAAACGGATCATGAATCAGGTTAAAAATCTTGATTTTGAGTATATTGTGGCCACAGATTTGGCGGCTCGTGGAATTGATATCGAAGGGGTGAGTCATGTCATCAACGATGCCATTCCACAAGATCTTTCCTTCTTTGTTCACCGTGTTGGCCGGACAGGACGCAATGGTCTACCAGGTGTCGCTATTACTCTTTATCAACCGAGTGATGATTCAGATATCCGTGAACTAGAAAAAATGGGCATTCGTTTCGTACCGAAAGTGTTGAAAAATGGGGTTATTGAAGATACTTATGATCGGGATAGACGGGCCAATCGTGAGAAAAAGCAAGAGAAACTCGACATCGAAATGATTGGTCTGGTGAAGAAGAAAAAGAAAAAAATCAAACCAGGCTACAAGAAAAAAATTAAATGGGCAGTTGATGAAAAGCGGAGAAAAGCTAAGCGAGCTGAAAACCGTGCGCGTGGTCGGGCCAAACGAAAGGCCAAACGTCAAACTTTCTAACCCCTTCTTTCAAATGTTCAGAAGAAAACATAGATTTTCTTTATGAACTCCATAAAGAAAAACTATTAGGAACTTGTCTAAAATTATGATAGACTAAATTTGAGTAGTCTATCATTTTTCTATTTCTGTAGCAATTTTTGGAATTCCGATAGTGAATGTGATAGAATGTTTATGTTCGAGAAAGGAAGTAACAAAAATGTTTACAACTAATCTTTTAACTGCCAACTGGTATGCTGACTTTTTAAAACACGTTCCAGATAGCAAGCTGTTTAGTTTGAGAGCTGTATTGGATGCATTTCCGGCTGTCATAGGAAAATTGCCTGTGACGATTTTATTAGCCCTAGGAGGCGCATTTTTTGGGATTATTTTTGCCATGATTTTTGCTCTGGTCAAAATTAATCGTGTACGAATTCTTTACCCGATTCAAGCTGTTTTTGTCAGTTTTTTACGGGGGACTCCTTTGTTGGTTCAGTTGATGTTGACCTATTATGGGATTCCTCTTATTTTAAAAGCGATCAATCAGTCTTATGGAACAGCTTTTAATATTAATGCCATTCCGGCTGAGCTGTTTGCAATTGTTGCTCTTGCCTTTAATGAGGCGGCTTATGCGAGTGAGACCATCCGGGCAGCCATTTTATCAGTGGATCCTGGTGAAATTGAGGCAGCGCGTAGTCTTGGGATGACCAACCGTCAAGTTTATCGCCGGATTATTATTCCCAATGCAGCAGTCGTTGCAACTCCTACTTTAATCAACTCTCTCATCGGATTGACCAAGGGGACTTCGCTAGCCTTTAGTGCCAGTGTGGTTGAAATTTTTGCCCAAGCACGGATTATTGGTGGGAGCGATTTGAAGTACTTTGAACGCTTTATCACGGTATCGATTGTTTACTGGATTGTGAACATTCTCATTGAAATACTAGGCCGTCACATTGAACGTCGACTGGATATTGAGACTCCCGTAGCAATTGATTTACCAGATCAGGAGGTCCGTATCTAATGATTTATATTTCAGAATTATCAAAGACATTTTCAGGTCAAAAGGTTTTAAATAATCTCAGTTTGGAAATTCAAAAAGGGGAAGTCGTGGCCCTAATCGGGTCTTCGGGAGCTGGTAAATCAACCTTCTTACGCAGTTTAAACTATTTGGAAGCACCAGATAGCGGTAGAATTAAGATTGATGATTTCGAAGTTGATTTTGAGCACATTACCCAAGATCAAATCTTGACCTTAAGAAGAAAATTGGCCATGGTTTTCCAACAGTTTAATTTGTTTGGTAGAAAAACAGCTCTTGAAAATGTGAAAGAAGGGCTCATTGTTGTGAAGGGCTTATCCGATCAAGAAGCAACGAAAATTGCTCGAGAAGAACTAGCAAAAGTCGGTTTATCGGATCGTGAAAATCACTATCCTCGTCACCTCTCAGGTGGACAAAAACAACGGGTGGCTTTGGCCCGTGCTTTGGCCATGAAACCAGAAGTTCTTTTGCTGGATGAACCGACTTCAGCCTTGGATCCAGAATTGGTTGGAGAAGTTGAAAAATCCATTGCCAATGCTGCAAAATCAGGACAAACCATGGTACTGGTCAGCCATGATATGTCTTTTGTAGCGCAAGTAGCAGATAAGGTCCTATTTTTGGATAAAGGACGGATTATTGAATCTGGAACACCAGAGGAAATCATGCAACATCCAAAAGAAGAACGGACAAAAGAATTCTTTGCTAGTTACAAACGGACCTATGTTTGATATAATAGAGGAGAGGTAAGACTCAGCTGGCGATGCTAGCTGGGTTTGTTTTCTGAAAATGTAAAAATATTTGGAGTCGTGATGTTAAATAAATTATTGTCCTTATATTTACAAAGTTTAGTGACGACAACGATTTTAGTTGGGATCGCTTCTTGTATTTGGATTGGCTACCGTGCCCTTAAGAAGAAAGATAAAACAGCCAAGCAACGACAAGCCCATTTGTATGATATCCTCTTAATTGATATCATGACGATTCCTATTTTAACCTTTGCGGTCATAGGGATTTTGTTTATCTTTCAAGCACGATAATTGCAAAAAGACCGTGTTAGAATTATAATGGTTACAACAAAACAGAAAGAGGTTGAGTATGTTTGATACAGTGATTATTGGAGCAGGTCCTGCAGGGATGACTGCTGCCCTTTATGCAGCACGAAGCAATTTAAAGGTCGCATTGATTGAGAGAGGAATTCCAGGCGGTCAAATGAACAATACGTCTGACATTGAAAACTATCCTGGCTATGCGAATATTAGTGGCCCAGACTTGGCTGAAAAAATGTTTGAGCCTTTAGAAAATCTTGGTGTGGAACATTTGTTTGGTCAGGTAGAGCGCATCGAAGACCTCGGAGCAACCAAAAAGATTGTCACAGATGATGGGGAATTTGAAGCTAAAACCGTGGTGATTGCAACAGGGTCTAACCACCGTCCATTGAATGTCCCTGGCGAAGAGGAGCTGAATAGTAGAGGGGTTTCCTACTGTGCTGTTTGTGATGGTGCTTTCTTTAGAGACGAGGATCTCTTGGTCGTTGGTGGTGGCGATTCTGCGGTAGAAGAAGCTGTCTTTTTGACTCAGTTTGCAAAAACAGTGACCATTGCCCATCGTCGTGATCAGTTGCGTGCCCAAAAAGTTCTTCAAGACCGTGCCTTTGCCAATGATAAAATTCACTTTGCTTGGAATACGGTTGTTGAAGAAATTAAGGGGGAACCAAAAGTAACGTCTGTCCTTTTAAAAGATGTGAAGACAGGAGAGGTTAGAGAGCAGGCCTTTGGTGGTGTCTTTATCTATGTCGGTTTAGATCCTGTCAGTGATTTTGCGACGGAACTTGGTATTTTAGATGAAAATGGCTGGGTGGTGACGGATGATCATATGAGAACCACAGTCCCAGGTATTTTTGCGGTTGGTGATGTTCGTCAAAAAGACCTACGTCAAGTGACGACAGCCGTCGGAGACGGTGCGATTGCTGGCCAAGAAGTTTATAAATATATCACAGAAAACTTTTAATCTTTTAAAAATCTGAGGTTTGTGTCTCAGATTTTTTTTGTGCTTTCCTTTCAGTATTCAATGGGGCTGAAATGTGCTATAATGGTACTAATTTTATGGTAGGAATTCATAGAACAAATCTAAAAAAAGAGGTATTCATATGTATCCAGATGACAGTTTAACGTTGCATACTGATTTATACCAAATCAACATGATGCAGGTCTATTTTGATCAAGGTATCCACAATAAACATGCTGTATTTGAAGTGTATTTTCGTCAACAGCCTTTTAAAAACGGCTATGCTGTATTTGCTGGCTTAGAGAGAATTGTGAAATATTTGGAAAACTTGAGTTTTTCTGAGAGCGATATTGCCTATTTAGAGTCACTTGGTTATCATGGAGCCTTCTTGGAATATCTCCGTGATCTTAAATTGGAACTGACAGTACGCTCGGCTCAAGAAGGTGACTTAGTTTTTGCCAATGAACCAATTGTCCAGGTCGAAGGTCCTCTGGCTCAGTGTCAATTGGTGGAAACAGCCCTCTTAAATATAGTCAACTTTCAAACCTTGATAGCCACAAAGGCTGCACGCATTCGTTCGGTCATTGAAGATGAGCCTTTGATGGAATTTGGGACACGTCGCGCGCAAGAAATGGATGCTGCGATTTGGGGAACTCGTGCGGCAGTCATCGGAGGTGCTAATGGGACTAGTAATGTTCGGGCAGGAAAACTCTTTGGAATCCCTGTTTTAGGAACCCATGCCCATTCTCTTGTACAGGTATATGGAAATGACTACCAAGCCTTTAAGGCTTATGCGGAAACCCATAAAGATTGTGTCTTCCTCGTCGATACCTATGATACCCTTCGTATTGGGGTACCAGCAGCTATTCAGGTAGCGCGTGAAATGGGAGAGAAGATCAATTTCTTAGGCGTTCGGATTGATTCAGGAGATATTGCCTATATTTCTAAAAAAGTTCGCCAGCAATTAGATGAGGCTGGGTTTACAAATGCTAAAATCTACGCTTCTAACGACTTGGATGAAAATACCATCCTCAACTTAAAAATGCAAAAAGCAAAAATTGATGTATGGGGTGTGGGAACCAAACTAATTACGGCTTACGATCAACCAGCACTTGGGGCGGTATACAAAATTGTTTCTGTTGAAAACGAAGCAGGAGAGATGATCAATACCATCAAGCTTTCTAATAATGCAGAGAAAGTTTCTACTCCAGGTAAAAAGCAAGTCTGGCGGATTACGAGTCGTGAAAAAGGTAAGTCAGAAGGGGACTACATTACTTATGATGGAGTAGATGTTTCTCAACTGACAGAACTTAAAATGTTCCATCCGACTTATACCTACATCAATAAAACGGTCCGAAACTTTGAGGCTATTCCTCTTTTAGTGGATATTTTTAAAGAGGGGCAATTGGTTTATCAACTACCACCATTATCAGAAATTCAAGAATATGCTCGTAAAAATTACGATCAATTGTGGGATGAATACAAGCGTGTCCTTAATCCACAGCATTACCCAGTTGACTTGGCAAAAGATATTTGGCAGGATAAGATGGATCTAATCGAGGAAATGCGTAACAAGGCCAATGGAGAAGGAGAAGCAAAATGAGTTTGCAAGAAGAGATTATCCAACAATTGGGTGTCAAGCCTAGCATTGATCCTCAGGAAGAGATTCGCCGCTCGGTTGATTTCTTAAAAAGATATCTAAAAAAACATCCCTTCTTGAAAACATTTGTATTAGGGATCTCAGGAGGACAAGATTCGACTCTTGCTGGGCGATTAGCTCAATTAGCCATGGAAGAAATGCGCTCAGAGACAGGAGATGCCTCCTATCAATTTATTGCTGTTCGCCTTCCTTATGGGGTACAGGCAGATGAAGAAGATGCTCAAAAAGCTTTGACCTTTATCCAGCCAGATGTCAGCCTAGTCGTTAACATCAAGGAATCAGTTGATGCCATGGAACGCGCTGTCGAAGCAACAGGAACGGATATCTCCGACTTCAACAAGGGCAATATCAAGGCTCGCAGTCGCATGATTGCTCAGTATGCTTTAGCAGGTGCGCGGAGTGGAGCCGTTATTGGGACGGACCATGCAGCGGAAAATATTACAGGTTTCTTCACAAAATTTGGAGATGGTGGTGCAGATATTTTACCCCTTTTCCGTTTGAACAAGCGCCAAGGAAAACAATTGCTTAAAGCCTTGGGAGCTGATCCTGCTCTCTATGAGAAAATCCCAACTGCAGATTTGGAAGAAGAAAAACCAGGAATAGCAGACGAAGTAGCGCTGGGTGTCACCTATAATGAAATCGATGATTACCTAGAAGGCAAACAAGTGAGCCCAGAAGCTCAAGCCACTATTGAAAAATGGTGGTACAAAGGCCAACACAAACGCCACCTGCCAATCACAGTATTTGATCATTTCTGGGAGTAAAAAGGTCCACTGGACCTTTTTAGCCCGAGTCTTAAAATAGGAAAACGAGACAGAAATCGGTAACTCGCAGAGTTCGATTTCGTAGTCTCACCATACAATATTGTGAAAAGCATCAAAAAGAAGGGCGATTTCATCCGTCCTTTTCTTCTAGATTAAAGTAACCAACTTGCAACGTTCAAGTTGCATGAAAAAATGAAGGGAGACAATCTATGAATCATCTTGGAAGTCTTGTCATAGAGACAGAGCATTTATACTTGAGGCCTTTCGTTTTGGAAGATGCACCAGCGATGTTTGAAAATTGGGCTTCGGATCCTGAAACCCTGAAATATGTCACTTGGGATGCCCATGCATCTACTGAGAGAACCAGAGAATCGATCAAAAGATGGATCGAACAGTATCGTAAACCAGATACTTATAAATGGGCGCTTTGTTTGAAAACATCACTGGATCAGGTAATTGGAGATATTAGTGTGGTTTCTCAAGACCAGGAAAGTCAATCATGCGAGCTAGGTTATATCCTTGGCAAGAAATTCTGGGGGCGGGGATTCATGACAGAAGCCGTCATAGCTGTTTTGGATTTCTTATTGAACAAAGTCGGATTTAAAGAAATCAAAGCCACTTATGTCAGTTTAAATCCTGCTTCAGGGAAAGTCATGGAAAAGGCAGGAATGCAGTATGTAGAAACCATCCCTCATGCCATTCAACGCAAAGGATATTGCGGGGATAAAATCATCTATTCTAAACAGAATCCCTCTCTATAGGGTGATTTTTACTTGAAGATTCTGCTCAAAGGATTATAATAGTAAATAATGAAAAAAGGAGATTGCTATGTCAGAATTAACGAAAGAATTTACAGACCAGCTCTATGCTAATTATGAAGCAAATGTGAAATATGCGGCTCTTGAAAATGCTGTTACCCACAATGGGATCCATGCATCGCTTGAAACGCGCAAGAGTGCAGTAGAAAATACACCAGTTTTTTCACTTGATTTGACCAAGGATAAGGTGACAAACCAAAAAGCATCTGGACGTTGTTGGATGTTTGCTGCTTTAAATACCTTCCGTCACAAGATGATTTCAAGCTTCCAATTGGAGGATTTTGAATTGTCTCAAGCACATACTTTCTTTTGGGATAAGTATGAAAAATCAAACTGGTTTTTGGAGCAAGTGATTGCTACAGCAGACCAAGAATTGACCAGCCGTAAGGTGGCTTTTCTCCTACAAACCCCACAACAAGATGGCGGTCAATGGGATATGGTGGTATCTCTCTTTGAGAAATACGGAGTGGTTCCAAAATCAGTTTATCCAGAATCGATTTCTTCAAGCAATAGCCGGGAATTGAACACCTACCTCAATAAACTCTTGCGTCAAGATGCGCAAATCTTGCGTGATTTGATTCACTCAGGCGCAGATAGTGAGGCAGTTGCGAGCAAGAAACAAGCGCTGTTGCAAGAAATTTTTAACTTCTTGGCTATGTCTTTAGGATTGCCTCCACGTGAATTTGACTTTTCATACCGTGATAAGGACAACCAATTCCATAGTGAAAGTGGCTTAACTCCACAAAGCTTCTACAAAAAATATGTAGACCTTCAATTAGACGATTACGTCTCTATTATCAATGCCCCAACTACAGACAAGCCATATGGAAATTCTTACACCGTAGATATGCTGGGCAATGTTGTTGGTAGCCGTCCAGTCCGCTACCTAAATGTTCCAATGGATCGATTGAAAGAATTAGCCATTGCTCAAATGAAAGCAGGGGAAACTGTCTGGTTTGGTTCAGATGTAGGCCAAGTCAGCAACCGTAAAGCCGGAATCCTGGCAACAGATGTCTACGATTTTGAAGCAGGCATGGACATTCATTTGACACAAGACAAGGCGGGTCGCTTGGACTATGCAGAAAGTCTCATGACACATGCTATGGTCTTGACAGGGGTTGATTTAGACGAAGCAGGTCAGTCTCGTAAATGGAAGGTTGAAAATTCATGGGGAGACAAGGTCGGTACAGATGGTTACTTTGTGGCTTCTGATGCTTGGATGGATGAATATACCTACCAAATCGTGGTTCGTAAAGAATTCCTAACAGCAGACGAATTAGCAGCCTATGAAGCAGAACCAATTGTCCTAGCACCGTGGGATCCAATGGGAGCTTTGGCAAAATAATGATACAGAAAAGAGCCGAAAGGCTCTTTTTTTTATATACTCAAAAATAAAAAAGCTGGGAAGTCTAACTAAATAAATCAGATTTTATTCGTTCTGGTTTTTTAACCATTGTTAAAAAAAAGCCGGGCGAAAAGCCCGACTTCTCTGTTATATTATTCGTTATGATTGTTAGAGTCTTGTGAAGAAGGCTCAGATGGTTTAGATGGATTTTCTTCGTTCGAAGAGCTAGACGATGGTTCTTCATACGAATACTGATCAGTGGAATAACTTGGCTCATAGTAGTAGTTATTGTAGTTGTTCTTACCATTGTTTAAGTAGAGATAAGAACCACTTCGATACAGTCCACTTGGTTGCGTCCAATCCGTATGACCAGAGTTATTATTATTAGCAAGATAGAGCATCATTTGACGGTAGACATCCGTTGCGACCTGTATTCCATTATCCAATACTGGTGTAAAGCGATTGGAATAACCCGTCCAGACGGCCATAGCATATTCAGGTGTGTATCCTACGAATAATTCATCTGGTGTCACAATACTTGAATAACCTATATTTTTTGTTAACTTATTGACCTCGTTATCATCATAGTTTGATGTACCAGTCTTACCAGCTTGGTAGATTCCCGAAATGGCAGCATTTGTACCGGTACCAGACAAGAGAACTGTCTTCATCATATCTGTCATCATGTAGGCAGTTGTTGCTTTCATTGCACGAGTTCCTTCGGACTCAAATTCCTTGGTTGTGCCATCACTAAAGACAACCCGACTAACATAGGATGGTTTGTAATAGGTACCGCCATTGGCAAAAGCAGCATAGGCAGCTGCCATTTTCTCACTGCTGGCTCCGTATTTGTTGCTAGAATCGCTAGTGTTACTCGAGATAGCGTTGGCGTAAACCATTTCTGGGTAATCGATCCCTAATCCATTGAGGAATTTCTTAGCTTGTTTAAGACCAACTTTTTCCAGGGCCTTCACCGCAGGCACGTTACGAGATTGTTGAATTGCGTAGGTAATGGACATGCTACCATAGTATGAACGGTCCCAGTTGTAGACAGGCGTTGATGAATGAGGGAAGTTGTATGGCGCATCTGTTGTAGTAGCTGCTGTAGAGGTATATTCCTCATGTTCAAGAGCTGGTGCGTAATCTGTGATTGGTTTCATTGATGAACCCCAGTCACGGTTCGTTTCAACCGCTTGGTTTGTACCAAAGGAAACATTGCTGGATTGGTGACGAGAACCCAGCTGAGCAATGACTTTACCAGTATTGACATCAATAACGGTAGAAGCTACTTGCATTTCATCATCCGGGTAATTGACATATTCATCTGTATTGTAGATATCCCATAGTTTCTTTTGAGCTTCTGTATCCACGTTTGTATAGACATCCATTCCGGTTGTCAACAAATTGTAGCCCGTTTCTTCTTCGACTTGCTCGATCACTTCTTTTAGGTAATTATCCATATAAGCTGGATAACTGCTTGAAGAGCTAAGACTTTGAAGACCATCTGTAACAGGTGTATTCACTGCCGCTTCGTATTGTTTATTGGAAATGGACTTCATATCGAGCATTTCTTTTAAAACTAAGTTTCGGCGTTGAAGTGCCGCTTCGGGATGAGAATAAGGATCGTATTGGTTCGGCGCTTGAGGCATCCCTGCTAGAAGCGCTACTTGAGGGAGCGATAGATCTTTTAGGTCTTTTCCATAATAGCTTTTTGCAGCTGTCTGCATTCCATAGTTCCCATTCGCCATAAATACTTTATTAACGTAATAGGTCAAGATTTCTTGTTTGGTTGCTTTCTTTTCTAGTTGGGTTGCTAACCAAGCTTCTTGAATCTTTCGTGATAGGGTACGATCGGAAGCGGAAGTTGAGAAATAGGTTAATTTGATCAATTGCTGCGTTAAGGTTGATCCCCCTTGGCTTCCTCCTCGCAAGTTGTGAAGGAAGGAGCCACCAATCCGAATGATATCGACTCCACGGTGATTGAAGAATCGGTGGTCCTCAATCGCCACGATAGCGTTAACCAAATCAGTTGGGATTTGGTCTGTTGAGACGTTGATTCGTTTCTCAGCACCTAAATCCGCAATCAAGTTATTTTGATTGTCATAAATCTTACTAGATGTTGTGGCAACCAGATCTTTTTCAGACAAGGTTGGTGCTTTCATGGCATAATAACCAAATATCAGTCCGCCAAGGACGAATAAAAGTAAGAAAAATGAAATGGCTGCTATGGCAACATATTTCAACCATTGAATGACTGTTTGTTTATTCATTTAAATACCGCCTAGAAGTTTCTGTTCGATAATATCAAGATAAGGAACGCTTGGAAGACGATTCTTATCTACTAGAAAGCCGTGCTCCTGAATATAGGAGAGGGGCATGGATTTACTACCATGATCGATGTTGTAATAGTGAATTAATGCAGGAGCAGGAAGTAAGTAGGTTTCACTCAACTTTGCAAAATGCAAGAGAACGAAACAGATACCGCCTTGCTGAACAACTGCCTCCATATGATCGATTTGATGTTGATGAAAATTTTTCATCGGCATGGATTGCTTTTGCTGTGTTTCCTTCGCTTCAAAATCGATATAGCGTCCCTTGTATACTCCAGAATAGTCCGTCGTTGAGGCTTGCCTGAAATAGGCTTCAACAATCTTTGCCCGACTGCGACGTGGATAATCCACTTTCACGATTTGAATCGGTGTTGGTTTTTTATGGATGACTGCTAGACCTCGAGAAAGATAGTATTGATTGCTTTCATTGATCATTTTTTCAAATGTCATCCCACGATTCGCAAAGTCGACTGGATGTTTCCTTTGTGTAGAGACCAAGGTTTTTTTGGCTACTTTATGTGGATAGTTGACCATAGTTCTCCTTATTGGTACAATTACATCACTCTATTATATCATAAATTAGAATAATGAGGAAAAAATGAATACCATACTTGTTGCAGGTTATAAGAGTTTTGATGTGGGAGTCTTTTCCAATAAAGACCCTCGACTGACCATTATCAAAAAAGCCATTGAAAGAGATCTTCGTCGTCTATTTGAAGAAGGAGTGAAATGGCTGGTCTTTTCTGGTAATTTGGGATTTGAGGCTTGGGTACTAGAGGTCGCCTTTGCATTAAAAAAAGATTACGATTTTCAAATGGCGACGATCTTCCTATTTGAGAATGTTGGCGAAAATTGGAATGAAAGCAATCAGGAATTATTAGCACGCTTCAAACAGGTGGATTTCGTGAAATATGCCTATCCCCACTATAGCAATCCGGGTCAACTAAAAGAATACAATCAGTTTTTAATAGATAACGCGGATGGAGCTTATGTTTTTTATGATCCAGAAAATGAAACCAATTTAAAATATCTTTACAAAATGATGGTAGAAAAAGAACCATTTTATGTCAAACAATTAAGTTTTGATGACTTAAATGAACTTGCTGAAAATTTTTACGAAAACTAAGTGTTATACCTTGATTTTTCTTACCATTTTTTTATATAATTGAGATGATGAACTAGATTGGAGAGAGTAATGGCGAGTATTATTTTTACTGCGAAAGATATTTTTGATCAAGATTTCAAACGAGAAGTTCGTGGTTATAATAAAGATGAAGTAAATGAATTTTTGGATGATGTCATAAAAGACTATGAAACCTATGCTGCTTTGGTGAAGGAATTGCGTGAAGAAAACGCACGCCTTCGTGAAGAACTTGCCCAAAAAGCACAGGAAACACCACAAACATCTCCGATTGCTAGCACTGCTACGCAAGAATACCCGCAAGTGACAACAGCGACGAACTTTGATATTCTCAAACGTCTCAATCGTTTGGAAAAAGAAGTTTTTGGGAAACAGATCGTAGATCGCGATTATTAATCCCATAGATTGTGCAATTTTTGGATAATCGCGTGAGAGAATATTCTCATGAGGAAAGTCCATGCTAGCACAGGCTGTGATGCCTGTAGTGTTTGTGCTAGGTGAATCCATAAGCCTAGGGACTTGGTATTCAAGTTACGGCGAGTGAAGGAGCTAAGTCTAAGGATATGCTCTAGTAACTCTGAAAGTGCCACAGTGACGTAGTTTTTAGGGAAACCTAAAAAGTGGAACGCGGTAAACCCCTCAAGCTAGCAACCCAAACTTTGGTCGGGGCATGGAATGCGTGGAAACGAACATAGCATTCTGACTGGAAACAGTAGACAGATGATTATCGAAAGAAATGGTACCTAGTCATTTCTGGAACAAAACATGGCTTATAGAAAATTGCATATAGGTTGATGAGGTGGAGAGAGATCTCAACCTCCTTTTTTAAAGTGATAGGAATAAGATGAAAAAACAATTTGAATTGATTGCAACGGCCGCTGCTGGTATAGAGGCTGTTGTTGGTCGAGAACTACGCGATCTCGGCTACGATTGCCAGGTTGAAAATGGACGGGTTCGATTTCAAGGAGACCGTCGAGCAATCATAGAGACCAATCTCTGGTTGCGCGCGGCTGATCGAGTGAAAATTGTGGTTGGGACTTTTCCAGCCAAAACCTTTGAAGAACTCTTTCAAGGTGTCTTTGCTTTGGATTGGGAAAACTATTTGCCTTTAGGAGCACGTTTTCCTATTTCTAAGGCTAAATGTGTCAAATCAAAACTTCATAATGAACCTAGCGTTCAGGCCATTTCGAAAAAAGCAGTGGTTAAAAAGTTACAAAAACATTATGCCCGCCCAGAAGGTGTTCCTCTCATGGAAAATGGGGCAGAGTTCAAGATCGAAGTATCGATCCTTAAAGATCAAGCCACTGTTTTGATTGACACCACTGGTAGTAGCCTCTTCAAACGTGGTTATCGGACTGAAAAAGGGGGAGCCCCTATTAAGGAAAATATGGCAGCGGCAATTCTTCTGCTGTCAAACTGGTATCCAGATAAGCCCTTGATTGACCCGACATGTGGTTCTGGAACGTTTTGTATTGAGGCGGCGATGATTGCGAGAAATATGGCACCTGGTTTACGTCGGACCTTTTCTTTTGAAGAATGGAACTGGATGGATGATCGCTTGATTCATGAAGTCCGTCAAGAAGCAAGCAGAAAAATCAATCGCGAGATCGAATTGGATATTATGGGAACTGATATCGATGCGCGGATGGTTGAGATTGCCAAAGAAAATGCCCAGAAAGCGGGCGTTAGCAGTGACATTACTTTTAAACAAATGCGAGTCCAAGATCTTCACTCAGATAAGATCAACGGGGTGATTATCTCCAATCCTCCATATGGAGAACGATTATCTGATGATGAGGGTGTGACGAAATTGTATACTGAAATGGGGCACGTATTTGCACCTCTCAAAACCTGGAGTAAATTTATCTTAACCAGTGATGAAGGTTTTGAATCTAAATTCGGTAGTAAAGCAGATAAAAAACGAAAACTTTATAACGGAACCCTAAAAGTTGATCTCTACCAATATTTTGGGGAACGAGTAAAACGGCAGATTAAGGCATAGAAAGGATTTTTATGACAGAGAAGGATAAAAAGCCATTAGAGCAAGAAACAGAATCAATTTTAGAGTTTGAAGATGCTAAAGAGATGACGATTGGGCAGGCCAATCGAAAGGCAGAAGAAATCGAAGCAGGTGTAACGGAAGGTGATAATGTCTTAGACAAATACATCAAACAACACCGAGCAGAAATTGAAGCGGAAAAATACGATACAAAGATCTTAGCTAAGGAAGAGTTGGCTAAAGCTGAAGAGTTGGCAGCTTCAGAAACAGTTGCCGAAGTAGCTGAAGCAGTGGAGGCACCGGAAGTAACGGAAACAGTCTTGGAACAAAGGCCTGAAATGGATGCTATCTCAACAGAATTACCTGCTAAGATTAAATTTGGACCTACACCAACTGAACCAATTGTAGAAGCAGAGGAGCTTCCTGAGGAAACACCAAGCAATGCGGGTAAACGAATCAAAGCAGTTCTATACTCTGCATTAGGTCTAGCGATTGTCGGGTCGGCCATTTTTGTGACCTATAACTGGATGCACAGTCGTGGAAAATCTGGTGGTACAACTGTTGTATCGTCTTCATCTAGCAAGTCATCTTCTACTTCTAAATCAAGTAGCAGTGAAACACAGGCTCAAAAATTGGAAGAGTTTACCAAAGCCTACGATGCCTTTTTTGTAGATGAATCAAAAAGTGCTCTTAAAAATGATAAATTCGGAGACTTGGAAAATCTGAAGAAACTGCTGGACAAATTAGAAGGAAGCAGTGATTATAATGCGGCTAAAACAAAATATGAAGACCTTGTGAAGCAAGTTTCTGCTATTCAAAAAGTGAATTCTCAATTTAGTTCTCCAGTCATCAAAGATGGAGTTCTTGATGCAACTGCCAAAGCGAAAAGTGATGCGACCTTTGCAGAAACAAAGACAGGCAATGAAAAATTAGATAGCTTATTGAATGAGGCGGTTGCGCAAGGACGTTCACAACAAGTTGCGACACCGGCACCAGTGACAGGGACAGGTGGTACAGATACTTCTAATGCAACTCCAGCCCCAGCTCAAGCAGCAACGCCTACGGCCCCAGCTGTCAATGCTGCTACAGGTGGTGCAGTAACGGCAAGTCCAGGCTATTCAGGATACGGTCTTCCAAGCGATGGTGTCCCACTTCAGCGGAATCTGAGCCGTGTGCCATATAACCAAGCAGCTATCAATGATGTCAATAATCCGGCTTGGGTGTTTGGTGATGGGATCCTTGAAAAAGTACTGAACATTGCTCGTAAACGTGGGCATATCACTGGCAATCAATACATTTTAGAGCGTGTCAATATCATTAACGGTAATGGCTATTACAACCTCTTCAAACCAGATGGAACCTATCTCTTTAGTATCAATGCCAAGACTGGTTATTTCGTAGGAAACGGAAAAGGTCATTCAGATGCTCTGGATTATTAATGCTTGATCAGACATCCCTTTTCTGGGAAAAATGACAATAAAAAAGAGAGTGGGA
>NZ_JAPVYY010000017.1:0-28262 GCF_041432105.1 Streptococcus sp. 27098_8_148 | reverse complement strand
CTGCTTTGTGCCATACTAGATCATCTTGCCAGTTCTTGTCTGACCAGGTTGGTATCAAAACTTCTTTCAAGCCATTTGGAGCTACTACATTGCGAATAACTGCATCAAAGGTTCCTGCCTCTGAATTATTATTCTCAATGGTGACAGTGCCACTTGGTTTAACGTGGTGTACTTCTGTTGTAGTCTCTGTGATGTAATTTCGTTTGTCAGCTTGATCTACATAATAAACATGGACATTGTATTTACCATCTTCATTTTTATGATCTGAGGCTTTGATGGTTGCTCGGTAGCTGCCGTCACTTTGACGAACTGCTTTATGCCAGACTAGATCATCTTGCCAGTTCTTATCTGACCAAGTTGGAACCAAGACTTCTTTCAAGCCATTTGGAGCTACTACATCGCGAATAACTGCATCAAAGGTTCCTGTTTCAACATTATTATTTTCAATTGTTAGCGTGCCACTTGACTTCTCTACTTTCTCAACCGGCAAACTATTATCTTCTGATTCTACCACTCGTGCGCGTGCGCCATATGGTGCGCGACTAACTACCACAGTTGGTGCTGGTCGCTCTGATGCAACCTTGTCGCTAGTGCCCTTGTCAGAAGACTGGTTATTGCTAAGAGTCGGTGTGGCAGGTGTTGCCTCTGTTGCAACGGTATTTTCTGTCTGAATACCTTTCTCAACTCCCACTCCTTCGCTTACAGTATTCTGCGCTTCTGATGAAGTTGTTGTTGCAACGACAGCTGATGTATTTTCTGGTGTTTGATCGGACGCATGTTGCTCATCGGCTTTGACTTGTTGTGTCGAAAAAGCTAACAAAACGGCTGTCCCAGCATAAAAAATAAGATCTTTCTTTTTCATGTATCTTCCCTTACAATTTTTTATACGGATTGTACCCACATAGTAGTATTATAGCACAAACCGCCGGATCAAGAAACAATATCATGAGAAGAATCCTATTTTTAAAGAAAAAAAGAAGGCCAGATTGGCCTTCTGATGAGCTTATGCAAAAATTGAGAAGAAAGGTGCTCCAAGCTTATTATCCATCGGATCTTTACTCTTAATGGAGTGAAGATAGTTAATGGAGTACCAGCCGTTGTTGCCACTATTATAAGGATCGCGAACATAGGTTCTTCCATTGTCATAACCATGCAAGACCAATTCATGAGTATAAGGATCGCTAGTAAATTGGCTATTACCTACTGCAGCAAGTACATGCTTGCCAGCCATGAGGGCTTCTGCAATGCCTCCAGCTCCATTAATCAATTGGCTCTTCAAGCCCCAGTTACGAGTGGCAGCTACAATCCCATCAGAATCTGTTCCTGCTTCACCTTTGTTGAATGAATCAGTATTGTTGTAGAGATAATCAGCTACTGTTGTTGGCAAAATAGTTCTACCTAGGATATCTGTGAAGGTCATAGCAAGGGAGGTTGGCACACAACCTGACTGATCGACATTGCTCACACCGTAATATTTCCCAGCCCAACGAGGATCACGTTGAGAATAATAGGTTGTTTGTGGATTCACCTTTTGATTTCGTGGAGACAAGGCTGTCTGACCGAGGTTAAAACCTTCAACTCCCCCATCTTTGTAGTCTACATAGACGTGAGTGGTATAGTTGCCCGCTTCATTACCGTGATTATTGGCAGAGACAGTGATTTCTGTATGCATACCTGTCGGTGTTGCGGAATACCAGTAAAGATTTTCTTGGTGCGCTTTAGACCAAGCTGCGACACGAATATTCTTAATCTGACGTCCCTGAGGTGCCTGATCTACAGCTACTGTATAAGTCCCGTTCGTTGCATTGACATTCTTGATAGCAACTTGCGTCTTAGTCATGGCATTTCGGAATTCCACGTCTGTAGTCGTGGTACCAACACCTACACGAGAACCATCATTTTGGATGTAGTAAAGATGAACATGGTACTTACCAGTAGAGTTCTTATGATCGCTCGCTTTGACAGATACCTTGTAGTCTCCGTTCGCTTGACGAGTCGCTTCGTACCAGCGGAGATCATCCTGTCCATCTTTATCCGACCATGTAGGAACTTGAACAGTCCGCACCCCTTTAGGGCTGTAGACATCCTTGATGATGACGTCAAAGGTACCCGTATCTTTGTTGTTGTTTTGGATCAAGATCGTACCAGAACGACGGGCTTGACGCACTTCTGTCGTAGTCTCTGTGATGTAGTTTCGTTGATTATTTTGATCTACATAGTGGACATGGACGTTGTACTTACCATCTTCATTCTTATGATCACTCGCTTTTATCGTTGCACGGTAGCTGCCATCACTTTGACGAACTGCCTTGTGCCATACTATATCATCTTGCCAGTTCTTGTCTGACCAGGTTGGAACCAAGACTTCTTTCAAGCCATTTGGTGCAACAACATTACGAATAACTGCATCAAACGTGCCTGTTTCAACATTATTGTTCTCAATCGTTAACGTACCACTTGGTTTAATTTGATTAATTTGTTTAACTTCTGTAACTGTCTCTGTCACATAACTTCGACGATTGTTTGCATCGATAAAATGTACATGGACATTATATTTACCTGTGTCGTTCTTATGATCACTCGCTTTGATCGTTGCACGGTAGCTGCCATCACTTTGACGAACTGCCTTGTGCCATACTATATCATCTTGCCAGTCCTTATCTGACCAGGTTGGAACCAAGACTTCTTTCAAACCATTTGGTGCAACAACATTACGAATAACTGCATCAAACGTGCCTGTTTCAACATTATTATTCTCAATCGTTAATGTACCACTTGGTTTTAAATTCTCTGGACGTTTTCCAATATAAACATTTGTCGTTGTTCCACCCACACCCGTCATTTGTCCATTATTCTGAACATAGTAAAGGTGAACATTATAAAGACCGGTTGAGTTTTTATGGTCCGCTGCTTTTACATTGACGGTATAGGTCCCATTTGCTTGACGATTGGCTGTATACCAAACAAGGTCATCTTGACCACCTGTTTCTGACCAGATCGGTACAGAAACGGTTCGAACTCCATTTGGTGCCTTAACATTTGAGATGACAACGTCAAAGCGGCCCGTCATGGTATCGTTATTGACAATGTCAATCTTCCCACTCAAGCTGCCTTCTGTTGGGTCCGCTGCAGGTTTTGAGTTCGCTGTGAAGCGACCGGTATAGTCCACACTGTGGTCAAAGAGGTGTTTCCCTGGAAGCAATTCCGCTTGAGAAGTGAACTGCCAGGCGCCAGCTTTCCCATTGTAACGCAAGCTTTTCGCATCGTTTACAGACAGTTTTGGAGAAGGATATTGGGCAACCCAGAAATTCTGAAGCCCAAATTGAGCGGTGTTGACGGGACCTTTCTTGCGAAGGTTGTTTTCATCCAACCAGCTGGCACTGGTGTAGAACATCAAGTTGGTGTAGCCATTTTTACGCATTTCGTCCGCCCAAGCTTGGGTGTTGCGGTTAATGTTTGGCTGCATCTTGGCATCCTCAAAGTCATTGACCATGAGGGTGTTCTTTGGAATATTCAAGCGTTGCGCCTCTGCAATGTAGAATCGCGCTTCTGCACGCGCTGCTTCCTCAGAAGTATAGCGTGAGAAGTGGTAGGTCGATACTTGCAGACCCGCAGCTTGTGCATTACGAATTTGGTTCTCCGCATTCGGGTTCTTGTACCAAGTGTCTTCTGTCAATTTGACAACGACACCGCCTACGCCTTTATTAGCTAGGGTACGGTAGTCTCCAATACTAATGTCTCCGTTATGGCTACTCACATCAACGAATGATTTTGGCTGAACCGCCACATCTGTTGAACGACCAGCTGGAGCGTGAGCGCCCGTGTTAAAGAAAGTCGTGCTTCCTGTATTAGACGGAAGAGGAGTTTCTTCTTTCTCAGTCGTCGATGCTTCTGTAGCTTTCTCTACAGATGGGGTTCCACTTTCTGAAGCCGCGACCTTGCTCGCAGGTGCCACAGGCTGTTCGGTCACATTTGCTGGTGCTGCATAGTTACTTGCGATAGGTGCTACCGACTTTTCAGCAACGGCCACTTCTGGCACTTTTTCAGCTTGGACTTGCTTGCCTTCAGTAGTAGCGGCCTCGTTTGAAACCAGCTCATCTGCACTGACTCCCTGAGCAGATACAGCCATCAAGACTGCCGCTCCGGCATAAAAAATAAGATCTTTCTTTTTCATATAAACTTCCCTTTATACAAATTTTATACGTTAATCATTTTACCACACGGTTTCAGCGATGAAAAGTTTTATAAGGCAAATTTTTAAAATTAGTGATATTTTTTTGAAAAACTAAAAAAAGAAGTCTGTCTGACTTCTTTTGATCTTATGATAAATGCTTTAAGGCTGTCTTTAAATAGTGACCATCTCGGATTTCCTGACCAACACGCTTGGCATTGTCTACCAAATCTTGGTAATCGGCATCTGAAAGATTGTCGATTGTCTCCTTCAAGTCATGAAGAGACTCCACTGCAATCCCACAGCCCTTCTCAAGCACAAAGTGAGACAAGGCTGACTGTTTCCACACCACCAGCGGGAGGCCCGATGCTAGATAAAGCGACGCCTTGTGAGAGTTGTTGTAGCGAAGGTACTCGCCAAAAACACCACTACAGGTTTCCGCACTATCCCCATCCCAGACAAGTCCAAAACCACCCTCAAGGGCTGCAGGAAGCTCATCCGGTAGGAAGGATCCAAAGTAAGTTTCATTCTCTAAAGCTCTACTTTCATCAAAACCAACACCATAGAGGTTATAGGCAGGTTCTGCAGGAAGACCATAGAGATAACCAGCTTTTTCCTGGGCCAAATTACCTGCCACAATCATCGGCTGGTCTTTTGTTTGGCCACTCTTCTCTTGGAAATTTGGAATCAAATAGTCGAAAATGCCCAGGCTAACAATCTTATCTTCCGCAATCCCTTTATCCACCAAAACTGACTTCATAATAGGATTGTGGGCAATAATGCCATCAGCTTCAGCAAGCAAACCTGATTCCTGAATCTTCATTCGAATTCTATGTTTCAAAGGAACAGCTTGACCATTCATGAAACGAAGTGCATCTAAATCGTGGATAATAAAGTTGATTTTTATACCTCTTTTTCTTGCTTTTTTTACAAGAAATGTGGTGAAAAAACTATGGTGAAGCATTGGAAACTGGATCAGCAACTCATCTCCTTGCTTTAGTTGATCCAAGGCTTGACCAAAAGCCTTTGCCTTATGGCGTTGAGCCGCAAGGGTACTCATCTGATACCAATTATCGACAGAAAGGACTAAAGGATGATAGCCTTCTTCTTTCACAATACTTTCTACGTCATTGCGTGCTTTATTTCCTGCGTTCTTTACGTTGACATCATGCAGGAATTCTTCTTTTAAGTAGTATTTCATAAATTATGGTTTCTTTCAATCAAACTCATTTGCTACAACTTCTAGAGCACGCTCAATGACCACATGCATGTCGTAGTATTTATAATCTGCAAGACGTCCACAGAAGATAACCTTGTCATTTTTCTCAGCTTCTTCTTGGTACTTAGCAAACATGGCATTGTTCTTTTCATCATTGATTGGGTAGTATGGTTCATCTCCACGTTTCCAATCAGCTGGGTATTCACGTGTGATAACTGTCTTAGGTTGTGTACCATACTCAAAATGCTTATGCTCAATAATACGAGTATAAGGAATCTCACGCTCTGTGTAGTTGACCACGGCGTTTCCTTGATAATTTTCTTCATCCAAGACTTCGTGTTCAAAACGAAGACTGCGGTACTCCAACTCACCGTGTTTGTAATCAAAGTACTGATCAATCATTCCTGTGAAGACCACTTTTTCAGCTGAAACTTCCAGCTCTTCACGATTGGCAAAGAAGTCAACCCCAAGCTCTACTTCTACATCACCTAGCATGTTTTCAATGATGACATTGTATCCACCGATTGGAATTCCTTGGTAACGGTCATTAAAATAGTTGTTATCAAAGGTCAAACGAACTGGAAGACGTTTGATGATAAATGGTGGAAGGTCTGTTGCAGAACGTCCCCACTGCTTTTCTGTATAGCCCTTGATCAACTTTTCGTAGATATCTGGACCAATCAACTTGATGGCTTGTTCTTCCAAGTTTTTTGGCTCAACATCTTTCATATCAGCCGTTTGCTCAGCAATCTTATCCTTAACCTCTTGAGGAGTCTTGGTTCCCCACATAGCATAGAAAGTGTTCATGTTAAAGGGAAGATTGTAGAGGCTCCCCTTGTAGTTAGCCACTGGTGAGTTGATATAGTTGTTGAATTCAGCGAATTGGTTGACATAGTCCCACACTTTTTTGTTGGACGTATGGAAAATGTGGGCACCGTACTTATGGACGTTGATACCTTCAACCTCTTCGCAGTAGATATTTCCACCGATGTGATCTCTCTTGTCAATCACTTTTACTTTTTTACCACGTTTTGTAGCTTCATGTGCGAAAATGGCTCCAGACAAACCAGCACCAACAATTAGATAATCGTACATCAAAAACTCCTTTTTATAACTTAACTATTCGATTGATATAAGGGATTTTCATTAATATCATAGTTATTAGAAAACTAATCATTAATGTGAATACAGGGAAAAATAAGTATACACCTACTATGTTAAATCCTATCAACTTTTGCCATATTTTCATAATATAGGTATGTATAATAAATACCCCCATCGTTTGGACTGATAACAAGTAGATCATTCTATATTTAGAAGCATCAATAGTTAGCGTCAATAAAGTAAGAAATAGTCCTAAACTAATTACTTTCACCAAAAGATTGTCATAAAAAAATTCAGCAAAAAGATTATGATAAGTATTTTTTGCTATGAAAAATAATATTATCGGTGAAATCAATAACAAAAGTATGCTAACAATTTTCATCCATCCCTTAAAGATTGATTTTAAATTATCTATATCGAATTGTGCTACAAAGCCACCTAAAATATAGTAAAAGAACCAAGTCCATAATCTAAACGTCTGTATAACATAAATTTGCACTGGCATTTGAAGCAAAAAATTTATCAATTCAAAAATCAAACCAATAATTGTTAATACAGATAGAAAGTATAAATAACTTCTTTTTGAATGTAAATACTTCTTCAATATCGGCAAACATAAATAAACTAGTATTAATGAGCCGAAAAACCAAAATTGGAAGAAATAACCCTTTTGTAGCAAAGAAGCCAAAATTTTTTTAATTGGATTAATTGTGAAGTCTCTTTTAAGTAACCAGATGATAACAGTCCATGACGACACTGTTATTAGAACCCATTTTATTTTATGTAGTATATAGGGATATGTTATCTTGCTTTTGCCCAATAATAAATAACCATTCACCATAAAAAACAAGGGAATTGAATAAGTACCTAGATAATATAAATAAGATGAGTAATTCCATTGCCCTGTTTCCTTAAACCCTGGCATCGTAGTGTGAAGCAAAACAACTCCGATACAAGCAATTATTTTAATCAAGTCTAAGTTTATATTCCGTATTTTCTTCATTTCTAATTTTTCCCTATTATTTGTTTTAATTCTTTTACATCTACCACTTTCAGAACTAGAATAGCAAGCAGGTAAATGATTCCACCAAGCACCGCATATACGAGTACATTTAGGGTAGGGGTGAAATGTAGGAACGGTCTTACAAGTTGCAAGAGGCCATACATCAGAGCAGATGCGAACATAATTTTTGTCATCGCACCGATAATTGGAACTTCCTTGAGGTAATGACGGGTATAGTACAATTGAATCAGCCATACCAAAGATTCTGTTAAGACGGATACAATGGCTGCACCGATAAAACCAAAACGAGGCAAGAAGAGCAGGTTCAACCCGACACTGACGATAGCAGGAATGGTGGTGGATAGCATAAATTCTTTGTTCTTATCATGCGGGATAAGAATTTGAATCCCCATAATATTGGTCCATCCGATAAAGAACATACGGAAGATCATGATAGCGATGGCATAGCGAGCATCTTGGAAATCTTTTCCCAAGAAAAATTGAACAAAGTCATCGTTAACAATCAGCATGCCTGCAATGATTGGGAAAATCACCAAATTATAAACCAAAAAGGACATTTGGTGCATCTTATTGACAGCCTTGTGGTCTCCCGACGACAAGAGGCTCGATACACGGGGCAACATAACGCTTCCCAGTGAGGTGACTAAGGTCAACAAAATATTTACGAGTTTTAAGGCTTGGTCGTAAATCCCTACATCCTTTGTAGAAGCAAGTGCCCCCAGCATGGTCCGATCCAAGGTGACATAGAGGGAAATGGCAATCTGCGGTAAAAAGAGCAGAATGACTGGCTTCAAATGCACCCGTGCATAGGCCATATCAAAACGGGCTTTCCCAATAAATTCACGGGCAGGTAGCCACATACTAAGCTGACCTAAGAGCTCAAAGATGGTGAGCAAGAATACATAGAGATAAAGATCATTGGCAGATTTGACAAACAAGAAGATGGAGATGACTCCAACCAGTTTGACCGTGATATTTCGAACAGTAATTTTACGAAAATCTTCCAATCCCTGAAAAAGCCAGGAGATGTCCAGTCCTTTTGAAACTAAACTGAGCCCCAAAATATAGGCCACAGGATTTTGCATCGAAGGAAGCGACAAGCACAGCAAGACATAGAGCAGGATGGAAACAAAGGTCGCACCTAACTGGAGGGTATAAATCCCCCAAAAATTCTTTCGGATCTCTTGCAGGTGCCCTGAAATCTCCTTAGTACCATAATTTGCTACCCCTAAAGTCGCTAAAAGGATAAAGTAGGTAACAATGGAGTTGAAATAGCCGTAAGTTCCTAAATCTTCAGAGCTAAATACCCGAGTGACATATGGGGTAGTGATAATCGGTAGGATAATCACCAGTAGCTGGTAGGAAAGATTATAGGCGTAATTTTTAAGAACTTTCATAAGTACAATAACTTGTTTTAGCCTTCCTTTAGATTTAACGAATGCTCTTCTTTATTCAATGTTCGTATCCTCATTCAGAATAAACAGGCGACTGATAAACAAGATTAATGGAGAATAACGAAGAACTAACATCTGAGGATCAAACATGCCATGGATAATCATAATCCCTAAGCAAGCCAGTACGATATCTTTTTGAATGGACACAAAATAACGCATCACTTTTGTCAATGCAAACAACATAAATACACTGACAATCAAGCCATCAATAACCAATAATTGAACAAAAGAGCTATCAATATAATTGTAATTACTAGTGAAATTTCCAAATATATCAAGAGTTGTAAAGGAAATTGGTTGCCCTAACCAAGATACACCAAAATTTTGAAAACCATTGACACTGAGACGCAAGCGATTATGCGTAAATTGATCGACTAAGTGAAATAAATTCCCAGATGAATAAAAACAAAAATACAAGATAATCACTAAAGCTAAAATAAAACCGTACTGCAGAAGTGTCTTTGTCCAGAAATTTCCAATGATAAACTCTTTTTTAAAAATTTTAACACTCAACAAAGCATAGGTTAGTATCAAGATACTTAAGTAAAATGGACTAGATGTCGAAGTTTGTTGGTACATATAAATCGTAGCCAAGAGTAAAGCCATCAATTCAATGTATGTAATTTTTTTACCTCGAAACATTAGATAACTACACAAGGCAAAAAACATTCTCTGGGAAGCAAATGAAACGTAGTTAAATCCCAAACTAAAGCGATAACCACCATCTGCATTCATAAACATATTGGCAATAATACCTTTTTGACTGGCATAAATTGTCAAACAAAGTACCAAGAATGTCGCTAAAGAAAAAGTTCCTAATAATTTTCTAAAATCAATATCTCTAGCAGAGAAAACAAGGAGTAGCACATTTATATCCAACATCCCATCGCGATTTTTTGCAACTATAAACATCGCAAGAAAAAATACCGTTACTGTTAATAATTGTTTCCAATGGAATCTAAAGTAATTTAGAGTATTCGACAAGTTCAGTAACTCTTTTATCAATAATGCGAAAATCGTAAGATAAAGTAATGATCGATAAAGCGATAAAAAGCCATCTAACCGAATAAAATAAGTGGTTGTGACTAATGAAGCGACAACAACCCATACAAACAAGGTACATAAATAAATTTTTTCTGAGATAAAACGATTGTTCGTCACAATAGTCATCCAAACCTTTCAATCATGATTATAAAGTCTTATTACTAGTATCCATAAAAACCTCTCACAACTAAATAGCGAATATCCCTATTTTATCAAGGTTTGCAGTTTTTTTAAAAAAATTACTGTCAGATACATTCTGAAATGTAATAACCGTCTAACGAGAGGGTGAAGCGGAGAAGTCGCTTTTTTTAGCAATGCAATCATCTCTTGATTTCTACACAGCACCTCAACATAGTGTCGTTTTTTAGAAAGAGACATCTTTTGATTTGATATGTTCTGTATATTACTCATCAAAATACGAGCCTTTATTTGATCAATAAATTGATCATCATGGATGTCCCAGCCTGTCATCAACTGATCAACTTTTTCTAGTTCTTCCAATTGATAGCTCATCCGATAGGGATTATACTGCCCCATCGCAGAATCTGTTCTACCCGAGACATAAACATAATAACAAGTTTTTGAAAAGGAAATTGTATGAACACATTCAAATACATTTAGATTGAATCGAACATCTTCTCCTAATTCATACTGCTCAAACATTATTCGATGCTCTTCCAAGAACTCTCTACGATAAATTTTATTCCAAACAGTATACATCATGTCTGATAAAAATAATCCCGTAAAGAGAGCAATGAACTGATTCCTATCTTTTTTTCCTTCAATAGGAAGAATTTTTGCTGATCTAGTCGTTTCTGATAAGTTCTTTTCAAGAGAGTTATAGTAGCTAAATACCAATAAATCCAATCCAGAATCCAACTGATTTTCCATATTGGAAAACAGGTTTCCTACTAGATAATCATCCGCGTCTACAAAACAAATAAACTCACCTTGAGCTTTTGCCAAACCAAAGTTTCGAGCCGCACTAACACCATGGTTTTCAATATGATAAACTGAGATATTTGAGTACTCACTAGCATAAGTATCGCAAATACTGCCACTACTATCAGTAGATCCATTGTCTATCACTATAATCTCCAAGTCATCATAATTTTGAGAAATAATACTTTTCAAACAACGGTCAATATATTTCTCAACGTTATAAACAGGAATAATAACAGAGTATTTCAAACTAGACTCCTACTTTTTCAATAAATGTTGTACTCTGAATGCACCTTGCAATAAACCCAACTTATACAAAATATATTTTGTTCGATGATTCAATTTAGACAACTCCGTAAACGTGAGTTTATTTTTCTTTAACTCGTTCTTTACGTCTTTCGTTAATTCGGGATACGACTTATACAAATTTGATTTATATAGACTAGCTAAACTATGCGTCATACCATCAACAAAAAACATCTTAGCAATTGCTAATTCATTAAAATCAAGTTTCAAACGAACATCATCCGAATAATATATCTCTTTAAAGAAGCTAATCATATTTTCTAATTTTTGCTCATTCCAAGATTTGGTAATCGCATCTGGATTATCAATTAAATAGTGATAATACTTTTGATTTGTCGCATAGACCTTATTAGCCGAAAGAAAAAGTTTGTAATTAGTACCAAGATCCTCATAGTATTTTCCACTAGGAAATAAGATGTTATTATCTATAAACAAAGATTTTCGATAGATTTTGTCATTAGCAAATCCTGTAATATAACTATGCTTAAGCATTTGCACAAATGCATCTTTACCTTCAAAGACTTGAGTTAAAACTGGATCCGAAACGATAAGATCATCTTCACCTTTCACAAACTCACGATTAAAGGAGATAATGTCATACTTATCTGATTCGATAACCTCAGCTAAATCACTAAATGTACTCGATTCAATCCAATCATCTGAATCAGGGAAATAAACATACTCTCCCTTAGCATTAGAAATACCTGTGTTACGAGCTTCAGAAAGTCCACCATTCTCCTTATGAATAACAGAAATAAAGTCATACGCTTTAACATAGTCATCACAAATTTGAGGAGAATGATCAGTACTTCCGTCATCTACAAGTAGGATGTCATAGTTCTTCCACCCTTGAATTAAAATACTCTCAATACAACGTTTTAAATATTTTTCGACATTATAAACTGGAATGACAACAGTTAAAAGTGGTTTCATATATTCTTTCCCTAATTTATTATGTTATCTTTTCATCTACTAAAAGTATACTTTGTTATTCTTGAGTCTTCGTCCAGGAATAAAATTAATAATTGGATAAACGATAGGTTTTATTCTATCTTTTAGTGATTTTCTTTCCATACTCTCTAATTACCTATGTTTTATAATTCAAATGTACTCTTTTCAGGTAGAAACTCATTAAATGTAGCAATGAATTCCTTCATTACCTTATCTTCATCCTGAATGTTAAAGCCATCATTAATACACATAATTTTGTATTTATTCGAAACTAAAAGTTTCCAGAAATCTGAATTGACATCATCCAAAGAAAATAATCCACCAATTTTTGAATCACCAATAGCATATTGGCCACTAGCGATTTGCCAATATTTAAAAAGCCAAATATTTGTATCTGCTGGATTCCTAAATCGACTAGCTGATGTTCTTTCTAGGATTTCCTTCTCTTTCTCCCACAAAAGATCAAATGTTGATTTTAACAGAGGATATGGAAGATGACTTTCCCAGAAGCCACAAATAAATTTGCTATTTTTATAAAGTAAAGATTTGATGACTTGCTTTAAGCCCTGTTTTGGAGAAAAAAACTTCCCATTTTTCAAGATTTCTTCTTTGCTGAAATAGCTTGTTATAATCTCCATATTATTAATTTGAAAGTTTCCTGTTCCAAATCGTTCAGGGATAATAGGAGATAAAGCAGTATTATACTTAGGTAGCCCTTCCTCAGAGAAAAAATCACTTGGTAAAACTGATGCCGTTAAATACATATCGTCGTTAAAACAAACAAAATGTTCAGACAAATTGGGGATTTTATGAATATTACATTCAATGGCATTTGATGAAAATACTGGTAGATAGTCATTGTTAATGATTTCTTTATGATCAATAACTTCTAATTTTTTATTATCTACATCTAACCAATCAGGTATTTGATTATCAGTTACTAAATAAACTTTATTCACCCAAGGTGCAAACTTTTCAACACCTCTGAACCAATATTTAAACGTCCCCCACTCACGGTACGCTTTATCGGAATTCATATTATTTTCAGATGTTGTAAAACTAGAGTCATATTTGCTCTTTTTAGCTCTCCAATCAGGATCGCTTCCATCAACCCAGGTTACAACAAAATCTATCGGAAAATTCATATCACTTCCTCTTTATTTTCTATTCATAAAATAATAAATCACTTCATTAGTATTTCTTATACAACTCCGAAAAATTCCGAATATAACTTTGTAATGAAAAGAGTTCTTTTTGACGTTTGACAGAGGCCTTGCCAAATTGTTCTCTCTTCTCAGCGTTCTCAGCTAATTCTTGAATAGCTTTAGACAATTCTGCGGTCTGATTTGGTGTGGCAAGAAGGCCATTTTCGCCCTCCTTGACCATCTCACAGACACCACCATGACGGTAACCGACTACAGGTTTACCACAAGCCATGGCTTCTAGTACGACTGTTGGTAGTGGATCTGGATTGGTACTTGGCAAGACAAAGATATCAAACATATTATAGAGCTCTGTCGTCTTGCTATAATAATCGATACGTTTGATTTGTCCAGCTACTGGTGAGTCTGCAATGGCCTTTTCCAACTCATCCACGCGCCACTCTTCACCTTCAAAAGCACTCCCTGCTAGAAAGGCTACTGCTTTTGGATTGGCCTGCAAGATTGGGGTGACGGCTTCTAGGAAGTCTTCTTGACCTTTCCAGGCATTCACTCGACCAACCATTCCGATCACCAAAGCATCCTGCGCAATTCCAAACTGGTCACGAACAGCGCTAGCATCCAACACCTGATAGACAGCATTGTCAACACCATTATAGATGACTTGAACCTGGTCATCTTTGACAAAACGCGACTGCTTGACGTGATTAGCAACAGCATTTGAAACTGTCACAATCGTATCCGCATAGCGCCCCATCAAAAAGTTGATGAAATCAGAGATTGCTTTTGGCTTGACGATAATCTCATGCACATGCCAAATCAAAGGTAATTTCAACTTACGTTTAAGATAAATCCCCTCAAGTACCGCAGTCGTATTATTGTGAATAAGAGTAATGCCATTCTCCTTAGCATACTGAGCAATTTGTTTGGAGTAACGGTTATAGGAGCCAAAGTACTCAAGAATCCCTTTTGGATTAAAATATTTCCGGCGCAAGATTGGGTAATCAATAACTTTAACCTTTGCACCGACCTCTTCTAAAGCACCCACTAAGACACCGTCGTTGGGTAAAATAACGTGTGCTTCAAAAGCATCTTTATCCAACCCCCTAATAAGCTCCAACAAAACCTTGTCAGCACCATACATTTCGGCACCAGCATGGAGATATAATATTTTCTGCATTTCTAACCTTTAAATACTTTCTCGTAGTCTGTGACAATCTTTTCCCAAGTGAACGCTTCTGCAATCCGTTGACTTGATTTTTGATTGAGATCTTCGATTGCTTGAGCATCTAATTGCTCAGCCTGATCAATGACATGGGCCAATTGATCTTTCTTCCAATATAGTGCTCCATCTTCACCGACTTCACGGTTAAAACCAACATCCAACAAGAGATTGAGCTTAGTAGACTCAAGAGCCTCAAGAAGGGATGGATTGGTACCACCTACTTCATGACCATGGAAGTAAGCAAAGGCATTCTCACGGATATATTTGAGCAATTCTTGGTCATAGACAGTCCCTACAAACTTCACTCGAGGATCTTTATCAAATCCTGTATCTTTACGCAACTGTTCATAGAACTTGTTTTGCTCTACGTTGGTAATCAGTACAAAATCTTTTTGTGAATTTGACTGCATAAAGCCACGAATCATAGCTTCATAGTTGTTTTCCGGCACAAAGCGACCTACGACAAGATAGTAGTTTCCTTCAGCAACTTGCTTATTCGCAAACCAAGTCCGTACTTTCTCGTCTTCTTTACTCAGGATCGACTTACTTGTATCTGTCCCATAGGCGATATAGGTGGTCTTAGGTTGATACTTAGCGTAATCCTTCTGAATATAGGCTTCGATATTCTTGCTATCACAGATCAAAAGATCAGCGTGTTTGACCATGAGTTGTTCAGAAAACTTCCAGTATTTACGAACCGGAAGACTCCACTTGGCCCGAAGCCACTCATGACCATCTGGGTTAACCATCAGAGTCCCTCCGATAGCCTTGATTTTCTTTTTAATCCTTGAAATAAAGGGACCAATCCGACAAGCCAAGACATAGAAGATCGGAGCCTGGTCTTTGTTTTCTTTTGCGATTTCAATGGCCTTGTTGAGGGCTGCAATATCATAAGCAATAGCACGCGCAGGACCGATATTAGGGACATCAATGTTGTAACAGATCGCGCCATTATGTTCGAAAGTATCTGCAGTGATTCCTGATTTGGCTGAATTCTCCCGCATACAAGCTACATAATACTGGATATTTTTATCTTGTTGGAATTCGGTCAACTTCTCAACAAAGGTCTCAAAACCACCATATTTTGCTGGAATACCTTTGGAACCAACGATATAAATTGATTGTGTCATTTTTCTCCTAACATGGAAAGGACGAAGTAGGTATTTTCCTACTTCGCTCCTTCTTTTTTAAGTACAACCTTCACGGTCTTGAGCAGGATCTGAATATCTCTCCAGATCGTCCAACCATCCATATACGCAACGTCGAGCTTGACCACTTCGTCAAAATCTGTAATCTCACTGCGTCCGCTCACTTGCCAAAGGCCTGTAATCCCTGGCTTGAAACTGAGTCGGCGTTTTTGAGCTGGCGTATAGTCTTGATATTCGTCTACCGTTGGAGGACGAGTCCCGACCAAACTCATATCACCGATCAGAACATTGTAAAATTGTGGCAATTCATCAAGACTGGTTTTCCGAATAAAGCGTCCAATTGGTGTTACCCGTGGATCGTTTTCCATCTTGAACATCCCACCTGTCATGGTGTTTTGCGCCATCAGATCTTTTTTAATCTCTTCGGCATCCACGCGCATGGAGCGGAATTTATAGAAGTTGAAATACCGACCATTCTTTCCGACCCGTTTTTGTACAAAGAAAGCAGGTCCGCCATCTTTACGGATCAGAGGGACTAAGACAATACTTACCAGTCCACAAATCAAGAGTCCAAAGAGAGCTCCTACAATGTCCAAGAGACGTTTAGCAAAGACGTGACTCGGTTTGTAGAAATTGGTTGAGAAAGTGACGACACTTAATCCCCCGACTTCTCGAACCCGTTTATTGCCTAAGGAAGCGAAGTTAAAGGCATTGAGATTGACCGATACATCGATCCCCATACTCTCAAACTCCGAGACGAAGTCACTAATATTGTAGTCCTCACTTGGCAGATTGATAAACACTTCATCCACCACTTCCTTGGTCACAAAGTTCATCATTTGATCCGGCTGCACCACCCTTACGCCTGAGTGAGTAAAATCTGTATCGTCCATGACGGTGACACCGATTAGTTCCCCATGATAGAGGTTAGGCGAATGCAGAATATCAAATACCTTTTCCATCCGACTGGTCGCTGTAATCAGGAAAATCTTTCTCGAACTTTTCCGCCGCGGTGAAACAGACTTCCGGTATCGCTTGAGCAAGAGATCCATGATATAGACGGAAAACGTATTGAAAAGAAAGAAGTAAATCATCCCCCGACGAGAGATGGAAAAGACCCCATCGAGCATAAAAGAGGTAAAGGTGATCCCAACAGCGAAAAATACATTGTATTTCAAGACCTGAAAGAGCTCATCCAGATAGCCTCTGCTGTAAAAACGATAGGAGACATTGCTAATGTAGAAGGCTACAAAATGCAAGAGATAGAGAATGGCAATTGTCTGTGACGTGTATTCTGCATCCTTAAAAAGACTCACAATGTAAGCCGAAAATAGGACAGCCAAACTTTGAAAGAGAACAATATTTAGTTTTTCCAGTTCGATTCTTTCTTCTCCCATTTTCCCTCAATCCTATTCTTTACTTTTTCCCATACTCTCCGTAAGATCCATATCCACCGTATGAACCATACTCAGCAGCTTTAATGTTAAATTTATTGAGCACTACTCCTAAGAAAGGTGTGCCTGTTTGTTCTAATTGGTCCTTGGCCTTTTGGACAGCCTTGCGTCCATTGGCACCAGATTCTGTGATCAAGACAGTTCCATCACAGCGTTGGGCGATAATGGCCGCATCGATCACGACCCCAATTGGAGGCGTATCGACAATGATGTAGTCAAAATGCTCACGGAGTGCATCCATCATCACAGTGAAGTTCTTGCTTTGCAAGAGACCTGTTGGGTTTGGCGCGACCTGTCCAGACTCGATGATATCCAAGTTTGGAAAATCAGTCGCATACAAGATTTGGTCCAATTGGCTACGACCGGATAAGAAGTCGGTCAAGCCTTGGATCTTATCCCGGCTACGGAAAATCCCTGTCATGACAGAGTTCCGGATGTCACAGTCGACCAAGAGGGTCTTGTAACCCGCACGCGCAAAGGCAACGGCCAAGTTGGTTGAAGTGGTTGATTTCCCTTCATTTTCTTGAACAGATGAGATAGCGATGACTTTTAAGTCCACCCCACTCAATTGGATATTCGTCGCAAGGGCATTGAAGTACTCTTCTGCCTTCCGAATTTCTTGTAATTTATTTTTTGAAATTTCTAACGTATTCATGCGATCCCCAGTCTACAGTTTCTTAATATCTGGCACAATACCAAGCAAGGTTAAGCCCATCAACTCTTCGATATCTTCTGGTCTCTTGACACGATCGTCCAAGACTTCTACTACGACCATGAGAACCACCATCAAACCAGCTCCAGCAATAAAGCCAAGAAGGACATTGCGTCGGATATTTGGTGAAGAAGGTGATTGAGGCACTTCTGCTTCATCCAAGGTCGTAACATCTGACACCTTGGTCACAGCAATGATCTTTTCAGCTGCTACATTCCGAAGGCCATTGGCAATACGAGCCGCTTCTTTTGGATCTCCGTCCTTAGCCGTGATCGAAAGGATACGAGTATCTGTCGGAACGGATACACTGATCTTTTTCGACAACTCAGCTGGTGTCATATCGAGTTTCAATTCTTCGATGGCTTGACTCAAGACATTCTGAGAAAGAATGATCTCACGGTAGTCCTTAACCAAGTAAGAACCCGCCTGCAAATCAGAGTTTGTCAAGGCATTGTTGTCTTGGTTTTGACGACTGACCACGTAGATCCGGCTAGTACTTTGGTATTCTTTCTTGGCTAAAAAGGCACTGTAGCCAAATGCTGCAATGGCAAAGACAAGAGCGACCAAAACGATCGAAAACTTGCGTTTCCATAGGGTCTTCAGCATAGCGAAAACATCAATTTCCACTGCTTGATTTTCTTGATTGTTCATTTCCTAATTACTCCTTCATGTGGATCTCTCCACCTGTTTCCTGGTTAGATTAATTCATCCGCTAACAAGAGTTCTTGATTGCTGACAAAGAGAGCTTGTGCTCGTTGTTCTCCGTATTCTTCCTTGATCAAGCGATAGGCTTCTGCCATATAAGGCGGTCGTTTATCCACATTGTGCATATCACTGGCAACAAAGTGCACTAAGTCTTTTTCTAAGAAGTACCGAGCTCGTTTTTTGAGTTGTTTTTGCTCATCCCCAAAGAGGCGAGGCTTGAGAACACTGGAACTATTGATCTGCATGTAGCAGCCCATGTCAATCATCTCTTGCACGCGCTCCTCATTTTTCTCCAAGCACTTGTAGCGCTCGATATGGGCCACCACCGGTGTCACACCTAGATGGAGCAAACGGTCCAAGGCCGTATGAATCTCCTTGTAAGGTGTTCCCATGCTGAATTCAATCAGAGCAAAGCGCGTATCTGCCAAACGTGGAATGATCTTTTCTTCCAGTTTTTTCAAGACATCATTAGTAAAGTAGATCTCTGCCCCATAATGAATCGTTAAATCTGGCGCGACCTCTGCCGCAATTTTTTTCACTTCTTGAAAATTTTCAGAAATCTTTTCTTCAGGGGTTTCAAACATCCCCTTGCGACGATGAGAAGTGGAGATAATAGTCCGTACCCCTTGGCGATAGCTTTCTTCCAATAAGGCACGTGTATCTTCTCTTGTCTTTGGTCCATCATCCACATCAAAGACGATGTGCGAGTGGATATCAATCATTTTTCTTTTCCTTCCATTACTTTTTGAATGGTTTCCTTAGCCTTGGTCAAGCTGGCTTGATCCAACTCCATGACATAGAGATTGTAACCAGGCATAGCATAAGACGGCAAGTCATTTCGTCCTTGACCGGTGATCGCTTGAGAAGTCACCTCATAAGAACCACCCGTTTCTAACTGGGTATTGATCAAGTTCATCATAGTCGGCAACTGCATATTGGTTTGGACAGAATCTTGGAGGTTTCCGATAATCTCATTGTAGTTGCTTAAGACCTTGGTAGAGGTCAACTTTTTGATAATGGCCGCGATGACTTTTTCTTGGTTTTTCCCACGGTCATTGTCGCCACCTTGGAGAGAGTAGCGTTCTCGAACAAAACCGAGGGCTTGCTCTGAATTCAAATGAACCTTTCCAACTGGAAAATGGAACTTGCCATGAAGGCTCGTGAATTCTTGGTCATTTTCCACATCGATTCCCCCAAGAAGGTCAATCAACTTAAGGAAGGAGGTGAAATTGAGACGAACGTAGTAGTTGAGCTTGATATCATAGAGATTCTCAAGGGTATGGATGGAAGCATCCACTCCGTAGATCCCCGCGTGGGTCAACTTATCATTTTGGTTGTTACCACCATCTGCAATCGGTACATAGGCATCCCGTGGAGTCGTTGTCAATAGGACTTGCTTGGTCTTCCGATTGACGGTCATAATGATATTGACATCTGAACGAGAAACCGAGGTTACCGGACCATAGGTATCGATCCCGCTGACATAGATGTTAAAGACATCCGCATTGGCAGACACCTTGCTCGTCGCTGCCACTTCTTTTCGGATCTTGTAGGAATAGATTTTCTTCAACTTCTTCGCATAGTCCGCATCTTCAGCGGCAATGGTATCCTCAAAGGTACTGTTGAGGACCATAGCAGAAGCATTTCCTTCTTGCAGGCTCTTATAGGCATCTAGATAAGTCGGTGCATCCACTACAGAAATTTCCTGACCCTTGGTCTTTTTGATGTTGTCCAAGAGGGCAGTGAGATTAGCTTCGTTATTGTTGCCCTTTGGTGCTACCACTTCCTTGATTTCTTTGATATCTTTGATGTCACTGTCTTTCTTGACATAGACAGCCATCTCAAACTCTGTATAGTTAGAGTGGCCATTGACATTACTGGTCAGATTCAGCAACTGTTGACTAGCAAACAAAACTCCTGAACTAGTCAATAAGCCGACAAGAAGCAGGACCAAAGTTGTCTTTTTAGCCTGATTTTTGATCACAAACCAAGCTGATAAGAGCAAGAGAAGAGCTAGTAGTGCAATCACGAGAACATTGACATAACGAAAAGCCAAGATGTTATTGGCCAACATGGTATAGGTCGCCCAACTTGCGGTCATAAGCAAAAAAATAAGCAATACGGAATTAATGATTCGTAATTGCCCCCACTTATGTTCTGAACGACGACTCCGTCTCCTTTGTGACATAAATACCTCCAATTAGTCCTAATCATATTTATTGTAACATATTTTTAGCAAAAAATGCATTAATTATCACTTTTTTGTCCATTATGTACATTTAAAAAGTAAGCGTTTTCTGAAACAGGCGAAATCCCTTGTATACTTATGCAGAGAACCTAAAAAAACCGGGTGGAAAACCCGGTTTTTTTGAAGATCCTACAAAAGATCATCTCGTTTGACCTGCTCAAAACTTTCTTTACCGTCATTGAGCTTGTCCCAGATGACGACTTTTCCTTCTTTGAGGGATTTTTGAACATCAATGATCCGCTGGTTAGAAGAGCCACGGAACTGCAACATGAGGTTGCGTTTGCTCTTATCATAGCGGCCATCGACCAGAATATCAATCAGCGAGAGAAGCTCTAGTTTGTCTGGTGTCTCCAGCATCATTTCTTCCCAGGTGTAGCCGGTCCAAGACCAAATATCTTTGTCGGGCAACTCTTTTCTCACGCGCTTGACCAAGGGCAGAAGGATGCCAGTGTTAAGAAAAGGTTCCCCCCCAAGCAGGGTCAAGCCCTGGACATAAGGTTGGGCCAGATCTGCCATGATCTGTTCTTCTAACTCTTTGGTGTAGGGAATACCTGCATTGAAAGACCAGGTCGCTACATTGTAACAGCCCTCACAGTGAAACATGCAACCCGCCACATAAAGGGAGTTGCGCACCCCTTCGCCATCGACAAAGTTAAAAGCCTTGTAATCGATGATGCGTCCTTGACTCAGTTCTTCACTCTTCCATTCACCTGGTTTAGGTGTATTCCATGTCATCCTTCTACTCCACTTCTATCCAATAACGCTCCGTTCCATTTCGAACATCTTCAAATTGACCGCCATTAGCTAAGATAACCGCTCGGCTGGCCGGATTTTCCGTGCTACAAGTCACCAGAGCACGATGGATGTTCTTTTCTTTAGCAACTTGCAGACCTTGACGGAGAGCTTCCTTGGCATACCCCTTGCCTCTTTCAGAGGGACGGATGGAATAGCCAATATGGCCTCCTTCTTCCAATAAGAAGTCATTGAGACGCAATCGAAGGTTGAGGAATCCAACTGCTTTACCATCTTTTGCAAAAGCAACTAACTGAATATCAGGCACCCACCCTTCAGGCAAATTAATCCCCATTTCATGATTCTGATTACTTTCCAACCACTCTTCATAAACAAAATTCTCAGCATCCCAAAAGCCGCCGTCGTGGGCCGACTGGCTCTGTTCAAACTCTGCCATCATCTCTAAAACTGTTTCTTTATCTGCTAATCTTGGTCTGCGTAGTTCCATATTCCCCTCCCCGCTATAAGAAAAGCGAGAGCGAACTCTCACTTTTTCTTATTCTTATTTAAAAATTGTTCTCTCAGGCTGGCTACTCGGTCTTTTTTATTGATTCCACCCTTTGAATGCTTCTCGTGGAATCGTTGAACCTGAGCCTTGCCCTTATCATCTAATTGGTATTTTCCCATAATATCCTTTTCTAATCTGTCACTTGGTGACCAGCTGATTTGATAGTGGATCCATTCATGTGTTTGACCCGTGCAGCGATTTCCTTATGACGGCCATTGACCATCGGACGAGCTTGCGGGTTTCCGAGATAACCACAGGTCCGTTTGACCACATCAACCGTCTTAGGATCGCTATTGCCACAGTTTGGACAAGCAAATCCGCGCTCAGTCGGCGTGAAATCTCCTTCAAAATCACACTTGTAACAACGGTCAATCGGCGTATTGGTTCCGAGATAACCAACCCGGTCATAAGCATAATCCCAAACTGCTTCAAGGGCTTTTGGATTTTGTTGGAGCACAGGGTATTCACAATAGTGGATAAAGCCACCAGACGCCCCAGCTTCAGGATAAACTTTTTCAAAATCCAACTTTTCAAATGGCGTTGGGTTCTTACGAACATCGTAGTGGAAACTATTGGTGTAGTATTCCTTGTCTGTGATATCCGGAACCTTACCAAATTTCTCCGTATCTAGGCGACAGAAGCGGTCTGTCAAGCTTTCTGACGGTGTCGAATAGATGGAGAAGTGGTAATCATACTGGTCAGACCATTCTTCCACGCGCGCTTTCATATCCTTGATGATATCGATCGTGAATTGTTTGGCTTCTGGATTGTGTTCCCAATTTGGACCATAAAAGACGGTTGCGACTTCATAGAGTCCGATATAGCCAAGAGAAACGGTCGCTCTGCGATGACGGAAGAGCTGATCTACCTGGTCATACTTGCCCAAGCGTTTCCCGAAAGCCCCATATTGGTAGAGAATCGGCGCATTGGCTGGTGTCGCTTCTTTGGTACGTTCCACGCGGTAAACCAAGGCATCTTCAGCAATGTTCATCCGTTCATTAAAGATTTGCCAGAACTTCTCCTTGTCTCCGCCTGATTCCAAGGCAATCCGAGGCAAATTGACTGTCACAACCCCAAGATTCATCCGGCCAGAATTGACTTCTACGCCATTCTCATCCTTCCAACCTTGAAGGAAAGAACGACATCCCATCGGCACCTTGAAAGAGCCTGTCAACTCGACAATCTTGTCATAAGACAAAACGTCTGGGTACATGCGCTTCGTTGCACATTCCAAGGCCAATTGTTTGATATCATAGTTAGGAGTTCCAGGTTCTAGGTTGAGCCCCCGCTTGAGGGTAAAGATCAGCTTTGGAAAGATAGCGGTCCGATGTTCCGATCCAAGTCCCTTGATTCTAATTTCCAAAATCGCCTTTTGGATTTCCCGCTCGAAGCGATTGGTTCCAAGACCAAAGCCAAGCGAAGTAAAGGGAGTTTGTCCGTTCGAGGTAAAGAGCGTATTGATCTCATATTCCAGCGATTGCATGGCATCATAGATATCTTTTTGAGTCTTGCTCCAAGCATAGTCCTCTTGCTTTTCAGGAAGCACCCACTCTTTGGCATCTGCCAAGTGTTTTTGGTAGTTCTTTTCTGCATAAGGGGCCAAGACTTCATCGATCCGGTCAGCTGAACAGCCCCCGTACTGACTAGAGGCTACATTGGCAATAATCTGCGAGATTTGAGCCGTTGCAGTTTGGATGGATTTAGGACTTTCTACTTCTGCATTCCCAATCTTAAAGCCATTTCTGAGCATGCCTTCAAAATCGATCAAACAGCAGTTGGTCATCGGTGTATAAGGGCTATAGTCCAAATCATGGTAGTGAATATCCCCTTTTTGATGGGCATTGGCTACGTGTTTAGGCAACATTTTGAGCCCAATAGACTTACCAACAATCCCCGCCGTCAAGTCCCTTTGCGTATTAAAGACATCGCTGTCCTTATTGGCATTTTCATTGACAACGGCTTGGTCCTTGTTGAGGAGTTTTCCAATCGTAAAGTTGATATCCGTCGCTTTTGAGCGCTCAAAATCCCGCTGCGTCCGATAAGTAATGTAGCTCTCAGCAATCGCATATTCATTGGCTTGAAGCAATTCATGTTCGACAACATTTTGGATCTCATAGATCTTCACGCCATTTGGAAAACGTTCCAAAATCTCTGCGATCACACGATCGACAATGGCTTCTAGTTTGGCTTCCATCACGGGAGTGAGAGAAGTCACTTCTTCTGTCGCCTTCAACAAGGCTTTATAAATTTTTTCAACATCGAATGGAACACGACGGCCATCTCGTTTTTCAACAAAAATATCCGGGGCCATTCTCAGTTTTTCTTCTCTCAAGGTGATCATACCAAACATGCCTCTCTTCATTTATTTACATACAAGTTGTATTATACCACTCCAAAAATAAAAATCAATATCTTGTGGAAAATTTTATAAAAAACTTTCTAAAGCACAAGATATTGATTTTCTTAAGAGCGTTGATAGAGTTTGAAATGACGGTATTTCTTCTCAACGAGACGATAATTTTCTTTGAGCAAGTCCTTCATTTTGGAGGTCAATTCTACCTGATTGTTGACCACAATATACTTGGGTTCAGACCGATCGATTTGTTGGATCACATTGGTCCGATTTTCATTAATTCCCAGATAAGACGTTGGGGTCAATAAGGCAGAAGCTGCCAAACGATCGCTTTCTTGATAGAGAGTAGCTGTCGTATCCCAAGCATAGATGGTATCTTTCGACTTGGTGTGATGTTTAATGTAGCTGGCAATAGCGCTCCGTTCACTCGATTGACCAGACTGAAGCACGACATCTTGAACCACTGGATTCGCCAACAGATAGACAAGGGCTACTAGCGGTAAGAAAACTTGGCTCGTAAAGTAAGCGGCCCAAACTTCCTTGTTTTTCTTCTTCCGACCACGACGTTCGATCCCATCGTTTTCTTCCCCATCTCGTGAGAACCAGATCGCAAACAAAGGAAGAACAAATGGCAACATCGGTAACAATTGGTAAGCGCCTTGTTCAGGAAGACCAATCGACACAATGAGGACCACCAAGCTACCTGCCCATCCCATAAAGCGGAAGATCCGGCGAGCACTGCTATTTTGCTTCGTAAAAGACATCAAAAAGGCAGAGACTAGGCCAAAGGCCAGCGCCAACAGTCCATAATAAATGGCATTACTGAAGGTCTGTCCATTGCTAAAATTCAAGGCATTAAAGACATAGGTTACTTGGTTAATGGCATAGCCAAAAGTCTGATTCAAAACGGTGATATAGCCAATTGGATAAAAGACGAGTGAAAAACCAAGGAGAGCTGCTAGCAGTTGATAAAAGCCACGCGCCCATCTCTTCTGCTTGATGTTAAAGGCTGTTAATCCAAGGAAGGCCAACAAATAAAACAAGGCACTGGTCATCGGATCAATCAAGAAAGCCACAGCTGCAATCGCACCATAAAGGATAAAGCCTTCATCCTTACGATGCCCAATCAAATAAGCCAAAATGAAATTCATGCTGGCAAATAGGATTGGAAGACTAAAGAGAGTCACATAAGTTCCTCCAAAACCAAGGCCTAGCACCAAGAAATAAAAGAGTAACTGGACATTCTTCGCTGTATCTTTATCAGACACCAGCAAGCGCACAACCCGATAGAGATAGGTACCCGCAAAGAAGAGGGCAATCGCTTGGAGGATCATCAAGATCCAATGTCCACCAGCTAAACTTCCCAACCAGTTGATTGCATAATAGAGCAGACCATTGGTTCCGTAAAAATCACCAAACGGTACTTGCCCCTTGGTCATTGCCCAGCCAGCATACAAGTTTTGCGATTGTTGATTGGTTGCAAAACGGGTTAAAAATGGCACCCCGACATGCAGCAAACTAATCAAGAGACTCAACACAAAAGGAATCGCTAGGGGGACTGGACGCTTAGCTTGACGACGGATCGGCTCAACTGCCACATCTGCTTCTAGCTCTTCCGTATTCTCTTCTACCTTCGATGCTTCCGCTTTTGTCGCTTCAACTCCCGCCTTACGCGAACGACGACTCATCCGACTGAGCGGTTGCTCAGCTTCTTGTTCCAATTCTTGTGTAGGTTCTGCTATTGCTTCTGGCTTGGCATCACTAATTTCCTCTGATGCCTCCATTGCAACCGGCTCCTCCAAGACTTCTGCCTGCTGGCTATGAGTCGGCTCTTCTTCACGAAAGACTGATTTATCTAGCACTTCGCGAATTTCACGTGTATCCTGAAAACTATCTCCCACGTGAATCCCTAATTTTTTCGAAGTCATTTCTTGCTCTTTTTCGCTCATTCTTTTTCCTTTTTCTAGATCTTTGCTCTTTCCTTTTAGAAAAAAGCCCATTATCTTCTCTAGTATACCAAATTCTGCTGACCCTGTCAGCCTCTTATCACATAGTCCTATGGAAAAAGAGTCAGGCATCTCGATTCCTGACTCTGATTTTCGTTTTTATACATTTACAACATCGGTGCGAACAATTGCATAATTTCCTTGATTAAGCTTTGGTGCCATGTAAAGCGGAAGGTATCCTCTGTAATTTCTTGAGACACTTCAAAGATATGGTCAAAGTCCTCCCGAATCTTTTTCAAGGCAGGCGTCCGATACATCCAGACAGCATTTTCATAGTGATGGACCAAACTGCGGTAATCAAAGTTAATCGACCCTACAACCGCCATTTCGTCATCTGCCAGAACTTGCTTACTGTGGACAAAACCAGGTGTGTACTCATAGATTTTCACACCAGCGTCCATCAGATCCAAGTATGCCCCACGGGTTACGATTTGGATCAATTTTTTATCCGGAATATACGGGGTCACGATGCGAACATCCACCCCACGAAGGGCTGCATTGCGGATATCCTCTGTCAAATCATAATCGATGATCAAGTAAGGAGTCGTGATATAGACGTAATCCGTCGCTTGGTTGATCATATTTTGATAAACCGTCTTTCCAACCTGCGACTTGTAAATCGGCTTTGGTCCACTCCCATAGGGAATGTAGAGCCCTTCTCCTTCGACCGCCTTGTTTTCAATATGGTAGCGGTCAAAATCCTCGATTTCCCCACGGTTGATGTACCAGTTCATGAGGAAGAGTCGCGTTAAGGCCTTAACAGCTCGTCCATCTAAACGAATGGCACTGTCCTTCCAGTGACCAAACCGCTCAATGTGGTTGATGTACTCGTCTGCCAAATTGACCCCACCCGTATAGCCGATCTGACCATCAATGACCAAGATCTTACGGTGGTCTCGGTTGTTATAAGCCACTGTTAGACGGGGGATCACCTTGTTAAACTTATGGGCATCAATCCCCATCTTTCGCAATCGTTTGGTATAGTTCCCAGCCAAGGTTGCCATACAGCCGATATCGTCATAAAGGAGTTTGACTTCAACCCCCTCTTTCACTTTCTGCTCTAAAATCTCTAGGATACTGTTCCACATCAAGCCCTCGTCAATGATGTAAAACTCGATGAAGATAAATTTTTTCGCTGCTCGCAGATCCTCTAGTAGTTGCGCATACATCTCCTCCCCTAGAGGGTAAAAGGTCGATGCCGTCCCATTGTAGAGATCCGCATTGTGGTCCATGGATAAAATCGACTTGACCAAGCCATAAACCGCCTTGCTTTCTTGCTTGAGCTCCTTACGCAACTGATGACTATTGTCCTCTCGAAACTTCATGGACTCCATATTTTTCAGCTGGATCATTTCCTTTTTGGACAAACGTCGCTCTCCAAACATGAGGTATAAAAGCGATCCAAAGACAGGAATGACGGCAATCAAGAGCCAGGTCACCTTATTTTCAGGCGGGGTATTTCGATTAACAATAGCCAAGATTGTCGACACATATAAGAGCCCAATGACTGCAACAGATAGCCAATGAGGGAACCATCTATTGAGCCAGAAGAAGGCCGCAAAGGATGCCCATAGTTCAAAGCCCATAAACAAAATACTAAATCCATATTTGGACATTAATAGACGTAATTTTCGAAAGGTCACAACATCCTCCTTTTTCTTTCTACTAGTATACCAATTCTTTTTACCCGATGCAACGACCAACCAAACTCCTTCTTGACAAACAAAAAGAGAGTG
>NZ_JAPVYY010000016.1:0-35615 GCF_041432105.1 Streptococcus sp. 27098_8_148 | reverse complement strand
TATAAAGAAAGCAATGCGAACGTAGTTCAGTGGTAGAACACCACCTTGCCAAGGTGGGGGTCGCGGGTTCGAATCCCGTCGTTCGCTTGAGGAGGCCGGGGTGGCGGAACTGGCAGACGCACAGGACTTAAAATCCTGCGATTGGTAACGATCGTACCGGTTCGATTCCGGTCCTCGGCATAGACAAAGGTTGAAAGAAGCACCCTTAGCTCAACTGGATAGAGTACCTGACTACGAATCAGGCGGTTAGAGGTTCGACTCCTCTAGGGTGCATGGTCGCAAGGCTATGTAATAATTGAATAGGAACGAGCACCCTTAGCTCAACTGGATAGAGTACCTGACTACGAATCAGGCGGTTAGAGGTTCGACTCCTCTAGGGTGCATAAAGCGGTAGCTTTAGATCGGGAAGTAGCTCAGCTTGGTAGAGTACTTGGTTTGGGACCAAGGTGTCGCAGGTTCGAATCCTGTCTTCCCGATAGTGTATAGTGTATCGAAAAAGTCTAATGGTTGACATTAGACTTTTTTGTAGTTATTTTTTTATTAATTTACAAGAAAAAAGAGCTTGCGCTCTTTCCAACTTTATTTATTTCGCAGTTCAACATAACGGTTATACCAAATTTTGATATATTCCTCAGAAAAGGGACCTTTGTTTTGGTTTATCCAATCTACTAGAACCTTAACATTTTCCTTTAAAATAAAGTCGATGTCATCTGAATAGTGCATTTTTTCTTTATGCTGCTCGTATTCTTCAACATCTAACAATTTTTTTTCACCATTGGTAAAGACCTTGACATCGAGATCATAGTCGATATATTTTAAGGCTTCTTGGTCAATGTGAAAAGGACTTGCTAGGTTACAGTAGTAAGACACACCATTGTCACGGATCATGGCGATGATGTTAAACCAATATTTTTTATGGAAATAAACGATCGCTGGTTCACGTGTGATCCAACGTCTACCATCACTTTCAGTCACAAGTGTATGATCATTTACTCCAATAATTGCATTTTCGGTTATCTTTAATACCATGGTGTCACGCCATGTACGGTGTAAACTGCCATCATGTTTATAACTTTGAATTGTAATAAAGTCGCCTTCTTTAGGTAGTTTCATAACTTACCAACTTTCTACAATCTAAGTATATCCTCTATATTGTATCATATTTTTTCAAATTTTTTCTTATTTTTCTATTTAATTTTCAATTTGGTTTATGAATCTAAGTATTCTCTAATGGCTGACGTTATATCACTATAATCGTAGCCTTTTCTGGCTAGTGCCTGAGTCAAGCGTTGTTTGAGTTCATAGCCTTCATATTTTTTACTGTATTTACGGTATTGTTTTTCTAACTCTTTTAGAATGAGCTCATTGGTTGTTTCTTCATCTGTTTCGAGCTCGAGATTTTGGAATGCTATCTTTGCTTGATTGTAAGCAAAACCTTTTGAAATGAGTGCCTGGATGATTTTCGTTTCAATGGCTTTTAACGGATATTTTCCTTGGTATTTTTTTAGGAGTTTTATTGCGGTACGGTCGATCACTTCTGAAAAATCATAGACTGCAAGAATTTCTTGAAGGATAGATTTTGGGATCCCTTTTTGTTGAATTTTTTGTTGTAATAAGAGAGGGCCCTTATCGCCACTGAGAAGGTTGGCCTCTATCAGGTTTCTTGCATATTGACGATCATCTAACCACTTGTCTTCTTTTAGCTGTTGGACCACTTTATCAATAATGCCACTATCAATCTCATATTTTGTCAGGTAGTCTCGGACTTCTTTTGTTGTTCGAGCTTTAAAAGAAAGATGGTAAAGGGCCAGGTTTTTACCATAGGAGTATTGAGCAAACTCTTGGATTTCTTTTAGTTCCTCTTCACTGATTTCTTTATCTTTAGAAAGAAAATATTTGACGATGGTGTCTTCTGTAATATAAAGTTTTTGATCATTGTCTAATTCCAGGAGGTAGAGTCTTTTTTTCTTTTCTAGTTTTGTAATTTTCATGTTTTTATTATACCGAAAAATGTGTTAAGATAGGGATATGAACGTTAAAGTAAAACAAAAAATTCCTTTGAAAATTAAACGAATGGGAATTAACGGAGAAGGGATTGGCTTTTATAAAAAAACACTTGTCTTTGTGCCAGGCGCTTTGAAGGGAGAAGATATCTTCTGTCAAATTACAAGTGTTAAGAAAAATTTTGCGGAAGCCAAACTCCTATCTGTGAACAAGGCGTCTAAGTTTCGTGTGACGCCCATGTGTGATATCTATGAGACCTGTGGTGGCTGTCAAATCATGCATTTGAAGTATGATAAGCAGCTGGAGTTTAAGACAGATTTATTACAACAGGCCTTGAAGAAGTTCTCACCTGAAGGATTTGAACAGTATGATATTCGGCCGACAATTGGAATGCAGGAGCCGCTTTACTATCGGGCAAAATTGCAATTTCAAACTAGGAAATTCAAGGGCCAGGTGAAGGCGGGCCTCTATGCCCAAAATTCACATTATTTGGTGGAATTAAAGGATTGTTTGGTTCAAGACCCGGATATTCAAGCTATCGCCAACGATCTAACGGATTTATTGACCTATTATCAGATTCCGATTGCTGATGAGCGTAAAGAACTGGGTGTCAGAACCATGATGGTTCGACGGGCTCGGAAGTCTGGGCAGGTTCAGATCATTGTGGTTACTAGTCGTCAGATTAATGTAAACAATTTGGTGCAAGACTTGGTCACGAAACACCCAGAGATTGTCACAGTTGCTGTTAACAAAAATACGTCTCGATCCAGTGAAATTTATGGGGAACAAACGCAGATTATTTGGGGAGAAGATGCCATTTTGGAAGGTGTTTTGGATTATGAATTCTCCCTGTCTCCTCGAGCCTTTTACCAGTTGAATCCGGAACAAACTGAAGTATTGTATAGTGAGGCTGTCAAGGCTCTAGATGTTTCTCCAGAGGATAACCTGATTGATGCCTACTGTGGGGTTGGAACGATTGGGTTTGCTTTTGCTAATAGAGTGAAAAGTGTTCGGGGGATGGATATTATTCCTGAAGCGATTGAAGATGCCAAATACAATGCTAAACGGATGGGATTTGAGAATACCCACTATGAGGCTGGTACAGCAGAAGAGATCATTCCTCGCTGGTACCAAGAAGGCTATCGGGCTAATGCTGTGATCGTGGATCCACCTCGTACGGGCTTGGGTACAAAATTAATCGAGACCTTGTTGCACTATGCACCTGAAAAGATGGTCTATGTCTCTTGTAATGTCTCTACTTTGGCACGGGATTTAGTGTCTTTGACAAAGGTTTATCAGGTTGAATACATTCAATCAGTGGACATGTTCCCCCATACTGCACGGACAGAAGCAGTTGTGAAATTAGTGAAGAAGTGAAAATGAACGAAATGAGTAAAGGAAATAGGAAAATGGACAATGTTATTGATGTATCGATTCCAGTGGCTCAAGTCATTGATCAACATCCGGAAGTATTGGACTTGTTGGTGGAGTTGGGCTTTAAACCTTTAGCCAATCCGATCATGCGCAATACAGTTGGGCGCAAGGTTTCCTTGAAACAGGGATCAAAATTAGAAGGCACTCCTATGGAGAAGATTGTGCGAACACTAGAGGCTAATGGCTATGAAGTAGTGGGGCTAGACTAATGAGTGATGAACGAATTCATGTTTTAAGAGATATCTTATTAGAGCTTCATCATGGAGCTTCCCCTGAGTCGGTTCAGGAACGGTTTGATGCGACTTTTGCAGGGGTTTCTGCGATTGAGATCTCTCTTATGGAGCATGAACTGATGAATTCAGATGCAGGGGTTACTTTTGAAGATGTTATGGAGCTTTGTGATGTTCATGCCAATCTCTTTAAGAATGCTGTTCAAGGGGTCGAAGTGGCAGATACAGACCATCCAGGTCACCCGGTTCAGATCTTTAAACAGGAGAACTTAGCCCTTCGAGCCGCTATGATGCGGGTCCGTCGCTTGCTAAACAATTATGAGACGACTGAGGATCCTGAGATGATTCAGGAGATTCATAAGGGCTTGTTACGTCAGCTGGGCTTGGTGGGTCAATTTGACCGGCATTACCGTCGTAAAGAAGAGTTGATGTTTCCGATTATGGAAAAATATGGGCATGATTCCCCACCAAAAGTGATGTGGGGAGTGGATGACCAAATTCGAGAACTCTTTGCGAAAGCTTTGGATGCGGCCAAAAAATTACCGGATTCTAGTATTTCTGAAGTCAAGGAACGCTTTGAAGCCTTTGCGCAAGAGTTTGAGGGCATGATCTTCAAGGAGGAGTCGATCCTCTTGATGATTTTGCTGGAGTCCTTCACCCAGGATGACTGGCTCTCCATTGCAGAAGAAAGTGATGCTTATGGTTATGCCATTATTCTCCCAAGTGAGAAATGGGTGCCGAAACGCGTGGACTTCAAGGAGGACGCGTCGAAAGAGTCAGAAGGTTCAACTGAACCGCTTCCTTCTTCAAATGGAGAAGAGCACCGTCAGGTCATTGAGACTCCTGAGGGACAATTGACCATTACCTTCACGCCTAAGAAAAAAGAAGAGAGCTTCGATCGCAAGCAGCCACAAGCTTTTGGTCATGGATTTTTATCGGTGGAGCAAGCGAATTTAATCTTGAACCAGTTACCAATGGAGATCACCTTTGTCAATAAGGATGATATTTTCCAATATTACAATGATGCTGCGCCTTTTGAGGAAATGATTTTTAAGAGGACGCCATCGCAGGTAGGACGCAATGTTGAGCTGTGTCACCCACCGAAATATTTGGAGAAGGTCAAAGCCATCATGCAGGGGCTTCGTGAAGGGAAAAAAGACAAGTATGAAATGTGGTTCAAATCAGAATCGCGTGGGAAATTTGTCCATGTCACCTATGCAGCAGTGCGTGATGAAGCGGGAGACTTTCAAGGCGTCTTGGAATATGTTCAGGACATTCAACCTTATCGAGAGATCGATACGGATTTTTATAGAGGAATGGAGTAAAGATGAGCTACGAAACAGAGTTTATGAAGGAGTTTGAGGAGTGGATCAAGACCCAAGTCATGATCAATGAAATGGCTCTCGAAGAAAGTAAGAAGGTTTTTGATGAAGACCAGGATGAGCGAGCTAAAATAGCCATGATTCGCTATGAAAGCCGTTTGGACGCTTATCAGTTCTTGCAAGGAAAGTTTGAAAATTTCCATGCTGGAAAAGGATTTCATGATTTACCAGATGGCCTCTTTGGTGAAAGAAAATATTAAAATGGCCTTATTGAAGGCGTTTTACTAGCTAGATTTACCTGAAAATTGAGCAATGACTTGATTTTTTAGGGGATTGTGATACAATAAAAAAGTTGAAATGACATCAACGGATTTTTGAATGGAATGATAGTGATGAAACCTTGTTGCCTTAGGAATTGATCACTGAATTTAGGAGGAAAAATGGCAAAGAAGAACGTAAACCGTGCGAAACAATACAAACATCAAAATAGACATCTTTTGAAAAAAGCTGTCGCAACTGTAACTGCAGCTGTGAAAGAAGCACCTAAAAAAGTTGAGAAAGCTACAAAAGCAGTAGCGAAAGAAGTGAAACAAGCGGCTTCTTCAGTGGAAGAATTTGCTGCAAGTTTGGAAGGTGTGGCACTTGATCGTGCGCAAACATTCTATGATGAAGGTATTCGCTCTGTTGCGGACTTCGCAAACTGGACAGAAAAAGAGTTGTTGGCCCTTAAAGGAATCGGCCCAGCTACAATCAAGAAATTGAAAGAACTAGGCGTTAAATTTAAATAATCGCTTTTATGATTTCTTGCTATTTCCAGGAAAACTTGCTAAAATGAACCTATTAGAGGTGTTTTGAATCCCACATTTTACAGAAAGTGGCGGTGCTGAGAAGTCCACAAATGTGTCAAAACTGGTTGCTAATGGATGAAAATGAAATAAACAAAGATGCGGGCTTTGCCCGAACTTGGGTGGTACCGCGGATCAACACATTCGTCCCTGTCAGATTGATGACAGGGGCGATTTTTCTTTTTGCAACCCTGGCTGAAGGAGCTTGTCATGAAACAATCTTTTAACACTAGTAAACTCTACTATGGCTTTCCGATTTTCATCTTGGGGTATCAGGACCAGAACTTTGGGTACAATATCACAACCTGCAGTTCCTCTTATAGCCTGGGAGATTGGCTGGTCATCGGGGTTGGTGCTGAGGAAAATGCGGCTGACCAGATTAAGCATTATCAACAGTTCAGCGTGAACATCCCTGATGAAAACTTTATGCTTGAGATGGAGCAGGCTGGTTTTATCAGCCATCGGGAGAAATTGAAACACCTGGGGCTTGACTACGAAATTTCTGAACGGACTCAGGCTCCGATTTTAGAGGCTTGTCCAGTCGTATTGGACTGTCAGGTAGATCGGATTATCGAGGAAGATGGCATCTGCCATATCTTTGCTAAGATTCTCGAACGACTGGCCGATCCAGAGCTCTTAGATGACAAGGGGCATTTTAAAAATGACCGTTTTGCGCCGACTTACTTTATGGGGGACGGCCATCAGCGCGTTTATCGTTATCTAGATGACCGAGTCGATCCCATGGGAAGCTTTATGAAGAAAGCGAGGAAAAAGAATGACAAGAGCAACATTACCTGAACGAATCGAAACGGAGCGTCTAGTCTTACGAGTCCGAACAGTGGCGGATGCTGAGGACATCCATGCCTACGCCAGTCTTCCAGAAGTCTCTTACCCAGCAGGCTTCCCACCCGTCAAGACCTTGGAAGATGAGATTTATTATCTAGAGCATATCCTTCCCGAGCGCAATCAAAAAGAAAATCTTCCAGCTGGTTACGGCATTGTGGTCAAAGGAACCGATAAAATCATTGGCTCTGTTGACTTCAACCATCGCCACGAAGACGATGTGCTGGAGATTGGCTATACCTTGCACCCAGACTATTGGGGCCGGGGTTATGTACCCGAAGCAGCGCGTGCTTTGATTGATCTAGCTTTTAAAGAATTGAACCTTCACAAGATAGAATTGTCTTGCTTTGGTTACAACCTTCAAAGTCAACGAGTCGCGGAAAAGCTTGGCTTTACCCTTGAAGCTCGTATCCGAGACCGCAAAGATGCTCAAGGTAACCGCTGTGACAGTCTGATATATGGATTGCTGAAGAGTGAGTGGGAGGTGGATTGATGCATATTTTCATCATTGGAGCTCCAGCTTCAGGGAAAATGACCATTGGTCAGGAACTTTCGAAACTCACCGGTGCGACTCTCTTTTTCAACCATCAACCAATTGATTTCGCACTCGAAATCTATCAGGATTTTACGGAAGAAATGTGGGAATTTGTTCGTAGCGTTAACTTTTCTTTTCTTGGAACAAGCGCCAGGCATCATCGGTCGGTGATTTTAACAGGCGTAACTGATTTTTCAAATCAATACCATTTGATGTATTTGAAGGACATTCAAGATTTGTTAAATGAGTATCATCAGCAGATTCTTTTTGTTGAATTAGAAACGTCTCTGGAGGAGCGATTACGTCGAAATCGGACAGAGAATCGGTTGAAATACAAACCCTTGAAACGGTATGTTGAGGTATCTGAAAGAGAGATTTTAGAGACTGATAAAACGGATCAACTTAATTCCCAAAAGCAACCGAGTGGTCTTTACCACTACCTTAAAATTGATAATACGAATCTGTCCGCAGAAGAAGTTGCAAAGCAGATTCAAGAAAAAATGAAAACAATAGAGAAAGGACACACACATGTCTAAAGAACTTTCACCTAAATATAATCCAGCCGAGGTTGAGGCTGGTCGTTACCAAAAATGGCTTGATGAGGATGTTTTCAAGCCTTCAGGCGATAAAAAGGCTAAGCCTTACTCAATCGTTATTCCACCGCCAAACGTAACTGGTAAGCTTCACCTTGGTCACGCTTGGGATACTACTTTGCAAGATATCATCATCCGTCAAAAACGGATGCAAGGTTTCGACACGCTTTGGCTTCCTGGTATGGACCATGCTGGGATTGCCACTCAAGCTAAAGTAGAAGCGCGTTTGGCTGAAGATGGCATCTCTCGTTATGACCTGGGCCGTGAAAAATTCCTTGAGAAAGTCTGGGAATGGAAAGACGAATATGCGACGACTATCAAGGAACAATGGGGCAAGATGGGGCTCTCTGTAGACTATTCTCGTGAGCGTTTCACCCTTGATGAAGGGTTGTCAAAAGCCGTTCGTAAGGTCTTTGTAGAGCTCTACAAGAAGGGCTGGATCTACCGTGGTGAATTTATCATCAACTGGGATCCAAAAGCTCGTACAGCCCTTTCTGATATCGAGGTTATTCACAAGGATGTGGAAGGTGCCTTCTACCACATGAACTACATGTTGGAAGACGGTTCACGTGCCCTTGAAGTAGCAACAACACGCCCTGAAACTATGTTTGGGGATACAGCCGTAGCGGTTAACCCAAATGATGACCGTTATAAAGATTTGATTGGTAAAAATGTTATCTTGCCAATCTTGAACAAGCCAATCCCAATTGTTGGAGACGAACACGCAGACCCTGAATTCGGTACTGGTGTGGTGAAAATCACTCCTGCCCACGACCCGAATGACTTCTTGGTTGGTCAACGTCATAATCTTCCGCAAGTGAACGTTATGAACGATGATGGTACCATGAATGAATTGGCTGGTGAATTCAACGGCATGGACCGCTTTGAAGCTCGTAAGGCTGTTATCAAGAAGTTAGAAGAAATCGGTGCGCTTGTTAAGATTGAGAAGATGACCCACTCAGTTGGTCACTCAGAGCGTACTGGAGTTATGGTTGAGCCACGCTTGTCTACGCAATGGTTCGTGAAGATGGACCAATTGGCGAAAAATGCTATCGCAAACCAAGATACAGACGACAAAGTAGAATTCTACCCACCTCGTTTCAACGATACCTTCCTTCAATGGATGGAAAATGTCCACGATTGGGTTATTTCTCGTCAGCTCTGGTGGGGTCACCAAATCCCTGCCTGGTACAATGCTGAGGGTGAAATGTACGTCGGCGAAGAAGCCCCAGAAGGTGACGGATGGAAACAGGATGAAGACGTCTTGGACACTTGGTTCAGTTCTGCCCTTTGGCCATTCTCAACTATGGGCTGGCCGGATGTCGACTCAGAAGACTTCAAACGTTACTTCCCAACGTCAACCTTGGTTACAGGTTACGACATCATCTTCTTCTGGGTGTCCCGTATGATATTCCAATCATTGGAATTCACAGGTCGTCAGCCATTCCAAAATGTCCTTATCCACGGTCTCATTCGTGACGAGCAAGGACGCAAGATGTCGAAATCTCTTGGTAACGGTATCGACCCAATGGATGTTATCGAGAAATACGGTGCTGATGCCCTTCGTTGGTTCCTTTCAAACGGTTCTGCACCAGGGCAAGACGTGCGCTTCTCTTATGAGAAAATGGATGCTTCATGGAACTTCATTAACAAGATTTGGAACATCTCTCGCTATATCCTTATGAACAATGAAGGTTTGACCTTGGATGTGGCGCGTGAAAATGTAGCTAAAGTGGCTGCTGGTCAAGCAGGTAATGTCACAGACCGTTGGATTCTCCACAACCTCAATGAAACCATTGGAAAAGTTACTGAGAACTTTGACAAGTTCGAATTTGGTGTGGCTGGTCACATCCTCTACAACTTCATCTGGGATGAGTTTGCGGACTGGTATGTTGAGTTGACTAAGGAAGTGCTTTACAGCGACAATGAGGACGAAAAAGTCATCACTCGTTCGGTTCTTCTTTACACCTTGGATCAAATCTTGCGTCTCCTTCACCCAATCATGCCATTCGTAACTGAGGAAATCTACGGCCAAATCTCTGAAGGAACGATCGTGACTGCTGAATACCCAGTGGTTCGTCCAGAGTTTGAAAACGAGGAAGCAGCAGCTGGCGTTGAAGCTCTCAAAGATGTGATTCGCTCCGTTCGTAACTCACGTGCAGAAGTGAACGTAGCGCCAAGTAAGCCGATCACTATCTTGATCAAGACAAGCGACAGCAAGCTCGATGCTTTCTTTAATGATAATGTCAACTACATCAAACGCTTCACAAACCCAGAACACTTGGAAATTGCAGCAGATGTAGAAGTTCCTGACTTGGTTATGTCAAGTATCATCACAGGCGCAGAAATCTACTTACCACTCGCTGATCTTCTTAATGTCGAAGAAGAATTGGCTCGCCTTGAAAAAGAATTAGCCAAATGGCAAAAAGAACTCGACATGGTTGGTAAGAAACTTAGCAACGAACGCTTCGTAGCCAATGCCAAACCAGAAGTCGTCCAAAAAGAACGCGACAAACAAGCCGACTACCAAGCGAAGTACGACGCGACCGTAGCACGGATTGATGAGATGAAGAAACTCGTTAAATAAACACAGAAACACGGCGGTATGCCGTGTTTTTTGGTATAATTGTGGTTGAGAATATTTTAGAGAGATAATTTTAATGACTACTCATCATAAGAATACAAATGCAACTTCCTCTGCGTTTGGTTGGGATTTTCAATATAATCTAGCGTTATACTTAGTTATGGATCAAGACCTAACTCAAGTTGAAAGATTTAAAGTTGAAGGTCTAACAGAAGATATTGAGATATACTTCCGTAATAAGGAACCAATTTATATACAAGCTAAAGCTCAGGAAAATCCGTATTCAAACTCTACGACTAATCAACATTTGACTAATGCTATTAATTCTTTAATCAATGCTGTGAATAAGGTGAATGAGAAATATAGCGAGGTCATTTATGGAAATAACATTGAAATTCCTATAAGAGCAAATAAATATCCAAATTTATTTCAAGGATCTAGGGTAAATTTACGTTATGATGAACTTCCTGATACTCATAAGAAAAAACTTGATTCAATATTTAATAAAACAAATGTTGCAATTGATTTTGAAAAATTGAAACAAAATATTCACATCCTAAAAATCACTTTCCATGGGAGTGATGATGAAACACGTTATCGACTTATTAGGGAAAAAGTGATCAATCGTTTAGATGAAATTGGTTTTCCAAGGTTTAAAGCAAATTTAAATTTTTTCTAATTTGCAAAACGAGTTTAAAAATAATGCATCTAAAAGAATAGCTTTAACCATAAAAGATTTAGGGTGGCTGATAATTCTGTATAGCATTAATATTGAAGAGAGCACGGTTTATGAATTATTTGATATTCCCAAGATTAATGAAATTAGTTTGAAGACAGATTTTTCAGATCTAATTTTGAATAAATCATTAGATTTTGAGTTTGTTACTTCTGTAACAACTGAATTTAATAAATTTTCATTGAGTTGTACTACACGAAGGGATATGGTTGAGAACTTCATTAAAGTCTATTACAATAGATTTAAAAATGATATCTTGAATCTAAATGGTAAAATATCTTCTCATCTTTTAGATGATTTAACCAAAGTGATACTATTTCAAATTTTGTCTTCTCACTCAGATATAGACAGTGTTAGAAGGGGATTAAATATATGAATTTTAAGTCGCTAGAAATTATCAATGGGTATGAAACAAAAAAATTTAAATTTGGTAAGAAAACAGAAATTTATAGTAATATCAATAGTGTAGGGAAGTCAACTTTATTGAGGTTACTATTTTATTCAATGGGGTATTCTATACCATCTACAAAAAAAATTAGATTTTCAAAGTTACAAACAAAATTGATTATTGAAACCGATCAATTAGTAATTTTGTGGCGTAGTAATAATAATATAACAATGGATATAGGAGGAGAAACTAAGACTTTAGAGTTACCAAGAGATTTATATTATATTTTAGGAAAGATTTTTAAAACAAGTAACATTAACGTTTTGGAAAGTCTTTTAGGTTGTATATATTTGGATCAAGATAAAGGATGGACTCTACTAAATAGAGGAACTGTTATAGGCGGTATAAAATTTAAAGTTGAAACGTTAATAGAAGGAATTTCTGAAAAAGATATATCACATTTAAGAGTTGAAGCGAATAAAATTGCTGTAGAGTTAAATAAATTAAGTGAATTGCAAAAAATCATTTTATTTCAGAGTGAAAATTTTGATTTAATGGATAAAAGTAATTTTCAGAGTAATAAAATATCGGATATAGAAAATAAACTCTTAATAACTAGAAATAACAGAAATGAGTTATTAAAAAAACAATCTGTTTTGAAGAATATTTTGTCCAAAAATGAGGATTATCTTAAGTATATTGAAAGTTTGGGATTAAGTGTCCGATGTCCAGACGGAGGTATAGTAGAATTAACTCGAGATAATATCTCAGGATTTGAAGAAACACAAACTGTGATTGAACTACGAGTATTTCATTTAGGACAAGAAATAGAAAAATTAAGAAAAGAAGAATTTGAGTTAGAGCAAGAACTCAATAATTCTCAGTACCTTGTAAAAGTTGAAAACCCTATTGAGCTTTTCGAACAACGATTGCAACTTATCACAGCACCAAAAGAAGTTATAGCTTCTGAAATAAAGAGGCTTAAGGAATATAAAAAAGGGATTGAGGATAGAATAAAGTTTTCATTACGTGATGATACTAATCAACATATTTTTGATAATATTTTAAAATTTGCAAGGAAATTAAATGTTGAAGACTATTTAAATGCTGATAAAAATTTTGTATTCACATCAGATTTAAAATCGTTAAGTGGTACTATATTACATAAAATTGTATTTTGCTATAAAATGGCATATATAATTGAAATTCAAAAATATCTCGGCTTAACACTTCCAATTGTTTTAGACTCTCCAAGTGGTAGGGAAGTAGATCAAAAAAATATTGAAGACATGTTTGATATTTTAAATGATGAATTTAGGGATAATCAGATTATTATTGCTTCTATTTTTAAATATAGTAGATTTGAAGTAGATGAACTAATAGAAATACAAAGAAATTTACTTGAATAATAAAGATTTTTAGAAAGCAGGTAACTACATGACAAATTCTGTAAGTTCGAACCGACCTGAGAAGTACAACATTGCAGCCTTCTTCTCAGGTGTTGGGGGAATTGAGTTGGGATTTGAACAGACCAACGAGTTCAGAGTGGTGTATGCCAATGAATTTGATAAGTATGCGCGTCAGACTTATCGTTTAAATTATCCAAATACGCATTTGGATAGTCGTGATATTCATGCGGTGCAGCCGGAAGAAATTCCGGCTGAGCGCGTGGATGTGATTATGGGAGGTTTCCCTTGTCAGGCCTTTAGTATTGCGGGTTATCGCAAGGGCTTTGATGATGATCGTGGCGATCTTTTCTTCGAATTGCTTCGCATGATTGAGGGGTGCAAACCTCGCGCCATTTTTATCGAAAACGTCAAGAACATGGTCGGTCATGACCACGGCAATACCTTCAAGGTGATTCGTGAAGCCTTGACGGAGAACAACTACTTCATCAAGTGGAAGGTTCTCAACGGAAAAGACTACGGAAATATCCCACAAAACCGCGAGCGGATCTATATCGTTGGTTTTGATACCAAAGAAGCTTATGACTTGTTTGAATTCCCAGAGGAAATCAAGCTGACAACGAATTTGAGTGATGTTATTGATTTTGGTGCTAAGCCAGATGAGGCCTACTATTATCGAGAAGGCAAGCAAAATTTCTACGCTGATCTCAAGGCCAATGTGACCAGTCAAGATACGGTCTACCAGTGGCGTCGTCAATACGTTCGTGAGAATAAAAACGGCGTTGTTCCAACTTTAACGGCCAATATGGGAACAGGTGGGCACAATGTTCCGTTGATTTTGACTGACAGTGGGGAGATTCGTAAGTTAACACCGAAGGAAACCTTCAATGTACAAGGTTATCCAAAGACCTTTAAGTTGCCTGAGGGGGTTTCCAATGGTCAACTCTATAAACAAGCTGGAAATAGTGTGGTCGTCCCTGTGATTAAACGCATTGCAGAGCGGATTGCTTTTGCCCTTAATGAGAGCAATGGTCTGTCTCAACTGGATCGTTCCGGAAAATTTGCCATTATCTATACCAAGATGAATGGCCAGTTTGAAGGCCAGTCTTATGTGAAAGATTTTGTCTCCACTTATGAGGAGGCAGAGAAGAAGATTGCGTCCTATGAGGACGGTCTTGCCATTTTATCAGATGAAGATTATTTCAGATTGGTAAAAAAACGTGGCAATTTTGAGTTTTACAGCATTATTTAACGAATTATATAAGTAAGAGGACTAGTGAAAATCTAGTCTTCTTTTGATATACTTAAATAAGAAGTGAGGAATGAATGATGTGGGAAAACCTTAAACATGAACAAAAAGAAAAATACAAGACGCTCATTACCAACTTTGCTAGTCTGAGTGAGGCGTTTTCTCAAAAGGCAGAAGCCGAAGATTCTAATGATCGAGAAAGCTATGTTGCTCCGATAGTCAATTCAAAATTCCAAGAAACTGTTTTCCAAAAAGCTTTTCATGCTGTTGGTGAGGATATTGCCAATACCTCTTATGATGCTTCGCTGGTCGTTGATGAGCAACATAAATATTTGGTTGGGATTAAATCCTTTGGTTTGGATTCAGGGGATCAAAAGATTGCTCAGTTCAAGAAAGATTCACAGTCTTGGAATGAGTTGTTAAGTGAAATTCGATTTCATGCTGATATTTCACCGGACAAGGAAACAGCTGATAAAGAAAATGATGCTCGCTATGAAAAACTGGCCCGTGAGATTGCGACCTTGCGAAATCAACGGATTGAATCATCCAAAGCACTCATAAAGGGGTTTCATTCTGATGCTGGTCATGTAGAAGCCGTCTATCATGTCTTGATGCCGACCTCGAAGGGACATAAGCCTCAGATCCATGTAGGAGAGACGACTTATTTGCCTGTTGATTTGGACCATCTCAAAATTTTAGGATCAACAACTAAGAACAATCCGACAAATTTCCGTTTCACAGATGGCCATCATGATTACAAATATACGGCCGCAGATAGTCAGCTCCATATGACCTTTAGAAATAAGGAGATTGTGGTTGATACTTGGGATGTGAATTATGTCGAAGACCCCTTTTATCTCTTTGAACACCTTCACTTATTGACCTCAGAAAAAAGTGATTCGGAGATTCTTGAGACCGTTTCTTGGGTAATCACAGACAAGCATGGAAATGTAGAAGAAAATTCTGGATTTAATGCTTTTAATGGTGGATCAAAGTTGGCAAAGAAAGATCGCTTGCCACGGATTTTAAAGATTCAGGAAAAATTTAAAGATAGTCTCGCTCCAGAAGAACTAGCTTTTGTGACCTTCTCTTTGGAAGAAATTCTCTTGAAAAAATGGTCTACCAAGGAAGAAAAAGCTCAGATGAAGTCCATTCGCGAGGACTTGATTCGCTTTGTACACGAGACGGGGAATGAAAAACTAATCAAAGAAATTGAACAGCTGGTGTATCGTCCAGTCAGTGAAGTGTATATTCCTCTTCCAGACTCCAAACATTTCCATGAGGAGCGTCCAGACTTTTTTGGTAAAGATATTGGAAGGTTTGAGCCAGGTACGAGTAAACTTGTGCTCCCAAAAGAAGAACGGACCTTTAAGCTACGATTTTTATCATCAGGAGATGTGATTACGGCCTATATCAACCAAGAAGCTGGGAAGGCCATTCAATCAACTGATAAGCAAGAAATCCTTGGCAATTGGATTCTTCGTGGGGTCTTTCAGCTAAAAGATAGAGAGATCTTAACGGGTAAGAAACTGTCTCAGCTAGAAATCAATGGTATCCGTCTTTCCAAATTCAAAAACGGTGAAATCGGCATTGACTTCATCTGGATTGATGTGGACAATCCTCCGGCAGATGCGATCGGTTGGGTTGCGAAATAGAGAGTAATAAACTATTCATGGGCTTACAAAAACACCACCTCCTAGTCTTTAGGAGGTGGTGTCATGCTTTAAACCATTTTCCAGAAATAATCGATGATATAGGTCAGGCCGTAGGTGTAGATGACGAGGGTGATGGGTTTGCAGAGGATGATGATGGTCATGTAGCGTTTGAAGGTCATATTGGTCAGACCTGCCAGCATACAGATGAAGTCAGCGGGACTAACCGGCCAGATCATCATGAAGATAAAGAAGCGATCGAACCGCTTGCCTTCATTGAGCCAGCCAATGTACTTGTCGTAGGTCTTCTTACTGACCATGGATTGGACGAACTTGGGCCCGTACATTCTGGCGAGATGGAAGATAATGGCACAGCCAATGACAATTCCGATGTAGTTGTAGATGGTCCCAATGATGTGGCCATAGATAAAGACACCAGCGACAGATGTCAGGGCGCCAGGAATAATAGGGACCACCGTTTGAAGGATCTGAAGAAAGATAAAGAGAGGTGGACCAAAGATTCCAGCTTGCAAAATAAAAGCTGACAAGGTTTCTTTGGATTGAAGGATGCCAGAAAAGTAGGCCCAGATACAGAATGCAAGGGTTGCGAGGGCCCCAATGATGGACGACCAATTAATGATGCGCTGGAGAAGAGGAGAGACCTCTTTTAAGCTTGTTTGTTTCATAAAAAATTCCGAGTTCTTTTTCTTCTACTATACCATGTTTTTGGAACTTTGTAAGGATTTTGTCTATTTTTTGAGTAGTGAAAGCGACCTGATTGGAGTCTGTTGCTGTTTTAGTCGTGAAGCGGGTGCAAAATGGGCCTTTTTATGCTACAATGAAAGGAGTATAAAAAATGGAGAAAAACGTGTCAATCGAAAATTACAAACCAGATTTTGCGGTGGAAGCAGCCTATGATCTCACCGTTACAGACTTGAAAAAACAGGGTATCAAGGCGGTCCTTGTGGATTTGGATAATACCTTGATTGCTTGGAATAATCCGGATGGGACTCCTGAAATGCGCCAGTGGTTGCATGACCTTCGTGATGGAGGGATTCGGGTTATCGTGGTGTCTAATAATAGTCCCAAACGGGTCAAGCGCGCTGTTGAGAAATTTGATATTGACTATGAAGCCTGGTCGCTTAAGCCCTTTACTTTTGGGATTGATCGTGCCCTCAAACGTTTCCACTATGAGAAAAATGAAGTGGTCATGGTCGGGGATCAACTGATGACCGATATCCGGGCTGCCCATCGTGCAGGCATTCGTTCGATTTTGGTCAAGCCTTTGGTTGAGCATGACTCGATCAAGACGCAGATCAACCGGGCACGTGAACGCCGTGTCATGAAGCAAATGGCCGAAAAATATGGTCCGATTGTATACAAAAAAGGAATTTAAGAATGGAAGAATTATTCTGTATTGGCTGTGGAGCCCCCATTCAGACAGAAAACAAAGAGGGGCTAGGCTATACTCCCCAATCAGCACTTGAAAAGGGCTTGGAAACAGGCGAAGTCTATTGCCAACGCTGTTTCCGTCTGCGTCACTACAATGAAATCACAGATGTGCATCTGACAGATGATGATTTCCTAAAACTCCTTCACGAAGTAGGGGACAGTGATGCTCTCGTGGTCAATGTAGTCGATATTTTTGACTTTAATGGCTCCGTTATCCCTGGCTTACCACGCTTTGTAGCAGGGAACGATGTCCTCTTGGTCGGAAACAAAAAAGATATCTTGCCCAAGTCTGTCAAGGATAGCAAGGTGACCCACTGGTTGATGGAGCGAGCCCACGAAGAAGGCATGCGTCCTGTCGATGTGGTCCTCACCTCTGCTCAAAACAAGAGTGCTATCAAGGACTTGATGGAAAAGATTGAGCAGTACCGTAAGGGCCGTGACGTCTATGTGGTGGGTGTGACCAACGTTGGGAAATCGACCCTCATCAATGCAATCATCCAAGAAATCACTGGGGATAAGGATATCATCACGACCTCTCGCTTCCCAGGAACGACACTGGACAAGATCGAAATCCCACTGGACGATGGATCCTACATCTACGATACACCAGGGATTATCCATCGCCACCAAATGGCTCATTACTTGACGGCAAAAAACCTCAAGTATGTCAGTCCTAAAAAAGAAATCAAGCCCAAGACTTATCAGCTTAATCCGGAGCAAACCCTTTTCTTGGGTGGCTTGGGACGTTTTGACTTTATTAAGGGGGAAAAGCAAGGCTTCACTGCCTTCTTTGACAACGAACTCAAGCTTCACCGAACCAAGCTAGAGGGCGCGACCGCCTTTTATAACAAGCATGTCGGTGGCTTACTAACTCCTCCTAACAGCAAGGAAAAAGAAGAATTCCCGTCCTTGGTTTCTCATGAGTTTACCATCAAGGATAAGACAGACCTGGTCATCTCAGGACTCGGCTGGATCCGCGTCAATGGAGAAGCCAAAGTAGCCGTCTGGGCACCAGAAGGCGTTGCCGTCGTTACCCGCAAAGCTATCATTTAAAAAAACAGGAAAAAATATATCTGAAGAGCGAACAAAGTGAGCTCATAAAGAGATCGTTATTGCCGTGGTGTAATTGCCAATCGATCGATTGGCAAGGGCAAAATGGAGACCAAGGCTCCATTTTGAGGTGAGGAAATCCATTTTTCAAAGATGAGATCTTTGAAAAATTAGTTCCGGCCGTCCCCACCACTTAAAATAACGATCAAAAAAAGGAAGTAAAAATATGACATTAACATCTAAACAACGGGCTTTCCTCAACAGCCAAGCCCACAGCCTCAAACCCATTATCCAAATCGGGAAAAACGGGCTCAATGACCAAATCAAAACCAGTGTGCGCCAAGCGCTTGATGCGCGCGAACTGATCAAAGTGACCCTTCTTCAAAATACGGATGAGAATATCCATGAAGTAGCGGAAATCTTGGAAGAAGAAATCGGTGTGGAAACTGTCCAAAAGATTGGTCGGATTCTCATCTTGTTCAAACAATCAAGCAAAAAAGAAAATCGTAAAATTTCAGCGAAGGTAAAAGAAATTTAGGACATCGAGGAGAGCAAACCTATGGCAATTGAACTATTGACTCCCTTTACCAAGGTAGAGTTAGAGCCAGAGATCAAAGACAAGAAACGCAAACAAGTTGGTATTTTGGGTGGAAATTTCAATCCGGTCCACAATGCCCATTTGGTCGTTGCGGATCAAGTGCGCCAACAATTAGGGTTAGATAAGGTGCTCTTGATGCCTGAGTATGAGCCACCGCATGTCGATGCCAAGGGGACGATTGCAGAGCATCATCGCCTTAAGATGCTGGAATTAGCCATTGAAGGCATTGAAGGTCTGGAAATAGAGACGATCGAGCTCGAACGGAAAGGCATTTCCTATACCTATGACACCATGCTCTTGCTCAATGAACGCGATCCAGACACAGATTATTACTTCATTATTGGTGCAGATATGGTGGATTATTTACCAAAATGGCACCGCATTGATGAATTGGTGGAGATTGTGCAATTTGTCGGGGTCCAGCGACCACGCTATAAGGCGGGGACTTCTTATCCGGTGATCTGGGTGGATGTTCCTCTAATGGACATCTCCTCTAGTATGGTGCGTGATTTTGTAGCCAAGGGTCGGACGCCGAATTTTATGTTGCCAAAACCAGTCTTGGACTACATCAAGAAAGAAGGATTGTATCAATGACCTATGAAAACTATCTAGGCTTTTCTCGTGAGGTCTTGCTTGAAAAAATGCGCCAAATCCTGCCAGAAAAGCGGCTAACCCACTGTTTAGGGGTTGAGAAGGCTGCGCGTGACTTGGCCAAACGCTATGGGGCTGACGAAGAGCAGGCTGGCCTAGCAGGTTTGTTACATGACTACGCCAAGAAATTATCGGATCAGGAATTTCTGGACTTGATCGATCGCTATGAGCTGGATCCAGCATTAAAAAACTGGGGCAACAATGTCTGGCATGGGATGGTCGGGATTTACAAGATCCAAGAAGACCTCGGACTGACAGATCCAGCCATTCTTCGCAGTATTGAGATCCACACCGTGGGGAGTGATCAGATGTCAACCTTAGACAAGATTGTCTATGTGGCTGATTACATTGAGCACAACCGGGCCTTTCCAGGGGTAGAGCAAGCACGTGATATCGCTCAAGTTTCTTTGGATCGTGCTGTGGCCTATGAGACGGCTCGCACAGTCGAACACCTGGCCCACCAAGGATTGCCCATTTATCCCCAAACCCTTGAAACCTATAACGCCTTTGTGAAGTATTTGAAAGAGGAGCAGTGAGTGAAAACAGCTTTTATCATTATTGATGTACAAAATATCTTAGTGGAAACAGGTTTTGAGACAGAAAAGCTCGTAGAGAAGATCGCTTATTTACAAGATCAGGCTAGAAAACAGCAGGTTGAAATTATCTACATGCAGCATATTGAAACGCCAGAGGCTTTAACGTCGGAAGATTGGCAATTATCGCCCCTGTTGAAAAGACAGGAGAATGAAAAGGTATTTCAGAAGCGATACAATAGCATGTTTAAGGAGACAGGATTAAAAGAATACTTGGATCAACAAGGGATTGAACAACTAGTCCTGTGTGGTATGCAGACAGAATATTGTGTCGATACATCCGTCAAAGTGGGGTTTGAATACGGCTACAAGCTGGTCATTCCAGAAGGAGCTGTCACAATCTTTGATGGAGAGGATATTCCGGCAGAAACGCTTAATGAATTTTATGAAAATATTTGGGCAGAACGTTTTGCGGATGTCTTAGATTACAAATCGATTTTTTAAGGAAAGAGGATTACATGAAAGAAAAAGAACTACTTGAACTAGTTGTCAAAGCAGCAGATGAAAAGCGTGCGGAAGACATTGTAGCTTTGGATGTTCAAAGCTTGACCAGCGTGACAGACTACTTTGTCATCGCAAGCTCTATGAACAGCCGTCAGTTGGAGGCTATCGCAGAGAATATTCGTGAGAAAGTCGTTGAAGCTGGTGGCAATGCTAGCCACGTCGAAGGTGATTCAGCTGGAGGTTGGGTCCTTCTTGACTTAGGTAGTGTGGTGGTCCATGTCTTCTCAGAAGAAATGCGTGCCCACTATAACCTAGAAAAGCTATGGCACGAAGCAAGTGCTGTCGATCTTTCAGCAGCCCTAGCATAAGCAGGTAAACTCAGTTGGTAGCAACTGAGTTTTGTTGGTTAAATTGAAATTCTATGGAAAGAAAGGATGGGGCCTTGTGTTTGGTTAATTTGATAATTGAACACGAGCTAAAAGCTGTGAGAAAAAGAGTAACTTCCTTTGTATCTGACGATAGGGCAGAAAGTTTCCTATTTTCTCTATGCTTTTAACGCTCTTTGTATCATGAATATGGCTACTTATGAAACCTTTGCGGCGGTCTATGATGCGGTCATGGATGACAGTCTGTATGACTTATGGACGGATTTTTCCCTCCGGCATCTTCCTAAAAGTAAGGATCGGAAAAAATTGCTGGAATTGGCTTGTGGGACAGGGATCCAGTCTGTTCGCTTTTCTCAAGCTGGTTTTGATGTGACAGGATTAGACCTGAGTGCTGACATGCTGAAAATTGCTGAAAAAAGAGCTGCTTCAGCCAAGCAGAAGATTGATTTTATCGAGGGCAATATGCTGGACCTGTCGCAAGCAGGCACTTATGATTTCGTGACCTGCTACTCGGATTCTATCTGCTATATGCAGGACGAGGTAGAAGTAGGGGATGTCTTTGAAGAAGTGTATAATGCCCTCAATGAGGACGGAGTCTTTATCTTTGATGTCCATTCGACCTATCAGACAGATGAGGTCTTCCCAGGCTATTCTTACCACGAAAACGCAGAAGACTTTGCCATGCTCTGGGATACCTATGAGGATGCAGCCCCTCACTCGATCGTCCATGAGCTGACCTTCTTTGTCCAAGAAGAGGATGGTAGCTTTAGTCGGCACGATGAAGTCCATGAGGAGCGTACCTATGAAGTTTTAACCTATGACATCTTATTGGAGCAGGCTGGCTTTAAATCTTTCAAATTGTACGCTGATTTTGAAGATAAGGAGCCAACAAAGACCAGCAAACGTTGGTTTTTTGTAGCACAGAAGTAGGACAGCATGACAGTTACAGGTATTATTGCAGAATTTAATCCCTTTCATAATGGACACAAGTACCTGCTCAAACAGGCAGAAGGGGTGAAAATCGTCGCTATGTCTGGGAATTTTGTTCAACGTGGCGAGCCTGCCATTGTAGACAAGTGGATTCGCGCGCAGATGGCTTTGGAAAATGGAGCGGATCTGGTGGTCGAGCTCCCCTTTCTCGTTGCTGTTCAGTCAGCTGATCATTTTGCCAAGGGAGCGGTAGAAATCTTGTCCCGTCTGGGAATTGACCAATTAACCTTTGGGACAGAAGAAGTCTTGGATTACCAAGCGATTGCGACAGTTTACTCGGAGAAAAAAGTGGAAATGGAAGGTTTCTTGCGAAATCTTCCAGACGATTCATCCTATCCACAAAAGACCCAAAAAATGTGGGAAACCTTTGCTGGAGTGGAGTTCACAGGGGATACTCCTAATCATATTTTAGGGCTAGCTTATGCCAAGGCCTGTGCTGGGAAGGGGATTACGCTTAAGCCTATTCAACGCCAGGGAGCAGGCTACCATTCAGAAGAAAAAGAAGTGGCCTATGCTTCTGCGACTAGTATACGCCTGCACAAGGAAGATCAGGACTTTGTAGCTAAATTCATGCCCAATAGCCAACTCTTTCAGTCGGCTCCACAGGTATCTTGGGAGGATTATGACCAACTGCTCCGTTATCAAATCCTAACCCATCCGGATTTGACACAGATTTTTCAGGTCAATGAGGAACTGGCCAACCGGATAAAGGAGGCCGTTCGAAGTACTAGCTCTGTGGAAGAATTGGTGGAGAAAGTCGCAACCAAGCGCTATACTAAGGCGCGAGTGCGCCGCATCTTGACCTACATCTTGGTAGGGGCAACGGAACAAGCCCTTCCCGACGCCATTCATGTCTTAGGTTTTTCCGCAAAGGGACAAGCTCATCTCAAAGGCTTGAAAAAATCAGTAGAAATCGTGACCCGAATTGGTAAGGAACCTTGGGATGATTTGACCCAACAAGCGGATCAGGTGTATCAACTAGGGCATCCCCAATTGCCAGAACAGATCTGGGGGCGGGTGCCAGTGAGGGTGGAAGATCAATAAGAGGTGAATAGTCGAGCAACTCCAATTGGAAGGATACGCAAAAAACTCTTCCAAGTCTTGTGATTTATGATATAATATAAAGGATTGAAAATAATTTGAAAAAATTTAAGGAGAATCCTCATGGGACGTAAATGGGCCAATATTGTTGCCAAAAAAACTGCCAAAGATGGTGCCAACTCAAAAGTATATGCCAAATTTGGTGTGGAGATCTATGTAGCTGCTAAAAAGGGTGAACCAGATCCAGAACTAAATACTGCTTTGAGATTCGTTATTGACCGTGCGAAACAAGCGCAAGTGCCAAAACACGTGATTGATAAAGCGATCGATAAGGCAAAAGGAAACACTGACGAAACCTTTACAGAAGGACGTTACGAAGGATTTGGACCAAATGGTTCGATGTTGATCGTTGATACCTTGACTTCAAACGTTAACCGTACAGCTGCCAATGTCCGTGCTGCTTTCGGTAAAAACGGTGGGAACATGGGAGCTTCAGGTTCTGTATCTTACCTCTTTGACAACAAGGGAGTTATCGTCTTTGCTGGTGATGATGCCGATGCCATCTTTGAGCTTTTGCTTGAAGCAGATGTGGATGTAGATGATGTCGAAGCAGAAGAAGGAACGATCACAGTCTACACTGCTCCAACTGATCTTCACAAAGCGATCGTTGCTTTGCGTGAATCAGGTGTCGAAGAATTCCAAGTAACAGAATTGGAAATGATTCCTCAATCAGAAGTTGAGTTGTCAGGTGAAGATTTGGAAACATTTGAAAAACTTTATAGCGTTCTTGAAGACGATGAAGACGTACAAAAAATCTACACCAACGTAGATGGATTCTAATCACTCGTACGGACTGTAGTGAAATTAAAAATTAAATAAAAGGATAGCTTCTCAGATAAAGCTATCCTTTTTTTGTAAGAAATGTCCTGTATAAGCGTAAATACGGGTCAGGGGTGATTGGGAGAGTGTGGAAACCTTAAAATAGAAATAATGGTCTCGATGATCCCGACTTTTGGTGTGGTGGAGACGAAAATAATTTCGCTGGCCTGCTGCCATAGAGTGGAGGATATCGTCTTCTAAAAAGACAAGTGGCGTAGAAGTAGCCGCCCACTTGTAAAAGTCTGTCTCAAATTGGTGGTAATTCTCTGAAAAATAATCAAATTGTAATTCGTGTTTAGTCTGAATAGGTTTCATACGGTGTTTCCTCAGCTTCAATAAAAATGATAGAGGTCAGAAGGAGCCGGTGGTAGTGACCATCGCTTTTGAGAAGAAGCTCAGAAGCAGATAAGGTGTGAATCGAACCTGTGTAGGTTGCAAATTGATTCCCCTCTAGAGTCGTGATCGAGATCGTCGTTTGTTGTTGGAAGGCCTGCTCGAGGAGCTGGATCTGCTCAGAAAGAGGAAGAATCGTAAGCTGACTGCGGTCGATTTCTTTAGTATGCAGGGCGGTTGTGTGCTCAGATAAAAAGAAGCCGGCCCATTTGGCCATGCCACGGTCTTGAAATTCGCGTGCGGATTGATAAGGGAGATAAGAACGGTCGATCATGTTAATCCATCTAAGCCTCCTGCGGAATGTCCGCCTGTTAGTTTACTGCGAGCAATGGCGCGTGAGTTTTCTAGTAGTGAGGAGCCTTTCTGAAGAGAGGTAAAGCCAAATTGATCCCGAATGCGGTCAATGGTCTGCTGAAGTTTCTCCTCTTTTTCCAGGGCTACTGGATCATCAAAGAGAGAAAAGAGTTGAAGAGACTCCTCGACAAGTTCTCCATAAAAAACGCCGATCTGCCGAATGGCGCCTCCTTCGTACTTGGAGCGAAAGAGCCGCAGAACCGTATCGGATAAAACCTTGGTGGATTGGGTAGGCTCAATCTTTTGCTGGCAGTGAATGGACGGAAGCCCCTCGATTTTGGAGTAGGAGGCATGAATGGAGACCAGCTGGGTCTTCTTTTTTTTCCGTCGCAAGCGAATAGCCACCTGTTCAGCCATCTCCCGAAACACCAGTTCAATGTCGGTTTGTAGATGGTAGTCATAGGGCAAGATTTGAGAGTTGCCAATGCCTCGTGATTTCGGACGATAAGGCTTGTGGACATTGCTTTCATCAATGCCATGAGCATGGAACCAAAGTTGAAGGCCCATGACTCCAAATTCTTTCTTTAAGAGATCTGGATGAGCCTGGGCCAGTTCTTTAATCGACGTGATCCCGATCTTTTGCAATCGCTTTTCAGTCCGACGTCCAATGCCCCAAAAATCAGTGAGCTGGGGCAGTTTCCAGACCTTACTTTCTACATCTTCATAAGACCAATTGGAGCGCATATTTCGGCAATGCTTAGCTTCATTGTCCAAGGCTAGCTTGGCAAGAAGGGGATTGGCATTGCTGAGGCCGATGGTAGAGTAGATCCCAGTTTCCTGCCAGATCCTTTTTTGGATTCTGGCAGAAAGGAGATCCAGTTTCTCCTTTCGAGAGAGGGAGGGATCTGGAATAAAATAATTTAAGGAAGAGGTCAGATCGATAAAGCCTTCGTCAATCGAGTAAGGGAAAATATCATCTGGTGCCGCAAATTCCTGAAAGACCTTCTGAATTTCCATATTGACCTGAATGTAAGCATTCATCCGTGGAGGGACAATCAGGGTCCTCTTGGCCCAGGATTCAATGTAGGAAACAAAGGATGGATCCGTTGGCAATCCTTGCTTTTTGGCCACGTAGCTATTAAATTTTCTAGTCTTGAGATCAAAAGGTAGGTCGTAGCTACGGCTGACATTTTTCTTGCCAAAGACTTGTTTAAAAACGGGAGAGCTCGCCAAAATCAGGCCAGCAGAATTGTCGCTTCGACTCATGACGCAAAGGGAAGTCGTCAAGGGGTTGAGCCCCAGACGGACACATTCACAACTGGCATAAAAACTTTTCATATCCACAAAAGCAATATCAGAATGAGGCTCACGTGAATAATCAAATAGCATATTTACACCTCAAGTGGAAGAAAATGCCCGACCACAATGCCGACAATTTTGGGCTCGTCTTCATAGGGAGCAAATAAATCATCGTAGTCAGGGTTGATGGATTCTAAGCGCAAGCCTTCAGCCTCCCGATAGACTTTCTTGATGTAGGTTTTTCCATTCCAGATGAGGGCGTAGACAGCACCATCATAGTCAAAACCAGTCTGCTTCATGAGGGCAACAGAGCCATTGGGATAGAGAGGTTCCATCGAATCTCCGGATACCCAAGAAGCGAAATCGTGCTGGATCTCTTGATCAAAATAGACAGTTTCATAGTCCGTTTCGTTGTCATAAAAGGTGTGTCCTAAACCGGCTGCCAGCTCAATCGAAAGAACCTTATAAGCAGTCAAGGAAACAACTTTTTGCTGCTGTTCCAATAACTGGCTGGCCAACTGGTCGACTTTCTTTTGATGAGGTGGGGTTAATAAAGGGTAGGTGTAGAGTGCGGAGTCTTTGTTAATAAAGTAGTCCTCTTTAACGGAGAGGCGCTTGGCCAACCTCCTGAGATTTTTTTCGTGTGGCTCCGCCAAGCCATTCTCCCAACTGGAGTAAGTCTTGCGAGAAATCTTGAGATCCTCGTAGACATCTGCTTGGGTCAAGCCTTTTTCCAGGCGTCTTTCTTTTAGTTTTTTTGCATCAAACATGTTGCTTCTCCTATGTAACGTTTTAAAAGTTACATATAGTTTATCAAAAATGAATCCTTTTTGCAAGAGAAAAATTCAGTTGAAAACGAATGAAAAGGCTTGGATTTTGAATGAAAAAGGAGTATAATCAGTTTTACAACTTCTAACAACGAGGAATTATATGAAAAAAAGTTTTATCCATCAACAAAAAGAAATTTCGTTTGTTAAAACGACTTTCACACAATATTTAAAAGATAAATTGGACATCATTGAAGTCCAAGGACCAATTTTGAGCAAGGTCGGAGACGGGATGCAGGATAACCTTTCTGGGATTGAACATCCGGTATCTGTCAAGGTCCTTCAAATTCCTGATGAGACTTATGAAGTCGTGCATTCACTCGCAAAATGGAAACGCCATACTTTGGCACGTTTTGGTTTTGGCGAAGGAGAAGGTCTCTTTGTCCATATGAAGGCTCTTCGTCCAGATGAAGATTCGCTAGACGCTATCCACTCTGTTTATGTAGACCAATGGGACTGGGAAAAAGTCATCCCAAATGGTCAACGCAATATCGCCTACCTCAAAGAAACGGTTGAAAAAATCTACAAGGCGATTCGTTTAACAGAACTAGCAGTAGAAGCGCGCTATGATATTGAGTCAGTTCTTCCAAAACAAATTACCTTCGTTCACACAGAAGAATTGGTGGAACGCTATCCAGATTTAACTCCAAAAGAGCGTGAAAATGCCATTGCCAAAGAATTCGGAGCCGTTTTCTTGATCGGGATTGGTGGAGAGCTTGCAGATGGCAAACCACACGATGGACGTGCACCTGACTACGATGACTGGACAACAGAGTCTGAAAATGGCTACAAGGGCTTGAATGGTGATATCCTCGTCTGGAATGACGTTCTAGGTTCAGCCTTTGAGCTGTCTTCAATGGGGATCCGTGTCGATGAAGATACGCTTCGCCGTCAAGTTGCGATCACAGGGGACGAGGATCGTCTCCAATTAGAGTGGCACAAGGCTTTGTTAAATGGTCTCTTCCCACTCACGATTGGTGGAGGGATTGGGCAATCTCGTTTGGCTATGTTCTTGCTTCGTAAGAAACATATCGGTGAAGTCCAAACCAGTGTCTGGCCTCAATCTGTCCGCGATGAATATGAAAATATCCTATAAGGAAGAAAGAGAGTGGGACAGAAATCGGTAATTCGTTAGAATTCGATTTCGTCGTCCCACCTCCGCACAGTTGAGTAGGGGTGTAAAAGCTGATGAAATCAGCGTAGTAGAGCCCACTCAACCACTGCGTCTTACTCGACAATCCAAAAATAATTGAGAGGCTAGGACTTTTGTCCCAGCCTCTTTTAGTTGTCGCTTGACCATATCAAATCGCAATTTTCTGATTTTTTTTGGTATAATGGTCCCTATGAAAATAGTATCTGGAACCTATGGGGGACGTCCCCTCAAAACACTTGAAGGAAAAACAACCAGGCCGACTTCTGATAAGGTCAGAGGGGCCATGTTCAATATGATTGGTCCTTACTTTGATGGTGGAAGAGTGCTAGATCTCTATGCAGGAAGCGGTGGGCTCTCTATCGAAGCAGTTTCTCGAGGCATGTCAGAGGCCGTTCTAGTGGAAAGAGATCGTAGAGCGCAGGAGATTGTAGCAGCCAATATTGCCATGACCAAGGAAAAGGAACGGTTTCAACTGCTAAAAATGGAGGCCAAGCAAGCCTTAGGGCTTTTAACGGGCACCTTTGATTTGGTGTTCTTAGACCCTCCGTATGCTAAGGAAGAGATTGTTCGCGATATCGAAACCTTGTGCGAGCGTCAACTCTTGTCAGAGGAGATCATGATTGTGTGCGAAACCGATAAACACGTAGAACTTCCTGAGGAAATCGGACAAGTGGGAATCTGGAAAGAAAAAATCTATGGAATTAGTAAGGTAACAGTATATGTCAGATAGAAGTGGATTGTTTACAGGATCGTTTGATCCGATTACCATTGGGCATGTGCAATTGATCGAGCGAGCTAGTCGCTTGTTTGACCGTGTCTATGTCGGAATTTTTTATAATTCGGAAAAAGTCGGACTCTTTTCCATTGAGCAGCGTGTGCGCATGGTGAAAGGGGCCTTGGCTCATTTGGAAAATGTTGAAATTGTGACGTCGACTCAAAAGTTGGCTGTGACAGTGGCGCGCAATCTTGGCGTGGTCACCTTGATCCGGGGCTTGCGCAATGCACAGGATCTGGTATACGAAGCCAATATGGATTATTTTAATCACCAGTTGGCGCCTGAATTGGAGACGGTTTATCTCTATGCCCAGCCTCCTTACCAGGCCATTAGTTCAACCCGTATTCGAGAGTTGCTGGCTTTTCAGCAGGATATCTCACCTTATGTACCAAAGAGTGTAATGGAGGAAATCAAAGATGACACAAGCGAATAAACCAAGCTTGACTACTAAAAAGAAAAAAGGACGGTTGAAAGAATACCGATGGCCGATTGCAGGAGTTCTTTTCTTGCTTCTCTTGCTAGCTGCTTTTGTGATTCGCCTTCCCTATTATATTGAGATGCCGGGAACGGCAGAAGATATTCGATCCGTCATGACAGTGGATGGAAAAATAGATACCAAGTCAGGATCCTATGATTTTGTAACCGTAGCAGTGAAAGAAGCGACCCCGGCTGATTTGATCTATGCTTGGGCGACACCTTTTACAGATATCTACTCTGCCAAGGATATGACCGGTGGTAGTTCGAGCCAAGAATTTACGCGGATTAACCAATTCTATATGGAAACCTCTCAAAATATGGCCATCTACCAAGGGTTAAAGACAGCTGGGAAAGAAACCCAGATGGACTTTCTAGGTGTTTATGTCATGCAAGTGGCAGATGACTCGACCTTTAAAGGAGTCTTGAACATTGCGGATACCGTCACTGGTGTGAATGGCAAGACCTTTAAGAGTTCCAAAGAATTGATTGACTATGTTGGTTCTCAAAAAATTGGCGCCCCTGTTTCGGTGACCTATATAGAGGATGGACAAACCAAGACCGCAGATGGGAAGATCATCAAATTGACCAATGGGAAAAACGGAATTGGGATTAGCCTGATCGACCGAACTGAAGCCAAAGGCGATGTTCCTGTCCAGTTTGCGACAGCTGGCATCGGTGGCCCAAGTGCCGGTATGATGTTTAGCCTAGCCATCTACACTCAAGTGGCAGAACCGGACCTTCGTCAGGGACGCCATATTGCTGGGACAGGAACCATTAACCAAGATGGAACGGTTGGCGATATCGGTGGGATTGACAAGAAAGTCGTTGCAGCAGATAAAGAAGGAGCAGAAATTTTCTTTGCCCCTAATAACCCTGTTTCCAAAGAAGAAAAGAAAGCCAATCCCAAGGCTAAATCAAACTACGAAACCGCTAAAGATGCAGCAAAACAAATTCATTCGAAGATGAAAATTGTGCCCGTCAAAACCCTTCAAGACGCCATTGATTATCTGAAGAAGTAGAAGTATCTTGTTAGATCAGTCTCGTACTTGAAAGTACGAGGTAGAGTTGGCAGATAGGAAGATTCACCTTCTAATCAAATTCAAGTTTTTGCTTATCAATCTCTCTATTTTTAGAGGGATTTTTTCTTTATACTGGTATCAGAAAGAAAGGGAGGTAGTGAAATGATTCAAACCAGTTTGTTTTCCATTTCAGTATTCTTAGCGGGAGTTCTATCCTTTTTCTCCCCATGTATTTTGCCACTGATGCCAGTCTATGTAGGGATTCTATTGGATTCTGAACGTGTGAAAACCGTTCGGATTTTTGGAAGAGATATTTCTTGGTATGGCTTGGTGAAGACTCTTTGTTTTATCGCAGGTCTATCAACTGTTTTCCTGATTCTAGGATACGGTGCAGGGGCCCTTGGGCAGGTGCTTTATGCTCCATGGTTTCGCTATCTGCTAGGAGGGATTGTGATCTTACTAGGGATTCACCAAATGGAAGTGATCAATCTGAGACAACTCCAAAAACAAAAGAGTATCCAACTGAAGAAGGATGAAAAACGCAATGAATTCTTCAATGCTTTTCTGATAGGGGTCACCTTCAGTTTTGGTTGGACCCCTTGTGTCGGACCAGTTTTGAGCTCTGTTTTAGCCATTGCAGCTTCTGGAGGAGATGGTGCATTGCAAGGCGCTCTCCTGATGCTGGTATATACATTAGGCTTGGCTCTGCCTTTCTTGCTTTTGGCCTTGGCTTCTAGCTGGGTTCTACAACATTTTGCTAAACTCAAGCCCCATATGGGAACCTTGAAAAAAATTGGTGGTGCCCTCATCATCTTGATGGGCATCTTGCTGATGCTAGGAAATCTTAATAGCCTCGCATCCCTGTTTCACTAATCTTGAATGATTAAAGGAGAAAAATCATGAAAAAAATTCTTGCACTTTCTATTGCTACACTTAGCATCGTCACTTTAGCAGCTTGTTCTGGACAGAAATCAGATTCAGACATGAAAAAAACGGACGATAGTAGTATGATGAAGAAGGACGATATGAAGAAGGATGACATGAAGGATTCATCCATGTCCGATGATAAAATGAAAAAAGAAGACATGAAAGATTCATCTATGATGTCTGACAGCAGTTCTGAAATGAAGGACGATATGAAAAAAGATGAGATGAAATCTAGCGATTCAGAAATGAAAGACGAAAAGAGTGGATCATCGGATATGAAATCAGACAAGGAATAAAAGAAGGGAGAGGTCATCTGAGGATGACTTTCTCCTTGTTTAAAGAGGTGATAATGATGAAAAAATTAGCTTTAGTAGCTGCAGGAATCTTGTGTACTGGACTTTTGGGGGCTTGCTCGAGTCAAGGAATGGCTACTTCCAATAAGGACATGAGCCAACAAACAGCCAAAGCTGGGGCTAGGCAGCCATCTGGCAAGAAAGTGAAGGAGTTTAGCTTGCAAGGAGTGGATGGTAAGACCTACCGCTTATCCGATTACAAGGGAAAGAAAGTTTACCTCAAATTTTGGGCTTCCTGGTGCTCTATTTGCCTATCGACATTAGAGGATACCAATGAGTTGGCAAAAGAAGAGGCGGGTAAGGATTATGTGGTCTTATCCGTTGTAGCTCCAACTTTTAATGGTGAAAAATCAGAAGCAGATTTCAAAAACTGGTACCAGTCTTTGGATTACAAGGATTTCCCAGTCTTGCTCGATAGTAAAGGGGAACTGCTAAAAGAGTATGGGATTCGTTCTTATCCATCGGCACTCTTTATTGCAAGCGATGGAACTCTCGCTAAGACCCATATCGGTTATATGAGCAAGGAAGACATCGTCCAGACTCTAAAAGAAATGAAGTAAGGAGGACATAAAATGGAAACAAAATGGAAACTCATTTCCATTCTTTTAGTGGGGCTATTTTGTTTTGGAATCTTTTTCCTTGTCAAAGGATCCATGGCCTTGGATACATCAGATGCGACGACTGAGCAGATCAAAAAAGCGTCCATGAGTCAGACACCAGTAGCAAACAAAAAGAAGGAAGAAAAAGTCAATCCAGAAGACCAACGAGAAATCTATCTAGCTGGTGGTTGCTTCTGGGGTGTGGAAGAGTATTTTTCCCGTGTTCCGGGTGTCATTGATGCCGAATCAGGTTATGCCAATGGAAAAGGGGATACCACCAAGTATGAATTAGTCCCTCAAACAGGCCATGCTGAAACAGTTCATATCACTTACAATGTCAAGCAGGTATCTCTGAAAGAATTGCTCCTGCATTATTTCCGGATTATCGACCCAACGTCGAAGAATCGTCAAGGAAATGATCAAGGGACTCAATACCGAACAGGTGTCTATTATGTCTCTCAAGAGGATCTTCCAACTATTAACCAAGTCTTTGAAGAGGTAGCAAAAAAATACGACAAACCGTTAGCAGTGGAAAAAGAGCCACTGACCAATTTCATCAAGGCTGAGGACTACCACCAGGATTATCTAAAGAAACATCCGAATGGGTACTGCCATATCGATGTCAATCAGGCTTCTTATCCTGTTATTGATGCTAGTCGCTACTCCAAGCCAAGCGATGAGGAAATCAAAAAGAAGTTATCTCCCGAAGAGTATGCGGTGACACAAAAAAATGATACTGAACGTGCCTTCTCCAATCGTTACTGGGATCAGTTTGATGCCGGTATTTATGTAGATGTCGTGACTGGTGAGCCCCTCTTCTCCTCTAAGGATAAATTTGATTCTGGTTGTGGTTGGCCAAGTTTCAGTCGTCCTATTAGTCCTGATGTGGCCATCTATAAGGAGGATAAGAGTTTCAATATGACTCGGACAGAAGTTCGGAGCCGTGTAGGAAATTCTCATCTGGGCCATGTTTTTACCGATGGTCCCAAGGAAAAAGGCGGTCTTCGCTATTGCATCAATAGTTTGTCTATTACCTTCATTCCCAAAGCAGAAATGAAAGAAAAGGGCTACGGTTATTTATTGGACTACGTCTGAGACATTTGGAACCATAATTTGCTATAATAAGTATAGCAAAGACAAGTAGGTGAAAGACATGTATGCGATCATGATTGTGGAAGATGAAGAGCTTATCCGGCAGGGACTGACTTCCTTAGTGGATTATGAACAGTTTGGAATGACCGTCATCAACCAGGCAGAAAATGGCCGTGAGGCCTGGGAGAAGTTTCAAGAGCAACCAGCCGATATCCTTCTAACCGATATCAACATGCCACAAATGAATGGCTTGGATCTGGCCCATCTCGTTAAAGAGCAATCACCATCTTGTCATATCATTTTTTTGACAGGTTATGATGACTTTGAGTTTGCGAGAAAAGCCATCAAGTTAGGTGCGGATGATTATTTGCTGAAGCCTTTTTCAAAAGATGATATTGAAGAGATGTTAGCCAAGGTGAAAGGAAAGCTAGACAAAGAGCGAAAGAAGGCGCAAGTCGAAGATTTGGTCAGCCATGGTTATTCGACAGAGTTGGAAGAAGCCATTCATGCTCGTTTAGCAGATTCGCAGTTAACCCTGAAGGATTTGGCCTATCAACTTGGCTTCAGTTCCTCTTATCTAAGTGTATTGATCAAGAAAAAATTGGGACTTCCTTTCCAAGAATACCTCATCCAAGAGCGAATGAAGAAGGCTCAACTCTTGCTTCTCACGACAGATTTAAAGATTTATGAGATTGCCGATCAGGTTGGTTTTGAAGATATGAACTATTTTTCTCAACGCTTTAAGCAGGTTGTTGGGGTGACGCCAAGGCAGTACAAAAAAGGAGAGCATGAATGAAACGATATCCCTTGCTGATTCAGCTGGTCCTCTACTTTTTTCTCTTCATTCTCCTACTTTTTGGTCTCATCGGTAGCCTTTACTATCAAACGAGTTCAGGGGCGATCCGCCAGCTAACGGAGCGGACGACAAGAAATAGTATCGACCAAAGTAGTCAGTTTATCACGTCTTATCTAAAAAAATTAAAGCAGACCACAACAGTGCTTAGTAAGGAACAGGCTGTTCGCCAATTTGCCCAAGATAGAAGTGCGGATCAAGAAACGGTTCAGCACTTGATGCGAACGATGATTGAAACGGATCCGGACCTGGTCTCAGCGGTCTTGGTGACCAAGGACGGACGTCTGGTAGCGACAGATACCAAAATCAGCATGCAGACTTCTTCAGATATGATGAATGAAAGTTGGTATCAAGAGGCGATTAAGGAAAGAGCCATGCCGGTCTTGACGCCAGCTCGAAAGGAATCCTTGACCTCGGAAAAAGAAAAATGGGTGGTTTCTATTACCCAAGAAGTGGTCGATCAGACTGGTCAAAATCTCGGAGTAGTACGCTTGGATATTGGCTACGATAGCCTTCAGGCTTACTTGGATCACCTTCAACTAGGGAAACAAGGCTTTAGTTTTATCATTAATCAAAAGCATGAGTTTGTCTACCATCCTAAAAAGGCGGTCTATTCCTCCAGCCAAGAAATGCAGGCCATGCAGCCCTATATTGCTGTGAAAGATGGCTATGCTAAAGGTGGGCAAAATTTTATCTATCAGGTTCCGATTCCAGATAGTGATTGGACCTTGATTGGAGTGGCTTCACTTGAAGGACTTCAGATGCTTCAGTCGCAGCTCCTGTACTCTTTCATTGGACTAGGATTGCTAGCTTTGATTATGTGTTTAATAGGGATTGGCTTTGTTCTGCGTTTGTGGATCAAACCCTTACGAGACCTTCAGACTATCATTTTGAGGATTGGAGCAGGAGATGCTCACGTGAGAGCTGCAGCCAAAGGATCTCCAGAATTGGTGGACCTCGCTCAAGCTTTTAATGCCATGTTGGACCAAATCGATAACCTCATGCAACAGGTCAAGGAAGAGGAGCAGAACGCACGGCGTTACGAGTTGCGGGCACTTTCGGCTCAGATTAATCCGCATTTCCTCTACAATACCTTGGATACGATTGTCTGGATGGCGGAGTTTAATGATAGTCGGCGCGTGGTCGACATCACTAAGTCTCTGGCTCAATATTTTCGACTGGCTCTCAACCAAGGCCAGGAACAAATCCTACTGAGAGATGAAATTGACCATGTCCGCCAGTATCTTTTCATTCAGAAGCAACGCTATGGTGAAAAGCTCAACTATGAAATTCTAGAAGATGAACGGTTGGGCGACTATCAGCTCCCCAAATTGGTACTTCAACCCTTAGTGGAAAATGCGATTTACCATGGCATTAAAGAAATCGATCGGCCAGGTCTCATTCGAGTGACGACTGAAGTCAGTGGAGACTCCGCCTGCGTATCGATTTTTGACAATGGACGAGGGTTTGACCGATCAGAGTCAACAGACCAAACCCTTCTTCGTTTAGGAGGTGTTGGCTTGAAAAATGTGGACCAACGATTGCATCTTCAATTTGGCGAAGCCTATCATATGGAGATTGATTCTAAGGCCAATAGCTATACGAAAATCACTCTTTATTTGCCTCTTCCATCCGGCAATGAATATTCA
>NZ_JAPVYY010000015.1:0-39158 GCF_041432105.1 Streptococcus sp. 27098_8_148 | reverse complement strand
TCTTTCGTAGATGAAGTAGCAATCGTTTTTCCTTGTTTTGTATCATCTTTATGTTTCACGGTACAACTTCCTATACTTAGGAGCGCTACAATTGAAGCAACTATTATCATGATTTTTCGACTTTTCATAAGTCCTCCTATTATTCTGTACAGATTATTCTTTAAAATTTCAACCAGTCATTTCTAGATCTATTATGAACTCGTAGCTCAAGTATTTTTGGAATCCTTTCCTCTTAATAGATAGAATGATCTGTTGATTTCATTAAGGAAAATTTGAACCAGAAATTGAATCAATTGAAATTGGATTCTCAACATTTGGTTTTGGGACAATAAAGAATGAATAGCCATTGAGTTCCTTATCATTTGCCCCATAGACCTTTAAACGAATGTCAAACCCAGATTCCGTAAAAGCACCACTATCTCCTACTTTCACGCTATCCCAGTCATACTTGACTCGAACAACTTCTGGATCATTCGACTTTATGTAGTTCGTAATTTCGGACTCGTGCTTTTTTAAAAAGTTTACTTGCTTTTGTGTGACAGTTTCTGCATCTTCTTTGGTTGAGGAAGAAACATTCGTTTTTTCTTGCTTCATCTCTTCTTTAGATTTTACAGTACAGCCTGTGATGATGAGCAATGCGACACATAAAGCAAGTAAATTGAAAATCATTTTTTCTTGTCTCTTCATAAATCCTCCTTACAGGCTCTGAATCTTCCGGTTCTTACTCAATATAATCACCCTTAATACTAATATGATGGCCCATACTGAATGTCATCTTTTGATCAGAATCAAATACGACATCCACCCTCCATCCTGAATCTTCAAGTTGATTGACGGTTCCAAAAATTTCTATGACCTCATCTCCACTTTGCGGTGTCCCATTTCCACCATCAATCCATTGCGTTTCGTCCCAATAAATCTGGACGGATTCGATTTTCGGACTTTGAGCTTTCACAAAATCGACGATTTCTTTTTCATGTTCTTTCAAATAGGCTAGCTGCTTTTGTTTAATGGCTTCTTTGTCCTCTTTTGTGGTTGAAGAGGTCGCAGTTTGCGCTTTTCTGCTCTTTTCACGTTCTTGCTTCACACATCCTACTAGACATCCAATTGTTAAAATGAAAGCAAGTGCGATCATCAGATTGTTTATTTGTTTTTTCATCATTTTATTTCGTTAAAAAGTGATTCCTCTATTGCATCTCTCATTGTCTAACGGATAAATCAATTCTTTTCTACTCGATATAAACTATCAGAACCAATTGAATCTATTTTAGGCATTTTATTTTCGTCTAACGTAAAATTCAGACTAAAATTTGTTAGATCACTTCCATTTGCATAACCATAAACTAATAGTATTTCGTCACCTCCCTGAGGTGTTCCATTACCTCCTACAACTGTTTTAATACTGTCCCAGTCATAAGACACCTGATGAATATTGGCATTATGTGCTTTCACATAGACTGTCATTTCTTGCTCGTGTTCTTTCAGATAGGCGAGCTGTTTTTGTTTAATGACTTCTTTATCTTCTTTGGTTGATGAAGAAGCGATGTGATTTATTGGTTTTGTCTGTTCTTTTGGATTTCCAACACACCCTCCAAGGCTTAAAAATCCAGCAATGGCAACAACTGTTACCATGATTTGTCTTGTTTGTAATTTCATAGCTTTTCCTTATCCAAATTACTCAAATACTTCTCCCCCAACACCAAAACCATTGCTTAACATCATAGTTTTTAGATCAGGCATTTCATTATGAATCTCAATTGTGACATTCCAACCAGAATTTTCAATATGATTAAAGCCACCATACAACTCGATGATCTCGCCACCTCCTTGAGGAGTTCCGTTGCCTGCTTCGCCCCATCGAATATCACTCCAATTAACCTGAACGGATGCTATTTTTGAATTTTTTGACTTCACAAAATCAACAATTTCTTTTTCATTTTCTTTCAAATAGGCAATTTGTTTTTGCTTCGTCGCTTCTTTATCTTCCTTGGTTGTCGAAGGGGTTGCAATGGGTGCTGGTTTCGTTTGCTCTTTTGATTTTATGGTACATCCTTCGATACTAAATAAAGCAACTATTGATGTTACTGTTAGCAAAATAATTTTAGTATGTTTCTTCATAATTTATCCTTAAATTTCAACATAGATCAAAAAAACTACTACTCCAATATTTCTTCACCGATGGTTATATGGTTAAATATGGAAATTTTTTTCAAATCGATTGAATCATCATCATTAATCGGCATAGAGGCACTCCATCCTGAATCTTCAATATGATTCACTGTTCCATAAACTTCAATAGAATAATCAGGAAACAAGAAACCTCCATCACTCCATCTCACATCAGTCCAATCAATCTGAACTGACTCAATTCTTGAATTTTGAGCCCTCACATAATCAACGATTTCTTGCTCGTGTTCTTTGAGGTATGCTACTTGCTCTTTTTTTATTTCTTCTTCTGATTTTTGTACGACTTTCTTTGAAGATGAGGTCGTTATCTTCTGCTCCGGTCTTTTGGTCAGGGTCATGATTTTTCCTCCAAGAAAAACCAGTCCTAGTATCGGTAACAAAATGATCAAAAATAGTTCCACACGTCTCTTCATTTAATCTTCTCCAATCCTTCCTTTCATGACTGAACGAATCAGTCACTTTCTTTACTATTATAGCATCTTTCATTTGAATCTCAATCTAACTCACTAGTTAGAGACTTTATGCAGCAATCATAAAAGAACCTGCGGTGTTCTGCTAGAATATAGATAATCCTTTTTTACAAATAACACCTAAGTGATGCTAAAAATTCAAATGTTGCATTTTTGTAGAGCATCTAAATATATAATGAAACTTTCCGCTGTGAGAAAAGTGCTAGAAACACCATTGTTTCTAGCACTCGGGAGTTTTGGAACCTTAGATCCAAAACTAAGTCATGGAACTTCTTCGAAGTTCGCTGACGTCCGTGCTCACTTAAGGAAAGTTTCTAAGAGGAGTTTATCTGCAATCAAAAAGGAACCTGGAGGTTCCTTTTTGTTATTTTCGATACATCTTGACCTGAAGGTAAAGATCGTTATAGACTCCAAGCAACTTCTTGCCTAATTGTTGATAGACTTCCAAATGGTCCAGTGTTTCATCGCTTGGATAGAAGGATTGATCATTTTGGATTTCTTTTGGCAACATGGCTTTGGCTTTTTTATTTGGCGTTGAGTAGCCGACATAAAGAGCATTTTTCAAAGCATTTTTAGGACGAAGCATAAAGTTAATAAAGGCATATGCTGCTTCTTTATTTTTCACGGTTTTTGGAATGACAATGTTATCAAACCAAAGGTTGCTGGCTTCAGTTGGAACGACATAGCGAAGATCCTTATTGGCTTCGAGCATTTGGCTAGCCTCTCCTGAGAAAGTAACCCCAATAGCCGCATTGTTTTGGATCATATAGCCTTTCATCTCATCGGCCACCAAAGCTTTGATATTTGGCGTCAAGGTGTAGAGTTTATCTACTGCCTCTTGCAATTTCTTTGGATCCTTTTCATTGAGGCTATAGCCCAAGGTATTGAGACCAATTCCCATGACCTCACGCGCACCATCGTACATCATGATGTCATTTCTGTACTCTTCACGCCAGAGATCTGACCAATGTTCAGGAGCATTTTTAACCATCTTGGTATTGTAGACAATCCCCAAGGTACCCCAGAAATAAGGTACTGAATATTGGTTACCCGGATCAAACGATTGGTTCAAAAGTTTTGGATCAATATTTTCCATCCCTTTGATCTTAGATTGGTCCAACTTTTCAACCAGATGCTCATCCATCATCTTGGCAATCATGTATTCACTAGGAATCGCAATATCGTAGGTGGTTCCCCCTTGCTTGATCTTGGTGTACATGGCTTCGTTGGAATCAAAGGTATCATATTGCACCTGAATTCCTGTCTCTTTTGTGAATTCCGTTAGCAATTCTGGATCGATATAATCTCCCCAGTTGTAGATGACCAACTTGTCACTATTCTTGGTATTCATGCTCGCTTCGATCTGGTGGCTAATTCCCCAGAGGACCAGAATGACAAGGACAATCCCAGTTAGGAATGAATAAAGTTTTTTCATGCTGCTTCCTCCTTTTCACGGGTAATAAAGTAATAACCGATGACCAAGAGCACACTAAAGAGAAAGACAAGGGCGGACAAGGCATTGATACTGAGGGAGATCCCTTGACGCGCACGTGAGTAAATCTCTACAGACAAGGTTGTAAAGCCATTTCCGGTTACAAAGAAGGTCACGGCAAAGTCGTCAAGCGAATAGGTAAAGGCCATAAAGTAGCCAGCAATAATGGCTGGTGTCAGATACGGCAACATGATCTCTTTGAGCATTTGCACTTGGGTAGCTCCCAAGTCATAGGCAGCATTGACCATATCCCGGTTCATTTCCTTGAGTCGTGGCAAGACCATCAAGACCACAATGGGAATCGAGAAAGCCACGTGGCTAGCCAAAACAGATAGGAAACCTAGCTGGTACTTCACCGTCGTAAAGAGAATCAAGAAGCTGGCCCCGATCATAACGTCTGGCGCTACCATAAGAATGTTGTTGATAGAGAGCAAAGGTCCTTCTAACTTCTTCTTCGATTGGTAGATATAAATGGCTCCAAAGGTTCCAATCACTGTCGCAATCAAGGCTGACAAAAAGGCCAAGAGGAAGGTCTCTGATAAGATCAGCATCAGGCGACTATCTGCGAACAATTCATTGAAATGCTCAAGCGTGAAGCCCGTAAAGGCATTCATATCTCCCCCTTTATTGAAGGCATAAAAGATCAAATAGAAAATAGGAAGATAGAGGATCAGAAAGACGAAGCCTAGATAGAAATGGGATACTTTTTTCATCGTTCTCTCCTTTCTCTAGTTGCCCACATGGTAAGGAGCATAGCAAGGATCAGAACAACTCCGATGGTGGAACCCATTCCCCAGTTTTGTGTAGTCAGGAAGTGCTGTTCAATCGCAGTCCCCAAAGTAATGACCCGGTTTCCACCGATCATCCGTGTCAACATGAAGAGGCTCAGACTAGGAATAAAGACAGATTGTACACCTGAGCGGACTCCATTCATGGACAAGGGGAAGACCACATGACGGAAGGTATCCCAACGATTGGCTCCCAAATCATAGCTGGCATTGATCAAGTTTGGATCTAAGTCATCTAAGACATTAAAGATCGGCAAAATCATAAAAGGCAACTCAATGTAGCTGGCTACAAAGATAAAGGAGAAATCGGTAAAGAGGATCTGCTGGGGAGCGACTCCGAGAAAGCTTAAAAAGCTATTAATGGATCCGTTTTGCCCAAAGATTCCGATAAAGGCATAGGCCTTGAGCAAGAGATTGACCCAGGTTGGCAAGACGATCAACATTAACCACAACTGCCGGTGTTTGAGCAGCGTCAAAAAGTAAGCAGTTGGGTAGGAGATCAAGAGCGTCACCAAGGTGACGATTCCGGCATAAAGGACCGAATTAAAGCTCATCTTTAAATAGGTCAGATTTTGCGAAGTAAAGAACTCTTTGTAGTTTTCAAGTGAAAACTGCCCTTCAACGTTGAAAAACGATTGAAAGATGATCATGACTACAGGAGCCAAGACAAAGAGAAAAATCCACAAGAAATAGGGGAGGATAAATAGATTAGAGGTTGTTTTCTTCATCTCTTTCCTCCTCAATGGCATTAATCAAACCAGCTTCTTGCTCTTCCACTTCAACGTACTCTTCGATCCGCGCATCGAATTCTTCTTCGGTTTCGTTGAGACGCATAACGTGGATATCTTCTGGTTCAAAGTCTAGCCCGATGACTTCTCCCACGATGGCCTTGCGAGTGGAGTGAATCATCCACTCATTTCCCAAATCATCATAGGCGATGATCTCATAATGCACACCACGGAAGAGCTGGGTGTCCACCTTCACTTGGAGTTTGCCCTCTTCAGGAAGAGTAATTTGCAAGTCTTCAGGACGAATGACAACTTCAACTGGTTCATTTGGACGCATCCCACCATCGACGGCTTCAAAGCGTTTGCCATTGAACTCAACCAAGTAGTCCTCGATCATGCGACCATCTAGAATGTTAGACTCACCGATAAAGGTGGCAACAAAGTGGTTGATCGGTTCATCATAGATATCAACCGGTGTACCAGATTGGACGATCTCCCCTTCATTCATGACAAAGATCCAGTCACTCATGGCAAGGGCTTCTTCTTGGTCGTGGGTAACAAAGACAAAGGTAATCCCCAAACGTTGTTGCAATTCCCGCAACTCATACTGCATGTCTGTCCGAAGCTTCAAGTCAAGTGCAGACAAGGGCTCATCTAAAAGGACCACTCGTGGTTCATTGATAATAGCCCGGGCAATAGCTACCCGCTGGCGTTGACCACCAGATAATTTTTGGATCGAGCGTTTTTCAAATCCCGCTAACTGGACCATTTTCAAGACTTCTGAAACCCGACGTTCGATCTCAGCCTTGTCCACCTTTTTCAAACGAAGAGGAAAAGCCACATTTTCAAAGACCGTCATATGTGGAAACAGGGCATAGGACTGAAAGACGGTGTGGACGTCCCGTTTGTTGGTAGGGACATCATTGATCCGTTCCCCATCAAGGTAGACATCTCCAGTCGTCGCGTCCAAAAGACCTGCAATGATATTAAGGATGGTCGATTTTCCTGATCCAGATGCACCGAGCAGGGTATAGAACTTCCCTTCTTCCAACTCAAAATTGATATCCTTTAGGACAACGGTTCCGCTATCTTCAAAGACCTTTGAAACATTTTTAAACTCAATAATTGGTTTTTTCAATTCACATAAATTCCTTCTTTACTACGATTACCAAACTGCTTTTCAAACGAAAATGCAGCGGCTGACAGGAAGACCTGTCAGACCACCAATACCTCTCGGGGACTTACTAGACTGCCCCACCTATTTACGGTATCGATAGGCACTCACCCCCTCTCCGACTGATGCTATCGATTATTCACAATCAATTGTTCTTCAATACTTAAGCTTTTAGGCTTGGCCGATTATGCGAACTTCTGGTTCTAAACGGACGCCTGAGTGAGCTTCTACTGCCTCAATGACATGGGCGATCAAATCTTCATAGTCCTTAGCCGTTCCATTATCGACATTGACCATAAAGCCGGCATGTTTTTCAGAAACTTCCACACCACCGATTCGATAGCCTTTTAGACCTGCTTCACTGATTAATTGACCTGCAAAATGGCCAACAGGACGCTTAAAGACAGATCCACAAGAAGGGTATTCAAGGGGTTGTTTCAACTGACGAAGATGGGTCAACCGATCCATCTCCTGCTTGATCACCTCGTGATTGCCTGGTGACAAAGCAAATTTGGCAGAGATGACGACAGCACCTGTCTCTTGAATCTTAGAATGACGGTAGCCAAAAGCTAGTTCACTCGCTGACAGAGTTTCGATCTCTCCGTCTTTGGTCAAGACCTTACAGGATACTAGGACATGAGCGATTTCTCCCCCATAGGCTCCCGCATTCATAAAGACAGCACCACCGACACTGCCTGGAATGCCACTAGCAAACTCGAAGCCTTTCAAACTATGGTGCAATGCCACATGAGTGGTGTCGATGAGTTTAGCTCCTGCCTCTGCTTCGATCACATAGCCGTCCACACTGATGTCACGCAAGCGATCAAACATAATGACAAATCCCGGAATGCCCCCATCACGGACAATGATATTGGACGCATTGCCCAGGACCATCCATGGAATTTGCTCTTGGTTGGCAAATTGGACGATGCGTTTTAATTCGTATTGGTTGCGAGGGAAGGCTAAAAATTCAGCATTCCCACCGACCTTTGTGAAGGTATAATGTTTTAAAGGTTCTTGAAAACGGATATCAATCCCTTCAAGAATTTGATTCATTTTTTCATTCATCTTTCTGTCTGTTCTCTCTCTATAAAAATACAAACTATTATACCAAATTTTTGACTATTTTTCGACCCTAAAAAACAAAAGAAGACCTATAATATTCAGGCCTTCCTTTTACCATTTATTATGCAATTTTACGTGCGATGGTACGATTCTTTTGTCCATCCAGAGCTGATTTGACCGAAATCCAAGCACCACCAAGAGTAAAGACAGCTAGCAAGCCTAGATTCAAGTAAAATTTATCTGGGACGTCCCCTGAAAATGTCGCTTCATTGAGAAGCGTCCAGGACATATCAAATGGCAAATCCAGTTCACTCATAAGCGCCAAAGTATAATCTAATTGGTTGACCAAAAAGACGGTCAAGACCATCAAAATAGCTGAAACTACCACACCTTTTTTAGTCAATTTCTTACCAAGAATCTCATAACCTTTGATAGTACAATAACCGAGGGCAGCCCCTGCTAAAACAGATACATAGCCAAGACGCGCTACCAAGAGGGCAACTGCTCCACCGATGATTACACCGATCACAGCCCCTACAATCCCTAAAAGGAAGTTTTCTTCCCGCGCTTCATAAGCCTCAACTGTATCTTGCACTTCGGCTTGGTAGGCTCTAAAGGTTTCATCGTCGATTAAAAAGATCGCATCTCCAATTTGATACAGACCGATTGGCCCTTCCTCACCCGTTTCCGCATTCACTTGCACAAATTGGTGGTTGAGCAAGAAATCAACAATATCTTGGATAGCTGTCCATAAGGTTTCGACAGCCTTCCCTTTGGTCATTCCACCTTTGACTACGATCGAGGTCAAGTAACCATCAGAAGAGATGGCATTAATGGCTTTTGATTGTTCTTTTAATTCATTCCAAAGAATTTCACTATCTTCGATCAAGTCTCCTTCGGAACCTTGTTTCACACTGAGTGAAATGGTAAATACATTCTTGGTTTGAGCGCCTTCAATGACTAACAAGAAGCCCTCACGCTCTCCATACATCACACGGGCTTCGCCATCAAATTGTAGACCAAGATCGGTAGCAATACTATATAAATATTCTGGTTTCATGTTTCCCCCTAAACTTTCGGGAAAGCTTGAGCTTTTCCCCGTACAGTTCCCATTCTACCATAGGAGAAGCAAAAAGGACATATACATTTGTATACATCCTTCTTTCATTTGTGTTACATTGAGGTTTATTTCTCAACACGAACGCCAAATGTGTCGATTTTAAGTTGGAAAATCTGACCATCTAGCCTGAGTTCTTCGAGAGCTGCGACAAAGGCTGCTGTATGCTCTGGCGCTAAGAGGTTCATGATCGTTGGGCCTGCTCCTGACAGATAGGTAGCATAAGCCCCATGCGCATGTGCGACTTCTTTGACCTGAGGGAACTCTTTGACAAGAGATTGACGGTAGCGCTCGTGGAAATGATCTGACTCGATGGAGCGACCAGCCGTCAGCAAATCTCCCTTGAGGAGAGCTGCGATAGCGACATTGGCTACGCTACTGGCTGCAACAGCTTCCTTATAAGACCATTCTTTCGGTAGGACATTCCGACTATCACTGGTCTTCAATTGGTAGCTCGGTACAAAGGCCACAAGGTCACAGCTTGGGAAGTCAGCCGTGACATATTGGACATCTTCACCGATGTAGCTCGCAATGACCATATTCCCAAAGATAGCTGGAGCTACATTATCCGGATGACCTTCGATCTCGGTCGCGATGCGTAATTTCTCAGCGTCTGATAGCTGGAGGTTGGCTAATTGGTTGGCCAATTCAATCCCTGCGACAATGACCGAGCTAGAAGATCCAAGACCACGCGCCAAAGGCACTTCACTAGTCATCTTGATCCGATGGGGTTGCATATCAGTTGAGATAGAAAGAGCTGTTGAGAGCAAAAGGTTTTTCTCATCTGTCGGAATCCCTGCTCCAAGATCATGCTCAATAAACCAAGCATCTGCTGGTTCAAGGACTTCAATGGTCAAATAGCGAGTCACGGCAATCCCAACAGAATCAAATCCTGGCCCTACATTGGCACTGGTTGCTGGAACAATAATTTTCATGCTTATTCTCCCAAGACTTTAAAGGTATTCAAGAGTTCGAAATTCGCCTCTGAATCCAATTTTTCAACCAAGTTCTTGAATTGAGTTTGGTTAACTTGGTGAGTAATGATGACAACACTTGCATAGTGACCATCTGAGTCTTCTTGAAGGATTTGCTTGAAGGATGCTCCTTCTGCATTAAAGATTTCCGCAAGACGCAAGATTTGACCAGTCGCATCTGGTGCTTTGATTGAGAAGTAATAATTGTTCTTCACGTCTTCTGGCTTAGCCAATTGAAGAGGGCGACTGTATTCATTGAAGGCTTTACCGATCGTTCCTTCTTTTAGACGACGGACAATGCGGACGAGGTCGGCTACGACACTTGTCGCAGTTGGTTTTTGACCAGCACCTGGTCCGTAGTACATAGACTCACCAATACCGATGGATTCCACATAGACCGCATTCATGACATCATTAACTCCTGCGAGTGGATGTTGTTTTGGAAGGAAGGTTGGTGTCACTTCTGCTGCGATCCCTGACTCTGTTTCAACGATAGAGCCGACAAGCTTGATGACATAGCCAAGGCTTTGAGCAACTGAGACATCTTGAGGAGTGATCTGGCTAATTCCTTTGTGACCTACTTGGTCAAATTGGATATTCATCCCAAAAGCGAACTGGCTCAAGATCACCATCTTGTAAGCAGCATCGATTCCTTCAACGTCGTTGGTTGGATCACTTTCAGCGTAACCAAGACGTTGCGCTTCTGCTAAAGCATCCTCATAAGTCCAGCCTTCTTCGACCATTTTGGTCATCATGAAGTTAGAGGTTCCATTGACCACACCAAGAACCTTGGTCACCTTGTCTGAGGCCAAAGAATTCACCAAAGTTCGAAGGATTGGGATCCCACCAGCTACGGCAGCTTCATAATAAAGAGCCACTTGGTGTTTTTTAGCAATCTCTAGCAACTCGCTTCCATGAACGGCAAGAAGGTCTTTGTTAGCAGAAACCACATGTTTGCCTGCTTCCAGCGCACGGGTGATAAAGGTCTTAGCTGGCTCGATACGACCCATCAATTCGACCACGATGGCAATGTCCTTGTCTTCAATGATCTCATCGACATTGGTCACAAAGTTGTAGTCATGACCAGCAGCTTGTAATTTTTCCTTCTCAGCATCATCTCGAACCAAGACCTTGGCGATCTCGATTTCATCTTGAGCTGCCTGGGTGATTTTTTCATGGTTTTCTTTTAATAAAAATGGTACGCCACTTGCAACAGTACCAAATCCTAGTAAGGCAATCTTAACAGACATCCTATTGACTCCTTGAATTTTCTATAGTAGCTCCATTATAACAAAAACTTGAGCGTTTGACAGCCAATTGCCTTAAAAATTCTGAATTTTCATGACAGGATCTGCCTGTAGCAAGTTCTGGAAAAGAACATAGAATTTGTGGTACAATAAAGAAAATAATGAAAACGGTGACACTATGAGTAAACGAAGAGTACCTAAAAAAATCAAAGCCCTACTTGGAATCAATGCCCTCCTACTGGTCTGTATCTTTATTTGTAGCTTTCTTCTGATCAAGCGGATCACTCAGCCGAATGAGGGGAATACCAGTGGCACTGCCATGACGCGTTCTCTCGAAGAAGGTAGCTCCTCTATCGAGTGGACTCGGGTGAAAAAGCCGGTCAAACTGCCCATCCTCATGTACCACTCCGTGCACAATATGGCCGAGTCTGAAGCTGCCAATGCTAATTTGATCGTTGATCCAGAAACCTTTGAAAGCCAACTAAAGGCCCTAAAAAAAGCGGGTTACTACACCCTGACACCTGGGGAAGCCTATCGCATCCTCGTCAAGAACGAAGTACCCAAAGGAAAGAAATTTGTCTGGCTGACCTTTGATGATGGCGTCGAAGATTTCTATACTATTGTCTATCCGCTTCTTAGGAAGTACAAGATGACCGCCACTAACAATATCATCACAGACTTTACCCAAAAGGAAAAAGAAAATGTCCTGACCTTTGACCAAATCAAAGAGATGAAACATGCTGGCTTGACCTTTGAAAGCCATACGGTCAATCATCCAGACCTAGCCAATTCCAGTCTTGAGACCCAAAAAAATGAGCTGGTCGCTTCTAAACGCCTGCTGGATAAGGTGCTGGATCAAAATACCAGCGTTATCGTCTACCCATCTGGTCGCTACAGCCAGGTCACGATCGACCAAGCCAAGAAAGCCGACTACAAACTAGGCCTCACCACTAAAAATGGACTCGCCAGCTCCGCTGATGGCCTCTATTCCCTCAAACGAGTCCGGATCCTTCCAACCACTACAGGAGAGGATCTCCTAGCCATGATCCAAGAATAAAGAAAGACCCCTGTTTGAGATAGGGGTCTTTTGTTAGAGTTCCTTATAAAAAATTTTTTAAATCGTTGATTCATAAAATGTAATAGGATTCAAAAATTCTTAAAAGAGCTTCATTATTGATTCGCTATAGTCTTCGACTTTCTTTTATAAATGTTCAAAACAATTGCAAATGACAACAACTGCCAAAGAATAATTCTCACTATCTGCAAGCTATCTGATTCAGAATTTGAGACAACATGAACCAGATTTGAAGCAAGATTGTTGAAAAGATGATCTCCTAGTCCTAGCCACAAGGAACCTGTCATTTTGTATAGTAAGGACCATTTAATGCTCATCATTCCCGCTAGGATAACATAGCCAATCCCCATGGTAATAAGATTTAAGAGTGACGATTCTCCTTGAAGATAATCTCTGAAAGGCATTGCCAAGTGCCATATTCCAAATAGGAAGGCTATAAAGAATAGACTCTTACGGTAAGAAATCCCTTCAAGAATTTTGGTGAAAAGGCCACGAAAAACTCCTTCTTCCATCCACACGTTTATCAGGTTAAATAAGACACTTAACAAGATAAACAAGATGCCTGCTTGTGATCCTTTTTCATCAGTTAAAGAGAAACCACTCGCATAAAATGATAAGTGAACATTGTCATGAAGAAACAAGAGAACAATACACTCAACTGTATATGCAAAGATGGAGCACACTAAACCAAAGAGTAGGCCATTTCCTATACCTCTTATTATTCCATTAGGTGTAAAACCAATATCTATCCATCTTAATTTGCTAATTGAAAGAATTCCCCACAATAAAAGTATTCCAAAAAGCTTGTGTAGAAAATTCTACGATAAAAAGGTTTCATCTGTCCTCATATAGAAGTATTCGAATAGCCTTGCTACTGAACAGATAATAAATATAATTGAACAACTTAAAATGGGGGTTTTCAATAGTCTATTTAGCATATCTTCCTTTCAAACGAGTCTTTTATAAAAGTTAATTTCAATATTTTACTCAGTCCAGTTCCTTCTCTAGTTCTTTTAGAAAGGTGATTAAAAACTGATGGCGATTTTCTGCCATTTGTTTGGCAGTCTCCGTGTTCATTTCATCTTTTAAGAGAAGCAACTTGTCATGGAAATGTTGGACGGTATCAGTGAGGGACCTCCCTTTGTAGCCACCATAGGAAAAAGTTCGCGCAATTCCTACAGCTCCTATCGCATCCAGGCGGTCTGCATCCTGGACAATCTTGCCTTCTAAGGTTTCTGGATGTTTACCACGATTTTTACTGAAAGAAACAGCATTGATAACCCGACAAATCTGGTCGATTTGGTCTTGAGGAATACTGATCTCTTCTAGAAACATGCGAGCATTCGCATTATTCTCTGTATGAAACAATTTATCATCATCAGCATCGTGAAGAAGAGCTGACAAGCCCACTATCTCCAGATCACATGGACCTTCTGCTTGTGCGATTTTCATAGCATTGGTATAAACGCGGAGGGTATGCTCCACATCATGGCCATCCGCTCGATCAGCAAATAAGGTTTTAACATACTGCTTAGCAGCTTGGATTTGTTCTTCGATCATCGTTCTTGTCCTTTGTTTAATCTCTGCTCAGTTTTATCTATTCATATGAGCTCGTTACGGAGATGTGCAGTTTACTTTAAAACCACCTCTCGGTGGTGTTTACTTTTTCTTTTGTGGAAAGAGGGGTAGGCCTAACGTAGCGATCTTCTCAGCGGGAATCTTCATGCCATCCTTGATCCATTTGGAGATGACAGAGACAATGGCTGAGCTCCAGAAGGAATTGAGGTAGCTGCCAGCGCCATTCGAGGAGCTGCCATTGCGTTTTTCTAAATAGTCATAGACTGCCTTGGTCAAGAGTCGCTCAAAATTATAATCAATGGCCAAGCTAATGATTTTGGCTTCTTTCTTGACTTCCTTAAAGAGGTAGACCCAGACTTGGTAGAGATCTGTCTTGAGGTTGTAGCCATCTAAAGACTTGGTAATCTTTGCGATACTAGATTGAAAGATGGACTCTAGAATCTCTTCTTTGGAGTCATAATTACGGTAAAAGGCTGCGCGAGAGACACCCGCACGCTGAACCAGCTCAGAGATAGTGATCTTTTTCAGATCTTTTTTCTCCAGCAATTGCAGGAGAGAGATTTCGATGGATTCTCGTGTAATCGCATTGTTTTCTTGGTTAAATCGTTTGAGATTTTCCAATGATTTCTCAGATATTTTTCTTTCTGCCATAACATTTACTTTCTATCTGTCTCACCTGATGATATCTGCTTGGATAGCATTGTACTTCATGATATAATTGTAAAAGAAGACATACTACTTGTCAATGTACATTTTTAACAATTATGAGGTATGAACTGATGAAATGGAAAATTATTGCGGATTCAGGCTGTGACTACCGCTCTTTGGACAATCTGGCACCGGATACGGAGTTTGTCAGTGTCCCATTGACCATCCAAGTGGGAGAGACCATCTATACAGATGACGCCCAACTCAATATCGATCAGATGATGGAAGAGATGTATGCGACTACGACAGCTTCTAAGTCTGCCTGTCCAAGTCCAGATGATTATATGAAGTCCTTTGAAGGAGCTGAAAATATCGTCGTTGTGACCATCACTGGAACCCTTTCAGGTAGCTACAATAGTGCTGAGGTGGCCAAGAAGATTTATCTAGAAGAGCATCCGAATACCAATATCCACGTCATTAATAGCTTGTCAGCTGGGGGTGAGGTGGACCTGATCGTTCGTAAGCTCAATCAGTTGGTCGCTGAAGGCCTCGATTTTGATCAAGTAGTCGATGTGATCACGACCTACCAGTCTAAGACGAAGTTGCTCTTTGTTTTGGCCAAGGTTGATAATCTGGTCAAAAATGGGCGTCTCAGCAAATTGATCGGGACCGTTGTCGGTCTCCTCAATATCCGTATGGTTGGGGAAGCTAGTAAGACGGGTACTCTTGAGCTACTCCAAAAAGCACGGGGCCAAAAGAAAGCGATCAAGGCAGCTTTTGATGAATTAATCAAGGCAGGCTATAATGGCGGACATATTACCATTGCCCACCGCAACAATGAAAAATTTATCGAGCAATTCTCTGCATTGATTCGAGAAAAATTTGCCCATGCAATGATTGAAGTCCTTCCTACTTCTGGACTTTGTAGTTTCTACGCCGAAGAAGGCGGCCTCCTCATGGGCTATGAAATTTAATCACCACTAAAAAGAGGCTAGGACAAAAGTCCTAGCCTCTCAATTGTTTTTGGATTGTCGAGCAAGACGCAGTGGTTGAGTGGGCTCTACTACGCTGATTTCATCAGCTTTACAGCCCTACTCAACTGTGCGGAGGGTGGGACGACGAAATCGAATTCTAACGAATGACCGATTTCTGTCCCACTCTCTCTTTTTATTGTCCGATCTCTTGGTAGAGGGTACGGATTTTTTTGCGGTAAATGGTATAGCTGATTCCCGCTCCAATTAGCAGTATGACACTATAAAGGATCACAGCTAGCAAGGTGCTGACGGAATGATAGGTCCAAATGAAGCTGACAATGATCAAGAGAAACATCACAAAGAGAAAGACAATCAAGAGAATAGACTGAAGAACTGCATTCCCACGATGACGGGTCATCAACTCCGTGATATTGGTCCAATTGGTGCTAAAGTTCTGAAAATCTTTGACATAGTCTCGAATGCAGATCGGAATGGTTGTTACAACCCAGATCAGCAACATGGCTAGGATAGCCAAGGGATGGACGCCAAAATAGAGACAAACGCCAACCAGAAGAATGACAGGAAGGATAGATTGCACCAGATAAAGCAACCAAAACTTCATGAAGAGATAGCGTTTGAAATCAATAGGGAGGGATCTCAAGTACTCAAAGTTTTCGCGCTCTAGCGAAATACCGATACTGGTCAAGCCTCCAAAACTATTGAAAACACCGATCAAGATGGCAACAAGGGTCAGTGGCACCAGATACTGGGGCGTCAAGTAAGGACTGAGTCCTCCTATATTTTTCGATGCTCCTGCTGCTCCACTGAGGAGGAAAATATAAGGCAGAATGCTCATCATCAAAAGGACTTGTACCATAAGGGTCCCATCACTCAAGAGTCTGCGATGATACTGAATGACAAATCGTCTAAAGGAGTCTTTCTGACCCACATGGAGCACTTTCACACGCTCTTTAACGGTTTGGTTGGTCGCAACTGCAAGGGCCGCGTCATAGAACTGCGGGATCACGATTTTACGAACCAGGCCGATCAAGACCAGAAGGACCAGAATCCAGCCCAAGAGGCCAAGGATCGCTTCTCCATCAAAAGGATGGAGGATAAACTGATGAAAGGCCGTAAAAGGTGGAAATAGAATGGGAATATCAGCGCCACCAGACACTTCTACCCGATGGGTTTGGACTAGATTCAGATAGAGATAAGCTCCTAAACTCAAGAGGGAGCCGATTCCGACCATGATGTTGGAGACCAGGGTCGTGTGTTTTTTGAAAAAGAGGGTCTTGGTGATCAAATGAGCTAGTAAGATCGTCGCTAAAAAGAGAACGCCTAAGAGAATCACGGCACAAAAGAGGCCTAGCAGGATCCCTAACGGATTGAAGCCGCCTGCTTGGACAGGCAAGATCAGAAAATAGCTGACCAAGGGAAGGATAGCCATGAGGAGGGTCAGGATGACCGAGATACTCTTTCCAGCAATGACTTCCGCATCTGAGAAGGCATAGGGCCGGTAAAACTGGAGGTCCTTGCTTTCATAAAAGACATTGTAAAAGCTCATAAAGCCTTGGGAAATGGTCATCAAGGAAAAAAGGGCGACCATATTGACAAAGAAGGCTGGCTGATGGACAAAATCATAGATGCTAAAGAGCAAGCCAAATATGAGGAAATAGACCAATCCTAAAAAGAGATAGTTGAGCACCGATTTGCGGGCAACATTGAGTTTGACGTCCGGTTTTTTGGCCTGTTTGGCACGTAATTTTGCGATCTGAGCGGGCTGACTGGCATAGATGATATTGACATTGACCAGTTGCTGGATAATCTTAAGACGCATGATCGCCACCTTCTTCCTTCCGACCCGCTAGACTGAGATAGATACTTTCCAGACTTTGTTCGGGGTGCTGGCCCTTTAATTCCTCGATCGTCCCATAGAAAATGAGATTTCCCTTTTTGAGAATAGCGATTTTATCACAGAGTTGTTCAGCCACTTCTAAGACGTGGGTAGAGAAAATAACCGTCTTGCCCCGATCCGCATGCTGTCGCATCATTTGTTTTAAATCGTAAGAGGCCTGTGGGTCCAAACCGGTCATCGGTTCGTCCAAAACCCAGATATCTGGATCTGACAAAAGGGCTGCAATGACGAAGACCTTCTGGCGCATCCCATGTGAAAAGGATTCAATCACTTCATAGCGGTGGCTCTGAAAATCAAAGATCCTAAGAAGCTCCTCTAAGCGTTGATCACAGTCTTTCTGACTCATATCATAAGAAGTCGCAACCAACTCCCAGAATTCATTGGCTGTGAGACGCAAGAAAAGATCTGGCGAATCTGCCACATAACCGATCTTCTTTTTGATTGCCAGTCGATGGCTATAGAGGTCCTGACCATCCACTTCAATGGATCCAGTGGTTGGGGTGATGACACTGACCAGGCTCTTAATCGTCGTTGACTTTCCAGCTCCGTTATGGCCAATCAAGCCGACAATTTGCCCGTCTTCGATGGTCAGATCCAAGTGGTTGAGGGCAATATGCCCATCGTAATCTTTGGTAACTCCGTGAAATGTAATCATGTTAACTCCCTAATTGATCCTCATTGGGACCGTTTTTTCTTATTCTGTTGATAAGCGATCATCGAAATGGTAGAGCAATTCTAGTAAATAGTTTGGAATGGTCTCCAAGAAGTCTTCTTTGTAGACCCGCTCTCCTCGCTTGTGCAATTCTTTGCCCCATGGTCCTAGATTGACTGCTGGAACCTGAATTTGAGCAATTTTTTCCAGATCCAGATCATAGACCTGGGCTGGTGTGGCTAGGCTATCCAGGACGACTTGATAAGAAGCTACATCCTTTTCCAAGGCACAATAACTGGTGTCGTTAATCCCCATAAAGTATTCTTCGACTTTTAAGAGGTAACCTCTTGTGTCCAGATACTCGCGGTAATCAGTGATGAGGGACACGATATTGAAATCGGTATTGTCTAAAAAACGACAATTCATGGAAGGATAATATGGGGGCGCAAAACCGATGACCACCATAGGATCCTTATCTCCGAGAAACTCAAGGAGTCGCTGGATTTGCTGAATCGCAAGGCTCTGGTAGCTGGTCCCATTACGAAAATCTTGCTCCGCTTTTTTATTAGAAGCTTCTCTAAAGTCTTGGTAACCCTCTAAGTCTTGGCAACGTTCCTCTAGTTGTTGATAGGTGATGACTCTTGGCCTTGCAATAATATGTTCTTGGCCAGCCTGATCCTGCAAGTGCTCATACTTCTTGTAAAAGGCGTCCAAGGCCTCTTGACTAAGCTCATAGATTCGTTGCAAGAGCTCTTGCGGTGTTTTCTTCAAATGTAACACACTGAAATAACCAGCCGCATAGAGCACGGTCGATACATCGTACTGCTCCTTCAAATCTCTGAGATAGGACCAAGAAGGAAGGGGAGACGTTTCTCCCAACGCCTGATCTGCCAGATCGGGATGAAGATCTAGCTGGCTTGCAATGGCTACTAGGAGGGACAAGGCATTGATCCCTTTAAGGGGCTCCTTCATATGGGACAAGACACCTTGTGCCACAACGACCGGCATGAGTTTGCCGACTGTGCCAATGTGAAGGACCTTTTCTTTTCCTACCTCTGATTCAAAGGGTTCTGAATCCACTGCTAATACATAATTCAGATCAAACTTCTCCTGCAAATCTGTGAGGAGGCCCAAAGCTCCACGCATCCCACGTGAATAGGATTCCTCATCTCCAACAGAGAGATAGAGCAGATTGACCTGACCTTCCACGAGATCTGCCGCATAGGCTTCCAGAACCCCCAATTGAAGGGCCAATGCTGCTTTCATATCGCAAGACCCTCTGCCAAATTTCCATTCCCCAGAAGCTAAATCTTCCTGCATATCAGGTCGACTGTCCAGTCTTTTCAAAGCTACTGCTACTTTATCAGAATCGAGCGCGATCTCTGCCAAATTTCCATAGTCTTCTAGATCAACTGTATCATGGTGGTGGAAAAGGATAACTGTTTTTTTCTTTCCCTTATCAACCAGGGCCCAATTGACCGACCGATGCAAGTGATCCTGTGGCACCTGATAGCGCCCAAAATGGTCCGGGTGTTCCTTGAAATAGGGGATTTGTCCAATCCGTTGATCCAGGTAGGCTTCGATTCCTTGCTCGGTCTCAGTATTGGTGAAGCTTGGAATCGCCAAGGCTTCGGAAAAAATCGTTTCGATGCTCTCTCTATTGGTGGTTTTCACTTTCTCTCCATCCTTCTTTTCTACTATTCATCTTTGTGAGCTTTGCCAAGTGACAAAAGGCTGGTGAGCATGAGTCCTAGGAAGCCAAAGAGAGTCCAAGAGCTTGTTGCTTGACCTGTTTTTGGAAGGCTTGGTTGGCTTGTCACTTCTATCTTATCTTTATCAGCTCTTTGAGCCAATTCTTGTGCAGTTTCTTCTTTTTGTTCCTTACGGAAGTCCATCGGATCTCGACCGTGGCTTGGTTTTTGAGGAATTTCAGAAATAGCTGGATTGGTTGGCGTCATTGGATTACTTGGAACAATTGGTTTTTCCGCTTGATCTACTGGACTTGGGTCTTGTTCAGGATCTACTTTTGGTTGAATGGTTGCAATTGGCAAGATCCGATCTGCCAATGTGGCATACTCTGTATCTTTTTCGCTCGGTTGATAACGGAACAAGAGAGACCGACTGTTTTCTACGATTGGAATCGTTGCAGAAATAGAATCTGTCTTGAAGGTCACTTCATAAGGATCTGCAAAATAGATGTAATCCGGATCATAGGTGTGCAAACTCAAAACCAGTCGATGGCCTTTTTTCACTGTATAGAGATTTGGTTGCAGATACATGGTGTAATCATGATATTCATTTTCTTTCAGATCAATAGAATGACTAGAACTTGCTGAGTCATAGCGAGATGCTGGATTGGCCAGATTCATCCAACCACGCGCAATCACCACACTCTTAACCTTGTGGGTCTTGTAACGTTTGAGAGGCAAGGTTTCAAGGTTGCTACCATTCCAGTAGCCTGTCTCATCGATGGTTTCTTTTTCCAATGTGCGCGTGCTGTAGCCATCTTTATCATAGGTGATTTCTTCCTTGACCACATCAAATTCCTCATCGGAAACATCCATCAGAGTCGCACTGACATGGGCATGGTTCTTGTCTCCCTTGACAAAAGCAGCGCTAAAATGCACAGGAATATGGCCTTTGATGGTGACATCTTGGTCGACAGTGGCTGCATAGGAAGCTGCCACTTCGGAAGAATGGAAGGCTGCATCTTGGTTACGTGTAGTCCAGTTATTTCCTGTACCATAGTAATCGCCAGTTACTGTCACATCCTCCCGTTTAGAGTAGATTCGAGCGGAGATGGCATTGTTGGTATCCCATTTATCAAAACGACGCCATTTACTTGGATCTAGATTGTCCTGAGCTGTTACTTGTGGAAGGTTTTCAATCCCATTTTCAATACCGTAGAGGTAATGGCTATACCAGAGATTCATCAGGTCATTAAAGGCTTGGCCTGCGACTTCTGTCCCTGACCAACGAGTAGATGGATAGATGTGATTGCCCTGGTGGAGCAAGACCTTGGGATCAATCCCCGCCTTCTTATAGGCTTCCAGCATGAGTTCAAAATGTTTTGGTTTGACATTGTCATCATTGAGCCCTTGGATAATGAGAGGGGCCGCCTTTAAGTTGCTTGCATTTAAGGTGTAGTCGCGTTTGGCATATTCTTCGTTGTAATTATGACCATCCTTGTGTTGGAGCTCATTGAGTTTGGTGATATAGGCTGCATAGTAATCCTTGACCTTGTCCCAATCTTCCTTATCAAGGATTCGGCCTGAGGTATAGACAGACAGCCAAGATAGGTCATTGGAAGCTCCGGTATCAAGAGGAGATCCTTGGCTGTTGAAATGGTCATACCAACTAGCAATCCCTGCAGCTGGCACAATGGTCTTTAGGCCTTCCACACCAGTAGAAGCTACACCAAATGTTGTCGTACCTGCCCAAGATAAGCCTGTCATGGCGACGTTTCCGTTGGACCAGTCCGCCTTGACTTCCTGGTTGCTAGTCTTATCTGAGTAAGCTTTGCGTTTGCCATTGAGCCACTCAACGATATTTTTATAAGCAGCGACTTCAAGGTCAGAGCCGGTCGTATTGATCCCGTCTGATCCTTTAGAGCCCAAACCACTACTGGTCACCACTGCATAACCACGAACTAAGAAATAATTGTACCAGTTGAGATTTTCGTAATCATAATGCGTATAATCTTCAGAGCTTTCACGCGGATTGACATAGTACCAATCCTTTGGATCGGTCGCTTTTGCTACTTCTTCTGTCGTAACAGTCTTGGTTGCTTGGCGTTTGGCAGGTTTTTCATAGAGCTTGGCCATATCGAAGTTTCCACCTTCTTTGAGACCAATTCCCTCTAAGGTGCGCTCCTCTGTTGTTCCTGTTACATAAGGACTAGCTTCAAAGATGGACGCAGCTTTATAGTTCCCATTGACAGCTGCTTTTGGCACCTGCACAAAGGTCTTGATCAAGTCAGGCTTGCCGTCTCCATCCGTATCATAATCGGTTTCCACATAGACAATATAGCGGACGATGTCACTCTTGTCATAGGAGTAATGCTCCGGATCGTCCCCTGGCGTAAATGGGAAAATAGGTTGTGCTTTGCCATTCAAAAAGAGAGGTGACTTCTTGTCTGCGCGGTAAGCGGCACGGAGCTGTTTGGCTACATCAACCATTGAAGTGAGATTAGTAACTGGAGCAGATCCCTCCACTCCTTCCTTGACCATCCCTAGGCTCTTGGCAAAAGCTAATCGGTCTTTATCAGTAGATCCGACTTGATTTTCCTTGGTTGAAGCCCAGTTCAATAGTTGATTGACTGCCTCCGTCACAGTGACTTCTTTTTCACGATCCTGGTCGGTTACAGTTGCACCAGTAATTTCAGCCAAGTCTCCTTGGGTTACTTTTGGAGTCGCGCTCTCCTCTTGACTGCCAACGGTAGGCGTCGCAGGCACAGGGCTTGGCTGATTGGTTAGAGTGGACTCAACAGTTGGGGCGCTCACTACCGCTGGGCTTGACGCAGGTTCTTCATGTAGCTCAGTTGTCGGAGCGGTTGGTGAAGTGGTTGGTCTGTTTGATTCTGAAACCTCTTCTACTTTCTCAGGCTGTACGGTTTCTTTGTTGTCTCCTTGTGTTGAGGTCACTGTTTCAGTAACTTCAGAGCTTGTCGCTGAAGGAGTCACCGTCTCTTCAGTAGTTGTGCTGCTTACTTGGTCTGCTTGCACATGCTGGGCGAGTACAGCAGGACTAATCAGTAAACCTGCAACAAGTAGAGAAACAAGAGTTGTTTTTTTCATAAAATGGTCTCCTTTCACCATTTTCAAAGTCAGTCCTAGCGGAACCCGACTCTATTTTTTTATATTCTCACTTCATTTCTTTCATGTATGCGATTTCTTTTCTAGAAAGGGCTTGCTTCCAGTGCAAACGTTTGTCGCATCCAACTATTTTTGGTAAAATAGGAACATTCACATGAAAGAAGAAATAACAATGGAAAATCAAACCTTAATGCAATATTTTGAGTGGTACCTGCCAGCTGATGGCAACCACTGGACGCGTCTTGTAGAAGATGCGCAACACTTAGCAGACTTGGGTATTTGTAAAGTCTGGATGCCACCTGCCTTTAAAGCTACTTCCAACAATGACGTTGGTTACGGTGTCTATGACCTCTTTGATTTGGGCGAGTTCGACCAAAAAGGAACAGTTCGTACCAAATATGGCTTCAAAGACGATTATCTTCAAGCTATTCAAGCCCTCAAAGATGCTGGGATTCAACCAATGGCCGATGTCGTTCTCAACCATAAAGCTGCTGCTGATGGCTTAGAGGAATTCGAGGTCGTTGAGGTCGATCCTATGGATCGAAACAAGGTTCTCACTGAGCCCTTCACCATTCAAGGATGGACTAAATTCACCTTTGATGGCCGAAATGGCGCCTATAATGACTTCCACTGGCATTGGTACCACTTCACCGGTACGGACTACGATGCTTCACGTAATAAGAATGGGATCTACCAAATCCAAGGGGACAACAAAGGTTGGGCTCATGGAGATCTGGTAGACAATGAGAATGGAAACTACGATTACCTCATGTATGCCGATATCGATTTCAAACATCCCGAGGTTGTAGAGAATCTCGACCAATGGGCTGACTGGTTTATCGAAACGACTGGTGTAGAAGGTTTCCGTCTGGATGCGGTCAAACACATCGACTCCTTCTTTATGAAGAATTTCATCCACAATATTACCCAAAAGTATGGTGAAGATTTCTACGTCTTTGCTGAATTTTGGAATGGCGACACAGAAACTAACGATGAGTACTTGGAAAGCATTGATTACCTGTATGACCTGGTCGACGTAGCCCTCCACCAAAACCTCTTTAGAGCTAGTCAAGAGGGTGAAAATTTCGACCTTCGAACTATTTTTGATGGAACACTGGCGCTGAATCATCCTGAAGAGGCCGTAACCTTTGTGGAAAACCATGATACCCAACGAGGGCAAGCCTTGGAATCTACCATTGAAGAATGGTTCAAGCCTGCAGCCTATGCCTTGATCTTACTTCGTGAAGCTGGTTTGCCTTGTGTCTTCTATGGAGACTACTACGGTATCGAGGGCAAGTTTGCGCAAGAAAGTTTCCAAGAGGTCCTCGATCGCCTCTTATGGGTTCGTAAAGATCTGGCCTACGGGGAACAAACAGACTACTTCGATGATCCTAATTGCATCGGTTGGACACGCTCAGGTACTGAAGAATCAGCACCAATCGCCTGCTTGATTTCCAATAACCAAGCTGCTACAAAAGTCATGGAGATCGGCTCATCCTACGCAGGTCTCACCTACTATGATATCTTAGAAAATTGTAGCGAAACCGTCCAAGTTCAAGAAGACGGTAGCGCCGAATTTCCAGTGGCAGAGCGCTCCGTCAGCGTCTGGGTAGCCCAAGATACAGAGGGCCAATAACCTTTATATGTAATGTTCTCCTAGGATCGACATCTTCCTAGGAGAATTTTTTCCTGTAAAAATTTTATAGGAAATACAGATTCATTTTAGCACTATAAGAAAGCGCTGTCAATGGGTATCACGCCTATTTGAAAGAAATAAAGAGTATCAAAAAAACTCGTTTTCCAGTTTGGAAAACGAGTTTTTTTTAGCTCAATTCTGCAATGATTTCTTTCAATTGGGCTTTCGTATGAACTCCAGCCACTTGTTTGACAACTTGTCCATCTTTTTTAAAGAGAAGAGTTGGAATCGACATGATACCGAATTGACGCGCTGTATTTGGATTTTCATCGACATCCATCTTACAGATTTTCAAATCATCTTCATGTACTTCTTCTGCCAACTGATCCAAGATTGGAGCTTGCATGCGGCATGGACCACACCAAGTTGCCCAAAAGTCAATCAAGACAAGGCCTTGGCTGGTTTCTTGTTCAAAAGTTGCATCTGTGATTACGTGTGCCATATTTCCTCCTTTTTCAGTAGGCATCTACTGATTCTGCATTTCTACTTTTATTTTACACTAAATGATGCCATTTTAGAAATATTTGCTACGGGGACTCCTTAAGCATCTTCTTTCTTCTTGCGCCAAAAGATGAGGCTAGAAGCTGTCAGGGTAAACAGACCTAAGAGACCCAGAGCATGTTCTTTGCTACCTGTTTGTGGAAGCGTATGCTCCTCATGCCCTCCTTCTACTGCAGGAGTTGGAGCTTGAGGATCTTCTGCCAATCCTGATGAAACAAATTGAGGGCCATAGGATACAGCTAGAGCAAGGTGAGGGTGCTCTTGGGCAGCTGATGCGGTCTTCATCTCAACGACCTTCTCAGGAACATCTTGGCTTGGTTGGACAAGATGTTCTGGGGTTGGAAGCGTATATTCTTCCTTGTAGTGCACTTCTGGTGCTACTAGAGCAGCTCCTCCAACTTCTGGCAGGTTTGCATAGTCTGTATCGCTTGCACTTGGTAGATAGCTTGCCTTTTGAGCGCGGGTCTTTTCGACAATTGGAATCGCAGCCTGGATAGAATCTGTCTTGAAGGTCACTTCATAAGGGTGCTCCACCGTTAAATCAGACGGGTCATAGGTGTTAAAGACTAGAGCTAACTTGTGACCTTTCTTAACTGTATAGAGATTTGGTTGGAGATAGACCGTATAATCATGGTATTCCCCAACTTTTGGCTCGATGCTTGCGCGAGAGCTTGCTGAATCGTAGCCAGACTCAGGATTGGCAAGGTTGATCCAGCCTTTTGCGATCACCTTGTACTTGGTCTTGATGGTTTCGTATTCGGCTACAGATAGATTGCTTAAATTGCTTCCCATCCAGAAACCATCTGCTGTTTTATCTTGCTTGACGCTACCATTTCCTACCACGTCAAAGTCCTCATCTGCCACGTCTACCAAGAGGGCATTGAGTTGGAAATTCTTTCCTTGACCTTTGGCAAGAGCTGCCTTGAAATGAACGGGAATGTGGCCCTTGATCGTAGTGTCCTCAGTGACCTCAGAAACAAAAGTCAGATTAGCCTTAGAAGAGGCTTTGCTGACTGTTTCATTACGGTTAGCGATCTCAACACCCGCAGCCGCATAGTCACTTGAAATGGTTTCTTCCAAGCGTTTCGACTGAGCATTCAAGAAGAGACGTTGACTGCTCTTCCAGTTATCATAGCTGGTCCACTTACTTGGATCATAGTTGTTTTGAGCTAGAACCGCTGGCAAGCTTTCGACGTGATTGTCCACGCCATAGAGGTAGTGGGTCAACCAGGTATTGAGCAAATCATAAAAATCTTGACCCTTGGCGGTGATGCCGTATCCACGGGACATAGCAGCTGGATAGACGTGGTCTCCTTGGTGGAGATAGAGCTTGACATCTTGGCCCGCTTTCTTGAGCGCATCGTACATGAGTTCAAAATGTTTGGTCTTGACATTGTCATCGTTCAAGCCATGGACAATCAGGGCGCTGGTCTTGAGATTTTCTGGATGAAGGGTATAATCCCGCTCCTTCCAGACATCACTGTAGTTGCGATCATGAGCGTACTGGTCCTTGTTCAATTGGTTGATGTAGTTGGAATAGTTTTGCCAAATCCCTGCCCAGTCTTCTTGATCCAGCATCCGCGTGCTAACGTAGAGGGAGAGCCATGAAAGGTCACTATAAGGTGCATTGCCAAATTGGGTCCCTTGGCTATTGAAATAATCATACCAAGAAGCAATCCCTGCTGCTGGAACGATGGTCTTTAGGCCTTCTACGCCAGTCGCTGCCACACCAAAGGTTGTGGTGCCAGCCCAGGAGAGACCGGTCATTGCGACATTGCCACTTGCCCAGTCTGCCTTGATTTCGATATTGCTAGTCTTATCGGTGTAGGCTTTGCGTTTGCCATTGACCCATTCGATGATATTCTTGAAGGCATTGATTTCGAGGTCAGATCCGGTTGTATTGAAGCCTTCTGATCCCTTGGTCCCAAGTCCAGCACTGGAGATAAAGGCATAGCCTCTGACCAAGAAATAGTCGTACCAGTTGAGATCTTCGTAGTCATAGATATACTCGTAGGGACTGTAGTAGTACCAATCCGATGCTTTGGCTTTTTTCGCTGCTTCTACTGTCGTCTCACTGCCAACTGGCTGTCTCTTTGCAGGTTGGCTGTGCAGTTTCTTCATGTCGTAGCTGCCATCTGTCGGAAGCCCCAGACTTTCAAGGGTCACGTAGTTTTCATCGAGTGTTCCTGCTACGTAAGGACGCGCTTCGAGAATAGTTGCTGCCTTAAAATCTCCTTGCGCGACTGCTTTTGGCAATTGAACAATGGCTTTGACCAAGTCTGGCTTGCCATCTGCATCGGTGTCGTAGTCCGTTTCGACATAGACTGGGAAGCGCACAATTTGGCTGTCCTCATATTTGTAGTCTTCGTCTGCTTTTTCTCCCGTCGTATAAGGGAAAATAGGCTGGGCACGACCATTTAAAAAGAGAGGGCTTTTCTTTTCAGCCCGGTAGGCATCATAGAGTTTCTTAGCTGTTTCGTACATCTTGGCCAATTCTGGCTGACTGACCTTACGAGTCAGATCTTCTGATGTTTCAATCAAACCTAAACTCTTGGCAAAGCGTTCCCGATCTGCTTGGCTTTGGCCTAATTGGCTTGGATCCGTTGCTGCCCATTGAAGCAAGCCATTAACAGCATCTTGCACTGTCAACTCTTTAGTAGCCTGATCACTTGCAAGGGTCGAACCTGTGACTTTTGCCAAATCCTGACTTGTTGCCAGTGCTTCTGAAGTAGGAGTGGATTGAGGTGCAGCTTCCCTGTTTGTTACTACTGGAGTTGCTACTGGAACAGTTGGATCACTTGAGACTGTGTGGGCTTCTCTTGTAGGAGCTACTTGATTGGCACCTGTCGCCCGATCCAGCGATGCCTCATTCGAGCTTGCAGCTTCTTCACTAGTGACAGTACTTGCGTCACTTGTTGTCGGTCTTGCTTCAGTAGATGGAGCATGGACCACTTCTGTCGATGGAGCTAGCTCTTCTGTCTGCTCATCTGCTGCTGCTACTTGATGCAAGACCATCGGCGCGATCAATAAACTTGATGCGAGAATGGAAACCATTGTTTTCTTTTTCATGTCAATCTCCTCACTTTTTGTAAACAACACTCCTATTATACTATGTAAGCGTTTTTATATCAAGTTGATATTCAAATGATCCCACAAAAAACCGAGGCATCAGCCTCGGTTATCGATTCTTATTTGACGTGTTTCTTAAGATCTTCTTGTGCTTTTTTGTTTGACTCTGCTTGTTCTTTTTGCCATTTTTCAAGGGCTTTGTTGTAGTCAGCAGTTGTCACAGCTTTATCTTGGAGTTTCATTCCTTTGTAGATCACGTGGTCTTTTCCTTTACCACCAGTCCATGCAAATGGAGCTGAGAATGGTTCGATACGTGTCAAGAATGGACGTCCTGTTGATGAAGAAGTTGGCATAACAAGGGCACTATCTGTCAACCAAGCTTGCGCTGCCGCATATTTTTCATAGCGTTTGTTGACGTCTTGTGTTTCTGCACCAGCATCTTTGATCATCTTTTCAAAGTCGTACAGACCAACTTTTTTAGCTGCTTCATTGTTTTCACTTGGGTCAAATCCAAGGAAAGTTTTAGTATTTTCACCAGATGAAGCTTTCAAGATATCCATGTAAGTTGATGGGTCTTGGTAGTCAGGGCTCCATCCAACATTATCAGAGAGATCCCAGTCTTCGCCAGCCGCATTTGGCGCAAAGAGGGTCACATTTTGAAGGTCTTCTTTCGAAAGCATTTGGATATCGATGACGATATTTTCTTTACCAAGTGCTTCTTCAACTGATTGTTTGAAGGATTGTACCCGTTGAACTCTTGATGGTGTGGTTTGGTCCACAGGCATATCAATGTGAATTGGGAATTTCACACCTTCTGCTTCCAAGGCAGTCTTCGCTTTTGCAAACTCTTCCTTCGCTTTCTTAGCATCGAAGAGACCGTTTTGACCATCGTCTAGTTTAGTAGATTTCCACTCATCTCCGTAGGTATCCAATTGAGTTTTCACCATTTCACCAAAGGTCTTGCCATTAGCTTGGACAAATGTTGGTGGAATGTAGAGGTTACGGATGATCTTGCTTGCTCCGTCTTTTCCGTTCAATTGAGCAGCATACGCTTCACGGTTGAAGGCAAAGCTGATCGCTTGACGGAAGTCCTTGTTCAAGAGAGCTTTCTTAGTAGATTGTTTTTCTTCATCGGTCTTCTTAGCAGTGTGTTTGTAAGATTGACGGTCGATGTTGGTACCAATAACATAAGAAGCAGCGTCTTGAGGAGTGTAGGTGATTTCGTCTTTGAATTCTTTGGCTTGCTCTGAGTAACCAGATCCAGTTGGGAAGAGTTTGGCCAAGCTAAGAGAATTTTCACCGAATGATTTGGCCAATTTACTTTGGTCTTGTCCATCGTAGAATTCCAATTTCACATCTGAGATGTAGACCTTGTCTTTATCCCAGTAGTTTTCATTCTTGGTCATTTCGATAGAAGATTTTGAAGTAAAGCTCTTCAAGATGTAAGGACCATTGTAAAGAAGGGAGCTGGTGTCACTTGCTTGAGCGAATTTATCCCCTTTTGATTTCACGAATTTTTCGTTGACAGGGAAAGTGATCCCAAGAGTCAATTTAGAGTTCCAGTAAGATTCTGGTTGGTTCAAAGTGATTTGAAGGGTATGATCATCAACTGCTTTTACTCCTACAGCTGAGAAATCTTTATTTTTACCACTGACGTAGTCATTCAAGCCTTTGATAGAATCTTGGATGATGTAGAGCATTTCTGATTTGTTATCAGCCGCATATTTGATCCCTGTGACGAAATCTTTAGCTGTTACATCCGCATACTCTTCGCCTTCTGAATCATACCATTTAGCATCGTCACGAAGTTTATAAGTATAAGTCAAGCCATCTTGCGAAACTGTCCAATCTTTTGCAAGAGATGGAATCAAGTTACCGTATTTGTCATTTTCAAACAAACCATCAATCAAGTTTCCAGTGATATCGTGGGTTGCTGCTTTACCAGATGTGATATAGTTTAGGTTTTCTGGCTCAGTCTCATAGACATATGAGAATTTTTGACCGTTACTTGAGCTAGATGATTTAGAACCACCCGAACAAGCTGCTAGGATACCTGCTGAAAGGAGGGCAACCCCCGCAAGTGCAATGACATTTCTTTTTTTCATGTAAATCTCCTCAAGAAATTTTAAGTTTATTTTGAGATTATACCACAAAGGTTTTCAGAAGAAAAGGAATTTTCAGAAAATTTTTGTATTATGAAAAAAACTACTCCGGAGAGTAGTTCCATTTTTTACTCTACTAAGTCGCTCTTGAGGTAGGCATCGACCATGCGCTCTGTTGCGACTACAGAATCCAAGTGAGTCCGCTCATAAGAGTGGCTAGATTCGATTCCTGCTCCGAGAAGAGCATGTTTGACTTCTGCTCCTGCGCTCATGGCTGCAGAGGCATCTGATCCATAGAAAGGATAGATGTCCAACTTATAAGGGATTTCTTGGGCTTTTGCCAAGGCTACCAAATGCTGACGGAACTCATAGTGATATGGTCCAGAAGCGTCTTTGACACAGATGGATACCGTGTATTCATCCGTCGCTTGGTCGTCTCCCATAGCTCCCATGTCCACTGCCAAGTATTCGACCACTTCAGCCGGAATACTGGAATTAGCCCCATGCCCCACTTCTTCAAAGACTGAAAAGGCAAAGGTGGTCGTTACTGGCAATTGGATCTGCTCTTCCTTGTACACGCGCAGAAGATTCAAGAGAATCGCCGCACTCACCTTGTCATCTAGATAACGAGATTTGATAAAGCCAGTATCTGTCACAATGGTCCGGGGATCAAAGCTGACAAAATCACCCACTTCAATACCAAGGGCACGGGTTTCTTTCTCATTGGTCACTTTTTCATCCAGACGGACTTCCATATTGTCCTGGGTCCGCTCGACAGTCCCCGCCTCCTTGTAGACGTGGCAAGAAGTCTGATGGACCAAAATCGTACCCGAATGGGTCTTTCCGGTATTAGCCACATGGACCGTACAATTTTCCCCTTCAATCATATTCCAAGGGAAACCACCGATACGGTCCAGCTTGAGGCGGCCATCTGCTTTCACAGCGCGGACAATAGCCCCCAAGGTATCCACATGGGCTGTGACGTAGCGTTGCTTGTCTGTGATCACACCAGGAACGGTCACATTCACGCCTCCCTTAGCAGTCCGAGTCACTTCATACCCAAAGCCTTCAATGGTTTTGACCAAATAGTCTGCGATCTCACGTGTAAAACCGGTCGGTGAAGGAATGGCTGTCAATTCCTGCAAATAAGTCACTGTCTGATTCATAATGCCTCCAAATGTGTTTTTCTTTATTCTAGCATGAAATAGGTGGAATAGCTAGAGGAGAGATTACAGGTTAGCGTTTTTCAACTCTTCCCGTACTTGCATTAAGAGAAGGCCTAGTTTGTTCTTCCCAGTGCCATCTCCCCCATCAGCCCAGTAGGCGTCGTTTCGCGTATGTTCGATGATGTTGGCATCTCCTGTCGCCAGCAATTCCCTTACGATTTCTGGATTTTGGCTAAATTTCATCCGAAGAGCCTGGAGCATTACCTCATCTTTGACCTCTTCCCAATCTGATCTCAAGGGATTTTGACGATTGCGTCCCTCCAAAGCAGCATCCATTGGAGATGCTATCTGACGAATTTTCTCTTGAATTTGGGGTACTAAAAACTTTTGTGCTTGAAAATAATGCTCTGATGTTGGCCAGATTCTGCTACCATCTGAAAAAGGGTAGGGAGCAAAATTGGACATAAAACCATACTCATCATTTACTTTATAAAATTTAATTTCTTTCACCTTTATCCTCGATTCCAAAATCTCCCAATGATTTTTGCTTTTCTTTTAATAACTGTGTCACATAATCAGGATCTATTTTGAGGAATAGCTTCAAAGTATCATGAATTCGCCAATAATTTTCTTCAGGTTTGTCCATAATAGTTGAAAGGAAGTGTTTGAGGTAGGGGATGTATTCAGAAAAGCCATTATCTTCAACTAGATAGTAAAAATATGAAAGATCATAATAACCTTTTTCCGCCTGCTCTATAATTTTGCAGACATAAGGGAATATGTCTTGCCTTGCTGTATCGCCATCACCTCTATCTGACTGATTGGCCCAATAGCTAGTAAGAGCATCTAATATAATTCGATTTGTATCATCATAACTATATAGCCGATGAGGAATATAGCCTTCCAATTTACCTTCAACAAACATCTGAGTCAGAATATTAAAGCCTTCCTTTATTCCCCAAATAGTCAACAATCGAGAGGATTTATAGCGCAAAAAATCATCATCACTATCTAATAAAGAAGTCAGTTTTTCAATTGTTTCTTCCGGAATATCTTCCAAGTCTACTTCTTCGAGTAGATCTGTATAATCCACATCGTTTGGAACTGTGTAAAATAAATCTTCTAATTCTTTATTGTTCATCGCTTTTCCATTATTTGGGGAATTACTTCAACGTCAATCCTCTATCATTAGCGGAAAAATATCGTCCCCCCTGTACATTTTATCTTCCATTTCTTTCCACTCAATCACTAGTTTATACAGTTCATCAGTTGAAATAAAACATGGCGCACCTAATATTTCTTCCTCAAATTGGAAGTAAACTTCTGTTATTTCTTTTCCAATTTCGATTCCCAACATATTACCATCAAAAGCATACTCTTCCATCTTCCCAGTAATTACACTCTCCAAAGCTTCTCGAACATGCAGATAAAAATTATGAACCTCAGAATTTAAAAAGTCTGACAGCGTTTGAAATTTTTGATCTATAAATTTCAAAACTAACAATATATCATTTTCTTCATTTCCAAAAACCACAACTGAATATATTCTCTTCATTAATCTTACCTCTAAATTCATTTTATTCCCTTGGAAATGCTGAGATAATTTTTCCATCAGATTCTCTTATATACATTCCAATCTTTAATCCATTACTACTTTTTCCAATGTACTTATTGCCCTGAGCTAAAACTTTATTAGAATATGCCTCATTAATGGTATTGGAATTCTGTCAATATTTTGCGATTCATTTAGTCCACTTAAAGTGAAAACAGGAACTTGCCTACAACTAACAGTGTATAAACAAGTTCCTTACAAGCTATTTCAATGGCGATACATAATCATCTGGAAGCTTGCCTCTCCAGTCAATCCATTTTTGTTCAGCAAGCGGAATTAACGTCTCAAGCTCCTCCTGAGTAAATAATTCCCAACTTTTAGGACTAGCTATTAAAGGAGTTAAGCCTTTTAATATAAATTGTTTCTCACTAGCTTTCTTTTCTTCTTCCGTTGGTGGCCAACGATCGTTCTCCGCTTTAAAATCAATTTCACGTGCCGTCCTCTTGCCTAATAAATATTCATTAAAATCAGAAGGATTAATTTCAAAGACACGACGAACTGAAGCTACTCCAAACTCTCCAAAAGTGTAATATTTCCCTTCATGTCTTCGAAAATCATATCCCTTCGGTGATTCAATCTTATCAAAGGTATCAAATTCTTCCCATGTTATTTTAGTTAAACTCATTTTAATCGCCTCCTAATTTTCTAATTGTAAATTCTCCCCACGGAACTTCGTCAATGACTGCTTCTGGCATATTTCCTGGGAAGGTCTGTCCTCCTGGTTTCCAAAAACCATCAAAAGCAGAATCTTCATTTCCGCTTGGAATTCTTGTATGAGATTGATGAAATGCTTCTAATTTTAAAATTTGATGCATTTACTATGATTCCAAGTTTTCTATTTGATTTAAAAGCTCCCATAATCTATTATTGTAGGCTTCAATTTCTTCATTAATTTTTAGTCGTTCCAAATAATCATTCTTCCAAACAGAAAAGTCTGATAGACCTCCTCTTGGAGGATAAAGGATATCTTTAATTTCTCTTATTGTAGGGAGTGAGTCACCATTTTCCAATGCACATTCTAATCCTTGTAAAAATGAAATTTGTACATGAATTGTCCCATCATTGTATTGATTTAATAGTGGTAATATTAATTTGATATTATCTAATAATTCTTTTCGTTTCATTTCTTTCCTCACTAATTTAATGGTTTTGAGCTAATAACCTCTACACCTTCTATTTTCCACGGAGTTTCAATAAAAATTTGTTCATATTCCAAACCACCTTGATAGATGCCTCCTTGACTCGCAACAGGTCCTCTGTATATTGTTGTGCCAGCTGGTATTTTTATTTCGTAAACTGTATTTAAAGGAGAGCTACCAGTGTAGTTTCCTGAACGATCTGTCCAAATTGGTTTTACTGCCGTATTTATTCTAACTTCTATCTCAGAATGTGGGGCTGATTCTGTAAACCATTGCCCTAGCGGATTGCTTTGGTCGCCAGCTCGATATAATATTTTAGGAGACTTCAAAACTTCAACATCATACCGTCCCCCATAAAAATTAACATTAGGCTGACCTCTTAAATCATTTAGTGGACCAGGATTTGTATATGAATTATATTCATAAGTTTGCAAATCGGGATATTTAGATTGAATATTATTTACTACTGGTCCCTCAACATCTAAATTCTTAGGTGCAGGCTGAGGCTTGGCTACCGGCTGAAGCCTCGTGGTTGAAAAGTCTTTAAACCCTGAACTCTCCCTCGCAAGCCTGCTTTCTTCTATATTTCGTAAAATATGTTCGCGATCATAAGGTTTTGTGGTTTCTGTTATAGTTTTACCATTGATATCTACCTTAAGGTTCACCTCAGGAATTACTGGTTTCCTATTGAAGACAGGAATTTTCCCTTTTACCTTACTATATACATCCAAGAACGTTGTATAGGGTTTATTGTAGTACTGATTATATCCAACATAAGTGGTTACCTTAAGGTAGCTCCTTAAAACTTTGTCCTATTTTTAATTTTCTACTATGTAAACTTGAAAACTCTTGACCTTACTGCCAACAACATGCTTTTCAACATCGCATTCCCACCAAGGAAGAATATCTTCTTCCAAAATTTCTAAAAATAAGTCTTTAGATGATAAGTCATCTTTTAAGAAGCTATCATAATTTTCAAGAATAAAGTTGTATTCTTCAGCTTTTATCCATGATAAGTCTGTCAGCCAATCTGTAATAGATGACCAATTATTGGCATCAGGAAGTCCGACATTTTTTTCAAGAAAACGAAATAGTTCTTCTTTGTTTTGGATCTGCTTCCCATCAAAATTTGCTACAAAGCCACTGAAAGGCAATCGATCTTGCATTTCAAGTTTCGTAATGTAATGAATTCTATTTTTCAGGATTTCAAACCTCTATTCTATTTTTTTAAAATGTTTTATAATGGTCTTCTGTTTTGAGTAAAATCTATTTTTGAATATCGATTTGAAAAAATAGGTTGATTCAAACTAAACTTGCTGGTTGCTGAGGAGGCCACATAACCTCCTACGATGTTCCCGATAAAGTTTGCAGTTTGAGCATCTTCTTCACTTCCACCTAGGAGTTTGGTCCCATGATAGACAACCTGACCACTTGTATAGAGATTTATTTCTCTCAGAATACAATATAATTATACAAAGTCTAATTGAATAGTTTGATTGCTCTCCATTTTTTTAGCTGTATTAATAATATTTTCTATTTCTCTTTGAGTTATCGGAAGATTCTCATGAGGAGGCTCCCATTGTGTCATACTATCTTTATAAACAACAAATTTTTTATTGATCAGCAATTCTCCTTGTGCTTTTATGAGGAAACCATTCTCTAAATCAAAAGTAATTGTTGATCTTGTTCCTGTAATTTTCATTTCTACCTCTCGAATATAATTTTTTCTACCCCTGTTTTAGGATCTATTGTTGTAACCTTAGTAACATTTGGATTGGCCTTCAATTTTGGTAGTTCGATGTTTTCCCAAATATTTCCTGGTCGTAGTTCGCTACCAACTACAGCTCTTATTTCACCAGATACTTGCTCTGCGTAAACATTCGAAGCTTCCTCCCAAGCTGTTACACTTGAAGGAGTATTAAAATCCCATTCAGGCATTACAATGTTCGTATCATCAATCGTAGATTCTAATGTAACTCCTCCTTTATTTTTTGCTATTTTTTTCGCAACATCCATTCCTCCAATGCCATCTGTTCGTCCTGACCAGAAAAAAGCCGTATCTGGATCAGTTTTCAATCTACCTCTTATTAACTCAACATCAAAGTCAGTTTGAGTAAAATCTATTTTTGAATATCTATTTGAAAAAACAGGAATTACTGGTTTCCTATTGAAGACAGGAATTTTCCCTTTTACCTTACTATATACATCCGAGAAAGATGTGTAGGGTTTATTGTAGTACTGATTATATCCAACATAAGATGTATACAAGGTACTTGCTAGTTGGAGGCTATCAGTAAAAGCTCTCACCTTCTTGATATCTTTTGCACGATTGATTTCTTCCTGTGTAGCAGGTTTGCCTGTAAAAGGATCAATACCTTCTTCAATTATATAATAATCATATTTAGTTTGAAAAGCAGGATCTCGCCAACTGAGCATTTTTTGACTATCTAAAAGGAAATAGCGGTCTAGTAGGTAATCATAATTAGCTCGCTCTGTTTCAGATTTAAATAGTTGTGCATATGGATTCACATGAGCCATGGAGATCAATGTTTTAAGTTCTGGGTAGGCCTCTTCTAACGCTTCTTGATCCATTGCATCGATACGTTTCTTAAATTTTGGGTCCACCTTGGCTAATTCTGAAGGTAATAATCCTAAGTGATCATCCTTCACTTCATTATACCGCTTCCAAATTAGTTTCACATCCTCAAAATCCATAGTAGCAGTCACATTATCGCCTTGTCCCATTGTAAGAAACCTTTTATAGGATTGAATTACAGTACCATACTCTTCCTCCAGTTCTGCACGTGACATTTTTGAAAGTTTTTCCTCTAACGTTTTAACTTTCGGATTCTTCACTTTGTTCAGAATGGCTTGTCGTTTTTGCCATCCTAAAGAGATTGTTTGCTTCCACGATAGATCAGTTCCACTACTTGGAGGCAAATAGGTTCCGCTAGCAGCATCTTCTGTCGCTAGCAATTCTTTTGTTTAAATTAACACGCCTACAGAATCATCCTAATATCAAATTTTTTTGAGAAATACATGGACAAACTTCTTTCAAATTAATAAACTGACTTCATCATATGCTATAATTTAGTTATATTTTACAAAAATGAAAGTTTCTAACTAATGCCCCTATTTGCTCATTAATGTAACTGGGCTGTTATGTCATTATCAGTTTTATGTTATAGCTTTATCAAGGAGTTTCGTCTATGTTTCAATACCTTAAGCCTTTGCGCTGGTATCTTTTCTTTAATTTTCTCTTTAGTGGACTATCCAATATTTGTACGGCTCTTCTTCCATACTTTACACAAGAATTAATTCGTGGCCACTATCAAATAGCTTTGTCAGGTTATTGTATCGCAGTTATAGGTTACTTGACTTGCAACTACATCCAAATGCGACTTGACTGGAAACAGGCCATTCTCTTTTCGACAAATCTAAAGAACGATTGGTTTCAATCTCTTTTAGGACTTGCCCACCATGATTTCAAGCAGAAAACAGTCGCAGAATACATTTCTTATCAATCTAATGATCTTGATTCACTGGAAAAAGATTATCTACCTCCACTGATGAGTTTTTTTAAGCAGATTCTACGAATTTTGATTTATACCATCATTATTACCAGAACGATCAATCCTATAGTGGCACTGATCCTACTGATTTCAACAGCCATCAGTATTCAAATTCCAAAGATCGTTGGTTAATTGACTGCGAAGCGTAGACAAACCTATCTTGAAAAGCAAGGTGATTATTATCGGACCTTGGAGGATCTATTCCGAGGACATCACCTAGTTAACAAACTTACTCTACCTCATTTTATAGAGCAACAAAGAAGTTCTCTCAAAAATTTGCAGGATAAGTATCTTGGGTATGGTTTGACTAAAATTACAGGTATTCTCTTGACGGGTATTTCTTTTGAATTCATTAGCCTTATTCTCTTTTCCTATCTAGCTTACTCTCTATATCATCATCAAATTGGTATCCCTGAGGTGGTTGCAAGTTTTGGTTATATTACAGCCTTCTCAGAACCAATTCAAGAAATCCTTTACGATCTGCAAATGTTAGAGTCGGTAAAACCTGTAATTAAAAGCTTTCAAACTATCGTTAAACACCCATCTTCAATTCAGGCACCACAGCATTCTTTTGAAACGATCACATTGAAAAATCTTTCTAAACAACTTGGGGAATCAACATTGAAGATTTCTTTTGCCACCATTCACAAAGGAGATAAGATTGCCCTCATAGGAGAGAACGGATCAGGTAAGAGTAGCCTGCTCAATATTTTAAATGGTACGGATGAGGATTTCCAAGGCGAGATCTTGCTGAACGATCTTCCCCTAAATCAGCTTTGGGGGAGATTTGGCCTGATCTTGCAACAAGAGCATAGCTTCATCTCTAGTTATGAAAATAATGTTACGCTATTCAATACTTTCCCCGCAGAGTTTAAGGATGAGGAATTTGAAGCAACACCTCCTCAATCCCTGTCAGCTGGACAACAACAACGCATGTACCTCAATCGAGAAAAAAACCGCCAGAGTCCATTAGTTATTATGGATGAACCTTTTTCAGCCTTGGATGCTCATCAGTTCGAGGCAGAATTGAAAAAAGTACTAGACTTACCGTGTGCTGTCATCATTACTTTACACCGACAGAATGAAGCACTGAAGAACTTTGACCAAGTCTGGGAAATTAGATCTGGAGAACTAATCATTCAAAAAAATGAGTAGACTTGCTTTCTCACGAAGATTTGTTTTACCATGATCAATACATCATCAGGCACAGATAGATTGAGGTCATCTTAACCTCAAAAAGAGAGTGGGACAGAAATCGGTAATTCGTTAGAATTCGATTTCGTCGTCCCACCTACTCACAGTTGAGTAGGGCTGTAAAAGCTGATGAAATCAGCGTAGTAGAGCCCACTCAACCACTGCGTCTTGCTCGACAATCCAAAAACAATTGAGAGGCTAGGACT
>NZ_JAPVYY010000014.1:0-40921 GCF_041432105.1 Streptococcus sp. 27098_8_148 | reverse complement strand
ATTATCCAGCCTCTTTTTTATCCAGTGGATCTGCGCCAAATGTGGTATAATGGAAGGTAAGAATTTATTGGATAGCGGAGAGTTTCCATGCAGCATTCACCCTGGCATGAAGCCATCAAATCCCATCTTCCAGAAGGGTATTTTCACCAGATCAATGACTTTATGAATGAAGTCTACAGCAAAGGAGTGGTTTATCCACCGCGTGACAAGGTCTTTAAGGCCTTGCAGATGACAGAGATGGATCATGTCAAGGTCTTGATCTTAGGGCAAGATCCCTACCATGGACCGGATCAAGCGCAGGGCTTAAGTTTTTCTGTTCCAGATCATGTACCAGCGCCGCCTTCTTTGCAAAATATTCTCAAAGAATTGCGCTCAGATATCGGAGAGAAGCGTTCCCATGATCTGACCTCTTGGGCAGAGCAAGGCGTGCTCTTGCTCAATGCCTGTTTGACAGTGCCAGCTGGTCAGGCCAATGGTCATGCAGGCCAAATTTGGGAGCCTTTCACAGATGCTGTGATCAAGGTGGTCAATGAGTTGGACGAGGCAGTTGTCTTTATCCTCTGGGGATCTTATGCCCGTAAGAAAAGGCCTCTGATTACCAACGATCGACATTTAGTCCTTGAATCAGCTCACCCAAGTCCCTTATCGGCCTACCGAGGATTCTTTGGTTCCCAACCCTTTTCAAAAACCAATCAATTTTTGAAAGAGGCGGGACGCGAGCCGATTGATTGGTTAAGATAGGAGAAAGAAATGCCACAATTAGCAACGATTTGTTACATTGACAATGGGAAAGAATTTCTCATGTTGCATCGCAATAAAAAGCCCAATGATGTCCATGAAGGTAAATGGATCGGAGTTGGAGGAAAATTAGAACGCGGGGAAACCCCACAGGAGTGTGCTGCGCGTGAGATTTTTGAGGAGACCGGCCTTAGAGCCAAGCCAGTTTTGAAAGGGATTATTACCTTTCCGGAGTTTACTCCAGATTTGGACTGGTACACCTATGTCTTCAAGGTAACAGATTTTGAGGGAGAACTGATCGAGTGTAACGAAGGGACCTTGGAGTGGGTGCCTTATGATCAAGTCCTCTCAAAACCAACCTGGGAAGGGGACCACACCTTTGTTGAGTGGTTGTTGGAGGATAAACCCTTCTTTTCAGCAATGTTTCGCTATGACGGCGACCGCTTGTTAGAGTCGCATGTTGATTTTTATGAATAAAGGAGAATGCAATGGTTGTCATTAAAAATGGTCGCGTAATGGATCCCAAAACTGGCTTGGATCAAGTCTGTGATCTTCGCATTGAAGGAAAGAAAATTGTAGAGATCGCTGAAAACCTCCCAACGGATGGACAAGAAGTCCTTGATGCTACTGGTCTGGTTGTAGCTCCTGGATTGATCGATGTACACGTGCATTTCCGTGAACCCGGTCAAACTCATAAAGAAGACATCCATACGGGTGCCTTAGCCGCGGCTGCTGGTGGTTTTACCAGAGTGGTCATGATGGCCAATACCAATCCGACCATTTCAGATATTGCGACCTTAGAGGAAGTCTTAGCTTCTGCAGCCAAGGAAAATCTTCACATTCATACAGTTGCGACAGTGACTAAGAACTTTGACGGTCAACACCTGACAGATTTTGAAGGACTGCTTAAGGCTGGTGCAGTAGGGTTTTCAGATGACGGGATTCCCCTTCAAAGCACTAAGGTTGTCCGCCAAGCCTTGGAAGAAGCTAAGCGTTTAGGAACCTTTATTAGTCTGCATGAAGAAGACCCTGAGTTGAATGGTATTCTTGGTTTGAATGAGAACATTGCCAAGGAACACTTCCATGTCTGTGGTGCGACGGGTGTAGCCGAATATTCAATGGCTGCGCGTGATGCCATGATTGCTCATGCGACAGGTGCCCACCTCCATATCCAACACCTTTCCAAGGAAGAAAGTGTCAAGGTGGTGGGATTTGCCCAAGGATTAGGAGCTCATGTAACGGCAGAAGTGGCACCTCAACACTTTTCGAAAACAGAAAGTCTGCTCTTGACTAAAGGAAGCAATGCTAAGATGAATCCACCTCTTCGCTTGGAATCTGACCGTCTAGCAGTGATTGAAGGCTTGAAATCAGGCGTTATCTCTGTGATTGCGACGGACCACGCGCCTCACCATGCGGATGAGAAGAATGTCCCTGATATTACCAAAGCACCATCTGGCATGACTGGGCTTGAAACTTCGCTTTCTCTTGGTTTGACCTACTTGGTGCATGCTGGCCATTTAAGCTTGATGCAATTGCTTGAAAAGATGTCCTATAATCCAGCACGTCTCTATGATTTTGATGCTGGCTATATCGCAGTGGATGGACCGGCAGATTTAACCATCTTTGATCCAGAAGCAGATCGTCTGGTATCGGATCATTTCGCTTCAAAAGCTGGAAATTCACCATTTGTGGGCGAAACATTAAAAGGGAAAGTTGCTTATACAATCTGTGATGGACAAGTGATTTTTCAAGGATAAGCGATCGTATTTATATGAATTTTAAAAAAATGATGCAAGGCTTGGTTTTCTTTTTAACCAGCCTTCTTGTCTTTGTCTTTCTATTTCGTGCTTTGCTACCAACTGCATCTCCTCGCATGACCAAGCCCAAAACAGCTGCGAAAGAAATCACCTATACTTATGTAGCTCTAGGGGATTCACTGACCGAAGGAGTAGGGGATAGCACCAAGCAAGGGGGCTTTGTCCCCATCCTTGCCCAAAGCCTATCCAATGAAAATGACGGCCAGTATCAGCCTGTCAACTATGGAGTAGCTGGAAATACAAGCGCTCAGATCTTAGATCGTCTCAAGAAGCAAACAGATCTTCAGAAGGATCTCAAAAAGGCGCGTGTCATGACCTTAACGGTTGGGGGAAATGATCTGCGCAAAGTTGTTGTCGATCATCTGAGTGATTTTTCTCTGTCAGATATCCAAAAGCCGCTCAAGAATTATACAGCGAACCTCAAAGAAATTATTACAAAGGCCAGAAAGGACAATCCCCATCTTCCCATTTATGTAGTGGGGATCTACAATCCTCTTTACCTGAATTTTCCTGAATTAACTAGTATCCAGACGGCTGTAGATCGTTGGAATGAGACGACGGAAGAAACCATCGCGCAATATGATCAAGTCTATTTCGTCCCGATCAATGATCTGCTCTATAAAGGAATTGATGGCAAAATGGGCGTATCAGAAATCAGTGACGGGAAGACAACCGTTATCAATGATGCCCTGTATGAAGAGGATAGTTTCCACCCTAACAATACGGGCTATGAAAAGATGAAACAAGCAATATTGGAGAAAATCAATGCCACGAAGAAAACTTGGAGTCAAAAATAATCCCATCAAAGAAAAGGTCCCCTTCCTTCAAAAAATCAATATTTGGAAATGGTTATTTTTAGGTTTGGTCAGCCTTCTCTTAGCCTTCGCTATAGTTGTGCAAGGACGCTTAGCGATGCCAAGAGAAGATGTTAGTCAGCTTCATCAAGCAGTTGGCACCAAAGATGTCAAAGTTGGGACCATGACAACGACTCGGGATCAACTCAATGATACCATCAAATCGCTTCTGAAAAAATATAAGTTGTCCGACTACAAGGTTTATGCAGACAATCAGCAAATCCTCTTAGAAGGGCAGTTGAGTCTCTTAGGGAAGGATTATCCCTTATACATTTACTTTCAACCATCCAAATTGGAAAATGGGAACATCCTCTTGACGGTGAAAGATTTTTCAGTTGGAACCTTTCAAATTCCACAAAGGATGGTCTTGCAGCTCTTGAGTAAAAATAAAAATATCCCAAAATTTGTTCAGATCTCACCCAAGCAGTCTACCATCACCATTGTATTGCCAGAAATTGACAATGACTTTGGAATCTATGTTAAGGCCAATACCATTGATCTCTATAATGACAAGATCGTTTTTGATTTGTATCAGAAGAAGTAGAGTAACAGGCTCTATTCAGATTGATGGAAAATTGTATTTTACATAAAACAACTAGAATGATGCTGAAAATAAAAACGATAGTTACTATTAGGCTTATTCAATAAATATTGAAACTTTCCGCCGTGAGAAAAGTGCTAGAAACACTTTTGTTTCTAGCACTCGGAATTATTGAGACCTTAGGCTCAATAATTAGTCATGGAACTTCTTTGAAGTTCGCTGACGTCCGTCTTCACCTAAGGAAAGTTTTTAAGATGACTTTATCTTCAATCTAATTAGAATTGAAAGCTCTATTTTGTTCTATTCAAAAAATTCAGAATATTGTAGAAAATTCTTGACATTGCTTTTTCCCTATGCTAGAATACTAGACAAGACATTGAACAAAGGAGAAAGTCAAACATGAAAACAGCTAAGTTTATTCAATTTGCTTTGTTGTTGAGGTATAAGGGCTAGTGCAGAAGCATTAGTCCTGTTTGGCTTACCAAGCGGGCAAAAACATCTCGCTTGGTTGACCGAGTGAGATGTTTTTCTTTATATCCACTACATAGAAATGAGGAGACCCTATGCGTAAAGTTGAATTTTTAGATACCAGCCTTCGGGACGGTGAACAGACTCCAGGAGTCAATTTCTCAATTAAAGAAAAGATTGCCATTGCCAAGCAATTGGAAAAATGGGGCATTTCTGCTATTGAAGCAGGTTTTCCTGCAGCTAGTCCTGATTCCTTCACAGCTGTTCAAGAGATTGCCAAGGTCTTGACCAAGACAGCCGTGACAGGTTTGGCCCGTTCTGTCAAATCAGATATTGATGCTTGTTATGAAGCCTTGAAGGATGCTAAGTATCCACAAATTCACGTCTTTATCGCAACCAGTCCGATTCACCGGGAGTTTAAACTCAACAAGACCAAGGAAGAAATTCTTGAAGCGATCAAAGAGCACGTTTCTTACGCTCGCTCAAAATTTGAAATTGTTGAATTCTCGCCAGAAGATGCGACCCGGACGGAATTGGATTTCCTCTTGCAAGTCGTACAGACTGCAGTCGATGCAGGGGCCAGCTATATCAACATTCCTGATACAGTCGGTTTCACGACACCAGCGGAGTACGGTGCCATTTTCAAATACATGATTGACCATGTCAAGACAGATCGCGAGATTATCTATTCCCCTCATTGCCATGATGATCTGGGAATGGCGGTGGCGAATAGCCTCGCTGCTGTTAAAAATGGTGCCCGTCGTGTCGAAGGAACCATTAATGGGATCGGGGAGCGGGCCGGCAATGCGGCACTTGAAGAAGTAGCAGTTGCTCTCAATATTCGCGAAGACTATTTCCAAGTGGAAAGTCCGATTGTCCTTAATGAAACCATCAACACTTCTGAGTTGGTCTCTCGTTACTCTGGGATTCCAATTCCTAAAAATAAGGCGGTTGTTGGTGGCAATGCCTTCTCACACGAGTCTGGGATCCACCAAGACGGAGTTCTTAAAAATCCTCTTACCTATGAAATCATCACCCCTGAGTTGGTGGGTGTCAAGAGCAATAGCCTCCCTCTTGGAAAATTGTCTGGTCGCCATGCCTTTGTCGAAAAACTGCATGAGCTGGGACTGGAATTTACAGAAGAAGACATCAAGCCATTGTTTGCTAAGTTCAAATCTCTGGCAGACAAGAAACACGAGATCACAGATGCCGATATCCGCGCCCTTGTTGCCGGTACAGCAGTGGAAAATCCAGAAGGATTCCAATTTAACGATCTTCGCTTGACAACCAATGCAGACGAAACGATTACAGCAGCGGTTAGCCTCCGCAATGAAGAAGGGGAAGTGCTTGAGTTCCTTGCCAATGGTCAAGGGTCGGTTGAAGCGATCTTTAATGCGATTGATAAATTCTTCAACCAAACTGTTCGCTTGACCTCATACAATATCGATGCAGTGACAGATGGGATTGATGCCCAAGCCCGCGTCTTGGTATCCGTGGAAAATGTCGATACCGATACGATTTTCAATGCCTCTGGTTTGGACTTTGACGTATTGAAAGCCTCTGCCATTGCTTATATCAATGCCAACACGCTGGTTCAAAAAGAGAATGCTGGTGAGATGGGACGAGCTGTCTCCTACCGTGATCTTCCACAAGCCTAAGAGGAAATGAACATGACAAAGAAAATTGTAACACTTGCAGGAGATGGGATTGGCCCTGAGATCATGGCAGCTGGACTAGAGGTCCTCGCAGCCGTTGCTCCCAAAATTGGCTTTGATTATAGCCTAGAAGACAAACCTTTTGGGGGTGCTGGGATTGATGCCGCTGGCCACCCACTTCCCCAAGATACTCTAAAAGCAGCTAAAGGAGCGGATGCTATTCTTCTCGCAGCCATCGGGAGCCCTGAGTATGACAATGCTCCTGTTCGTCCAGAACAAGGCCTGCTCGCTATTCGCAAGGAATTAAATCTTTTTGCCAATATTCGTCCTGTACGGGTTTTCGACGCCTTGAAACACTTGTCTCCTTTGAAGCCCGAGCGTATCGAGGGGGTCGACTTCGTGGTCGTGCGTGAATTGACAGGTGGGATTTATTTTGGAGAGCATATCTTGAAAGAAGATACAGCACGCGATATCAATGATTACAGTGCAGAAGAAATCCGTCGGATTATGCGCCAAGCCTTCAAGATTGCGCAAGGACGTGGTAAGAAAGTGACCAGTATCGATAAGCAAAATGTCCTTGCAACTTCTAAATTGTGGCGCCAAGTGGCAGAAGAAGTTGCCAAAGAATTTCCAGATGTGACTTTAGAGCACCAGCTTGTCGATAGTGCGGCCATGATCATGATTACCAATCCAGCCCGCTTTGATGTTGTAGTGACAGAGAATCTATTTGGAGATATCCTATCTGACGAATCCAGCGTCCTTCCTGGAACACTAGGCGTGATGCCGTCTGCCAGTCATTCTGACCAAGGACCAAGCATGTACGAACCGATTCATGGTTCAGCACCTGATATTGCTGGTCAAGGCATTGCCAATCCGATTTCCATGATCCTGTCCGTTGCCATGATGCTCCGAGACAGTTTTGGAGAAACAGCAGGTGCAGAAATGATCGAAGAAGCTGTCAATCAAACCTTGAATCAAGGAATCTTGACGCGAGATCTAGGTGGTCAGGCTTCTACTGCTGAGATGACTGCAGCCATTATTGGGAATCTCTAAGATGACTTGGAGAGATCGCTGTTTAGTTGTTATTGCTATTTGGAATAGTATCGTATTTCTGACCTATGGTTTAGATAAACGAAAAGCTATCCAAAACAGGTGGCGGATTCCTGAAAAGGTCCTGTTAGTCGAGAGCTGGGTGCTTGGTGGATTCGGAGCTCTACTAGGTGGATATCTCTTTCACCACAAGGTGCGGAAATGGTATTTTCAAGCCACCTGGTGGGGCAGTAGCCTTCTTTTAGCAGGTGCCCTCTTTCTAATCCTTCAATGGATTTCTTAACAAGAAGATAAATGGAGAAAGACGATGAGTGGAAAATCAATCTTTGATAAACTTTGGGACCGCCACGTGATTACAGGAGTGGAAGGGCAACCCCAACTCATGTATGTGGACCAACACTACATCCACGAAGTGACGAGTCCGCAAGCCTTTCAAGGATTACGGGATGCAGGACGCAAGGTCCGACGACCTGATTTAACCTTTGGAACCTTTGATCACAATGTTCCAACGGTCAATATTTTTGATATCCGAGATGTGATTTCAAAAGCCCAGATTGATAAATTAGCTGAGAATGTGGTGGACTTTGGGATTGATCATGCTGCCCATGGTTCTGCTAAGCAAGGAATCGTTCATATGGTGGGCCCTGAAACCGGTCGGACCCAGCCTGGGAAATTTATTGTCTGTGGAGACAGCCATACCGCAACCCACGGAGCCTTTGGTGCCATTGCTTTTGGAATTGGAACCAGTGAAGTGGAGCATGTCTTTGCTACCCAAACCATCTGGCAAGTCAAACCAAAGAAAATGTTGGTTGAATTCACTGGAACCCCACAAAAAGGGATCTATTCAAAGGATTACATCCTAGCTTTGATAGCGCGCTACGGGGTTGCTTGTGGAGTTGGCTATGTCGTAGAGTATCGGGGAGAAGCAATTGATCGCTTGACCATGGAAGAACGCATGACCATCTGCAATATGTCGATCGAGTTCGGGTCCAAAATGGGGATCATGAATCCAGATGAGACGACCTTTGACTACCTCCGGGGACGCGAATGTGTGCCAGATGATTTTGAGACCGCAGTAGCTGATTGGAAGACTCTGGTTAGTGATGACGACGCCGTTTATGATAAGGTCATCCGTATGGATGTATCTGATCTCGCTCCGATGGTGACTTGGGGGACCAATCCTTCTATGGGAGTGGACTTCGAGACTCCTTTTCCAGAGATTCGCGACATGAATGATGAACGGGCTTATCATTATATGGATCTAGAACCTGGTCAAAAACCAGCAGACATTGAATTAGGCTATATCTTTATCGGTTCTTGTACCAATGCGCGTCTCAGCGATTTGGAGTTGGCAGCCAAGTTTGTGAAAGGCAAAAAAATTGCGCCAAACTTAACTGCTATTGTGGTACCTGGCTCTCGTCCGGTTAAGCAAGCCGCTGAAAAATTAGGTTTAGACAAGATCTTCATGGATGCGGGCTTTGAATGGCGTGATCCAGGATGCTCCATGTGTCTAGGAATGAACCCAGACAAGGTTCCAGATGGGGTCCACTGTGCTTCTACTAGCAACCGGAACTTTGAAGATCGTCAAGGATTTGGAGCCAAGACCCATCTCTGTAGCCCAGCAATGGCCGCTGCAGCAGCAATCGCCGGTCGCTTTGTCGACGTGCGCCAAATGCCAGAAGTCGAGTAAATGGAGGAAGCATGGAGAAATTTACCATTTATACGGGAACAACAGTTCCTTTGATGAACGATAATATTGATACCGACCAAATCCTCCCCAAGCAATTTTTAAAGTTAATTGATAAAAAAGGTTTTGGGAAATACCTCATGTATGCTTGGCGCTATTTGGATGACCAGTATACCGAGGATCCAGATTTTATCTTTAACAAACCAGAATACCGCAAGTCGACCATTTTGATCACTGGTGACAATTTTGGGGCTGGTTCCTCTCGGGAGCACGCGGCCTGGGCTTTAGCTGATTATGGCTTTAAAGTCGTTATCGCCGGATCTTTCGGAGATATCCATTACAATAATGAGCTTAATAATGGCATGCTGCCGATTGTCCAACCGCTAGAGGTTCGTCAAAAATTGGCAAGTTTGAAGCCGACAGATCTAGTGACGGTGGATTTGGAAGAGCAGAAGATCATCTCACCTGTTGGAGAGTTTCGCTTTGAGATCGATCAAGATTGGAAGCACAAATTGCTCAACGGCTTGGATGATATCGGGATTACGCTTCAGTACGAAGACTTGATCGCAGCTTATGAGAAGAACCGGCCAGCTTACTGGCAATGATAAAATTGTATACTGAATTACGAATTTTCTGAAAATATATTGAATTTGAGACTATTTTTTGATACAATACTAAAAAGAATAGAAAAGGAAAGAGACTTATGACAAAACACATTCAATGGGACGGACAACTTTCACAAGAAGGATTTGACATTCTTAAAGGAGAGGGTGGCTGTATCGTCTGCCCTACCAAAGTTGGCTACATCATCATGACCAGTGACAAGGCTGGCTTGGAACGTAAATTCGAAGCCAAAGAACGCAACCGCAACAAACCAGGTGTGGTTCTTTGCGGAAGCATGGATGAACTTCGTGCCCTTGCGCAATTGAATCCTGAAATCGAAGCCTTCTACCAAAAACATTGGGATGAAGATATCTTGCTTGGTTGTATCCTTCCTTGGCGTGAAGATGCTTATGCAAAATTGCAAGCTTTCGGAGATGGACGTGAAGAACTCATGACAGACGTTCGTGGAACTTCATGCTTTGTCATCAAATTTGGTAAAGCTGGTGAGCAAATCGCCAAAGAAATGTGGGAAAAAGAAGGCAAGATGGTTTACGCTTCTTCAGCCAACCCTTCCGGTAAAGGAAACCGCGGGAAGGTCGAAGGAATTGGTGAGCGCATCGAAGGTGCCGTGGACTTGGTCATCGAAGCAGATGATTATGTAGCTTCTATCCAACCAGACAAGACCATTGAAACTCGCTATGAACAAGGTGTGATGGTCTCTATGGTTGATGCCGAAGGAAAACTGATTCCAGAACAAGGAGCAGGTAGCCGTTCTGTCAATACGTGTCCAGTTGTGATCCGTAAAGGATTGGATATCGATAAGATCATGATGCACTTATCTGATCATTTCAACTCTTGGAACTACCGCCAAGGGGAATACTATTAAGAAACAGAAAATAGCATTCCATTTGGAATGCTTTTTTTGTGAAAGGATAAAAGATGGTATAATAGTGTCAAACAATGTTCCGATAAAAGGGGAAGTGGTATGGTCTCCAGAAAAGCATTTATCGATAAAGCCAATCAGGAAGGATTTTCCTTCAACATCCAAATCCCATGGTGGACGTACAATAACTTCAAGTCATTAGTTTGGAGAAAAAGGCTCTCTGAGGAGCAACTCTATCAGATCTTTCTTTTACTTTGTAGAGAGGTAGAAGACCGGCAAATGCAGGCAGTAGCCGATAAGAGAAAGTATCAGACCGGATTTTATATAGTCGCATGCAATGGTCGCGAATTTCGCTTTGAGTTTGCTTTTAAAAAGAACCAACAACTAAGAGTTTATAATCTTTTTGAGACCGTCAATGGTCGCAAGAAACTCACCCTGATGGACCTGCTTGATTACATAATGGATTGACGATGTATAGAAACAATAAGGGTTCACTAAAGATTGATAAAAGAAAGAGTAGTTCTATGATTTCAAGAGATGCATTTTTAGAAAGAATCAATCAGGAGGGATTTTCATTTAGTATTGACATCCCGCGCAGAAATTTTTCGGATTTTACATCATTAGTTCGGAGAAGAAGAATTTCAGAAGAAGACCTCTAACAGCTGTTTTATGACTATTGTCAGGAGCTAGAAAACTGTCTAAAAGAAGCGGGAGATAAGCGACGCTTGCTCTTCAATAAGTTTCCAGTTAGCCCCGTTCATGATAAATATAAAACGATATTTGATACAGTAGCACCCAACGGACGCGAATTCCGCTTTGATTTTGTCTTCAGTAACGACAATCGTTTAAAAGTTTATCACATCATCGAAACTGTTAATGGTCGTAGGAAAAAAACACCTATGGAAATACTGATGGACTTAGTCGATGCTTTATAGTGGATACTGATCTAAGAGAAATCTTATGAGATACCTATTTCTTCTTGATTCCATTGGGCCTAGTGACTATAATGAATGAGTTTAATAAAGCTACAGGTAGACTCTTGTTCCTCTGCTTGTTTGCCCTTACTTTTTTATGTTGGTACTATTTGTAATCATCACTGCTCCAGTAGTTTTATTGAACCGACCTTTCCTATTTGATCGCCTAATAGCTAGTAGTTATTGAAGTACGGTTGGGAAATAGACAAAAGACAAAAGGACTCTATTTTTACGTTAGAGACCTTTTTGACAAGTAGGGGTTGAACTGTAAAGCTGGAGAATGGTAGTAAGAGTTTTCTAACTGGTTGAAATTTGGTACACTAGAGCTATGAAGATAGAAGATACTATAAAAAAAGCAATCATTTTAGGCGCTACAGGAGGGATTGGCCGGCAGCTAGCGAAAGAACTGGCACAACGTTTGGAGCATCTGATCTTAGTGAGTCGAGATGCTGACAAACTCTCCCAAGTCCAAAAAGAACTAACTGGGAGTAAGGCGCAGCTTTCAATCCTAACATTAGATATGCTAGATCAAGTGGCTCTAGAAGCTTTTGTAGAGAGTCTAGATGCTGATCTTCTCGTCAATTGTGCGGGACTAGCCTATTTTTCCCTAGGATGTGACCTTGATTCAGCCAGTGAGCAAGACCTCTGGCAGGTCAACTACCATAGTCCAGTCCAGCTAATCAAGCAGGTAGTGCAAAAGAATCAGAAGATCAAGCTGGTCCAGCTGTCTTCGTTGGCAGCTCTTTTTCCTCATCCCTATCTAGCAGCCTACAGTGCTAGCAAGGCTGCCTTGCAGACCTACACTCTTGCTCTCCAGGAGGAACTGAGGCAATCAGATTCCCAGGTCCAGCTAGGTCTCTATATTCTTGGACCAGTCCAAACAGCTATTTTTCCTCCCAAACTAGTAGAAGCATTGGGAGGTGGTAGCTTGCAGATGAAGCCTGAGAAAGCTGCTCAGCAGTTGATCCGATTCATAGAAAGGGATACTTCCTATGCTGTTATCGGCCTTCGCTATCGCTTGCTAGTTTGGCTAGGTCGACTACTTCCCCAAAGGTGGATCATCCGTCTCCTTGCTATATATTTAAAAAAGGGACTTAATTGATGAAATTCATATTTATATTTTTAGGCCTTGCTTATCTTCTCTTATTTCTCATCCGTTGGTTGCTGTCCTTTACTTATTATAAAAAAAGTCAGGTTCATACTGCGGACTTTCCAGAACAGCTTTTTACAGTGGTTCAACCCATCCTTTCTGGGGATCCTCGTTTAGAGAGTGATTTGCGGGCCAATCTCCAGCAAACTGAAGCAGTAGAATTCTACTGGTTGATTGATCAGTCTGATACAGAAGCCCAGCGAGTAGCAGATCAGATTTGCCAAGAGGCTTCCTTTGCCCAACGCATTCGAATTTTTCTCATTGAAGACGTCCCTCAGGGGATTAATCCCAAGAGTTACAAGATTGAGCAGGTTGTAGAGGAGCTGACCCGGCCTTATCTGATTGTTTTGGACGATGATAGTGTGATTGATTTTTCTAAAATGGGTGAGCTGACCGCCTATTTGGGTCAAGAGGTCATTCTGACAGGTATTCCTTATAACCAGGAGAGAAGCAATTTCTGGTCCAAGCTGGTCGCAGCATTCGTTAATGGCAATTCCTTTATTACCTATTTTACAATGGCAGAAGTTGAGGCGAATCACTCCATCAACGGGATGTTCTATATCCTACCGGTAGAACTTGCAAAAGACCAGGGGCTCTTCACAGCGATTAAGGATTTTCTATGTGATGATTTAGCCGTGGCCGATTTTTTAAGGAGTAAAGGAGTATCCATTATCCAAACAAGGGTCACCTGTAATGTTCGAACGACTATCAAGGATGCCAAGCAATATTTGCTCCAGATGAAGCGTTGGCTTCTCTTTAGCTCTATCTATCTCAAAGAACACCTGGATTGGAAGCTGTTTAGTCTCATAGGTTTACCGAGTTTTCTACCTCTTCCAACTTTGATCTTAAGTCTTTTTTTAGGTTGGCCGTATTTTCTTCTAGTCTTGGGCTTACTGGGATTCAAGGCAGTATGGATGCTCCTCTATCGACAAAGCATCCTATCCAATCGCCTACACTTGGATGAAGTCATCTACGAAGTGCTGAATGATCTCCTGCTTCCTTGGCTGTTTATCTATGTTCTAATGACTCCTCCTGTGATTAATTGGCGGGGGCGGAAGATTCGTGTGACGGACGGAAAGATTCGTTATGAGTAAGATGAAGTCCTATCTAGATCGCTTGTCTGCTTTATCTCTTGATCAGACCATGCTAGACTCTAATCGCTTGGTCCTCTTTCTCAGTGGGAGCAGTGACTACTCCTGTGCCGGACTGACAGCTGGGCAGCTAGACCTCCTCCATGCGATTTGTCCATCAGGTTTTAGAGTAGTAGCCAGCAATTTTCCCTTCAATCAAGATTTTGAACATATAAAATTTCCTCAAGTATCCCTAATGTCGGCTTCTGCATCCAATATCATCTACTATTGGCATACCATTTTGAACCCTCGCTTTCAAAAGCTCTTACAACAACACTTGTTTCCCTTGCTGGAAGTGCAGGAGGTGGTTCTTGTTTGTAAGAGTTCAGGGGTCAATATGCTGACGCAGTGGCTTAGAAGTGTAGGGAAGGAGGTATCCTTGCCAAGGTTGCGCGTGATAGCGCTTGGCCCTGTTTCCCAGCTTCTCTTACGTCAAAAGGAGGTAGAGGCATTGGTTATCAAAGGCAAAAAAGATCCTTATTCACGAATTTTGGACCGCCATTCAGCGGATATCCAAGTGGATACGGATCATTATAGCTATGAATACAGAGAAGATGTGAAAGGAATCATTTATGACTGGATTAGACAAAGTGATAAAAATCGATGTGATTAGCGTCCCCTTTAGTGGTCATTTATTTCCGACTTTGACTTTGGTCAAGCCCTTGCTGGAGGATCCTCGTTTTCAGGTTCGAGTCATCACAGGTTTTCAAAAAAAGGAATTGGTCGAGCAGATTGGCTTCGACTGCCTTGCCTTGTTTCCTGACCGTCCGACAGTCATGGAAGATATAGCTAATACAGCCAAGCAAGCAAATCTCTTTATCATGTACCAACAACTAAGGGCTAATAGTAAACTGATTCCTGAAGTTTTCAACGAGATAAATCGAATTTGGGACTCTGAAGGACAACCAGATTTGATTATTGCAGATTTTGTAGCCGCTCCTGCTGGAGTTTTAGCAGATCGTTTGGGCATTCCCTGGATTACGACCATTCCAAGTCCAGTAGCGATCGAAAGTCGCACGACTACACCTGCATATCTAGGAGGCTGGAAACCGCACCAGGGGACCTTCTACAAGTGGAGAGATGCTCTGGGTAGGCAAGTCATCCGTCTAGCAAAGAAGGTTGGATTAGCGCTGGTTAAGAAGAATCTCGATACCCTACAGGATTTTAAACTCTACCGTGAAGATGGGACAGAAGGGGTCTATTCTCCCTATTCAATCTTGGCTCTGGGCATGAAAGAGTTGGAGTTTCGAGATGATTTTCCATCCCAGCTTAAATGGGTTGGTTATCGCTGTCTCTCTTTTGACCACCTTCCTCAAGAACAGAAACAGTATTTTATGAGTTCTAAAAAGCGAGTCCTTGTTACCTGTGGCACTCATTTAAAATGGGAAAAAGAGCGGATGGTGGAGTTGGCAAAGCTTTTGAGCCAAGAACATCCTGACTATGTCTTTTACGTAACCCTAGGCGACCCTAGTGGTTTGGAGCATCCACCAAGGATGTTGTCAGATAATCTTCTGATTTTTGATTACCTCCCTTATTCAGATGTTCTGGATCAAATGGACTTTGCTATTCATCATGCAGGTGCTGGGATTTTGATGGGGTGTATCGAAGAGGGGATTCCTAGTCTGATTTTGCCCCAGGACTATGACCAGTTTGACAATGCGGTTCGGGCTGAGTTATTCCAAGTAGGATTGGTATCTCGTAAAAAGACAGATTCCGAAGTCTTGCGTTTATTTAATGAATTGGTTTCGCAGGAGGATTGGAATCATCTAAAGGTCCTCGCTCAACGATGCAAAGCTTATCAACCGACAGAGATACTTTATCAAGAAATCGAGAGACTCTTGAAAGTAAAGTTATAGAAGAAAGAGGAGGAAGAGACTCCTATTTGCTTTCTTCCAGAGATCTTCTATTTAATGAATATAAAAAACTAGAGCATGCGCTCTAGTTTTTTGGTTGTTGATGGGTGATGTTTTTTCCCCATGGGATGAGATTTTCTTTTTTCTCCTTGATCCGTTGGATATTGTCCTTGTGACGAAGAATGATCAAGGTTGCTAGGGCCAAGACAATGACTGTAAAAAGCGGATCATAGCTGTGCAAGATCCATCCAGTCAAAGGAAGAAGGAGGACCGAAAGAATGGCGAGTAGCGCAACGGTAACACTCGAAAACGAAATCATACTGGTTAAATACAGGCTGGCTACAAAATAAACTGCTAAAATGAGTAGCAGGATAGGCGAGAAACCAAGTAAGACACCAGCACTCGTCGCCACTGCCTTTCCACCCTTAAATCCAGCAAAAATTGGGAAAGTGTGCCCCAAAACGGCTAAGAGACCAAAGACCATCGGCGAGATCCCCTGAATTCCAAAGAAAGTCGGAAGGAGAACGGCCAAAGTTCCTTTCAAGAAATCAATCGCAAAGACAATGATCCCAGCTTTCTTCCCTAAAATCCGAAAGGTATTGGTCGTTCCAGTATTGCCCGAGCCATGTTCCCGTAAATTAATATGGAAAAAGATTTTCCCAATCCATAATCCCGAAGGAATGGAGCCTAACAGATAGGCTAAAATTAAAACACTTATTTCTTTTATCATACTTTCATTATATCAAAAAGCCAACGATAGAAAAAGCAATTTCTGGAGTTCAAGTGTGACATCTGAAGAAAGTGTCCAGCCAGCTTTTTTTACTGAGATATAGAAATCTCCATATAAAGAGAAAAAATTTTGCAAAATTTCCTAAAAAACTGTAATATAGAAAAGATGAACAAACAGGAGGTTCCTTGTGGCAAAAAAGGAAATCAATATTAATAATTATAATGACGATGCCATTCAGGTACTAGAAGGGTTGGATGCAGTCCGTAAACGTCCAGGGATGTATATCGGATCGACCGATGGAAACGGCTTGCATCACATGGTCTGGGAGATCGTGGACAATGCGGTCGATGAAGCCTTGTCTGGCTTTGGCTCACAAATCGATGTCTCGATTAATAAAGATGGTTCTCTATCGGTAGAAGACCAAGGACGTGGAATGCCGACTGGGATGCATGCTATGGGCAAACCAACCGTTGAAGTGATTTTTACGGTCCTCCACGCCGGAGGGAAGTTTGGTCAAGGAGGTTATAAGACATCTGGAGGTCTTCACGGAGTGGGATCTTCGGTCGTAAACGCCCTCTCTAGCTGGCTTGAGGTTGAGATTACCCGTGATGGAGCGGTCTATAAGCAACGCTTTGAAGATGGTGGGAAACCAGTTACCACTCTTGAGAAGATAGGAACGGCTCCTAAGTCTAAGACAGGGACCAAGGTCACCTTCATGCCGGATCCAACCATCTTTTCAACGACGGATTTCAAATTTAATACCATTGCTGAGCGGATCAAAGAATCAGCCTTCTTGCTTAAGGACGTGACGCTGACGCTGACCAACCTCCGCAAGGAAGAAGACAACCATGTGGCCTTTCATTATGAAAATGGTGTCCAAGATTTTGTAGAGTACTTGAACGAAGATAAGGAAACTTTGACACCTGTTCTCTACTTTAGTGGCGAATCAGATGGTTTTCAGGTAGAAGTGGCCATGCAATACAATGATGGTTACTCAGATAATATCTTGTCCTTCGTTAATAATGTCCGTACCAAAGATGGGGGAACCCATGAGACAGGTCTTAAGACAGCCATTACCAAGGCCATGAACGACTATGCAAGAAAGACGGGTCTTCTCAAAGAAAAAGACAAGAACCTAGAGGGATCAGACTACCGCGAAGGTTTGTCTGCTGTTCTTTCGATCTTGGTTCCAGAAGCCCATTTGCAATTCGAAGGGCAAACCAAAGACAAATTAGGAAGTCCCTTGGCTCGTCCAGTTGTCGATAGCATTGTTTCTGATAAATTGACCTTCTTCCTCATGGAAAATGGGGAGTTGGCTTCTAATCTGATTCGTAAGGCTATAAAGGCCCGGGATGCGCGTGAAGCCGCTCGAAAAGCGCGGGATGAAAGTCGAAATGGCAAGAAGAGCAAAAAGGACAAGGGACTTCTGTCTGGTAAATTGACACCTGCCCAGTCTAAAAATCCTAAGAAAAACGAACTCTATCTAGTCGAAGGAGACTCAGCCGGCGGTTCTGCCAAACAAGGACGGGACCGGAAGTTCCAAGCGATTCTTCCACTTCGTGGGAAGGTTCTTAATACTGAGAAGGCCAATATGAGTGATATCCTCAAGAACGAGGAAATCAACACCATGATTTACACCATCGGTGCTGGTGTTGGGGCAGATTTCTCAGTGGAAGATGCTAACTATGATAAGATCATCATCATGACCGATGCGGATACGGATGGGGCCCACATTCAAACCCTCCTCTTAACTTTCTTCTATCGCTATATGCGCCCTTTGGTAGAAGCAGGACATGTCTACATTGCCCTTCCTCCTCTTTATAAGATGTCTAAGGGCAAAGGCAAGAAAGAAGAAGTAGCCTATGCATGGACAGATAGCGAATTAGAAGAGTTGCGTCGGACCTTTGGTCGTGGAGCAACCCTCCAACGTTACAAAGGGTTGGGGGAGATGAATGCGGACCAGCTTTGGGAAACCACCATGAACCCAGAAACTCGTACCCTGATCCGTGTTACCATTGATGATTTAGCGCGTGCAGAACGCCGTGTCTCAGTCCTCATGGGTGATAAGGCAGCCCCTCGTCGCCAATGGATTGAAGATAACGTTAAGTTTACCTTAGAAGAGAATACAATTTTTTAATCACTTTCTACTATAAAGTAAATAAGCTGGGATGTAGAAATGGTAAGGAATCGACATGAGAACTGAAAATGAACTGATGAATCTGATTTTGCAGATAGCTGATTCTATAGAAGTAGAAGCAATTGCCTTATCCGGATCACGAACGAATCCTCAGGCACCCAAAGACGAGTTTCAAGATTATGATGTGGTCTATATAGTTGATGATCTGGAAGACCTGATTTCAGATTTATCCTGGTTGGATCAGTACGGAAATAGACTCATCGAACAGCACAACCGACTGGGACACCGTCGTCTGTATCTCATGCTTTTTGAAGATGGGAATCGTATTGATTTAACCCTCTGCCCCAAGGAGTATATCCAAGAGTGGGTGGACAGCGAAGCAAATTTTGAAGTTATAAAAGACGACAAAGGCTTGTTTGAAGCCTATCAGCCTAATTCCAAGCGCTACTGGACTTGTCCTCCTACTGAAGAGGAATTTGCAGCCACCTGCAATGAATTTTGGTGGGTATCGGCTTATATCGTAAAGGCCATTCGAAGAAATCAGCTCATCTATGCGACCGACCACCTCTATGGCATTTGTCAGCAAGAACTCCTCAAGGTCTTAGCTTGGCAGGTGACAAGCGATAGGGGAGTAGTTGATATCGGAAAGAACTACAAGTACCTCTTCCAGTATCTACCAGCTGAGCAAGAGAAGGAGTTCTCAGCTTTGCTTGATTTATCCAGTTTCGATAAAATCACTCAGTCTTTATCTGCTACCATGGGGCTATTCAATCTAGAAGCTCAAATTCTGGCCCAAAAGATGGGGTTTACTTACGATAAGGAAGTAGCAGAGAAAATGATTTCTTATGCTAAAGAGAAACTTTCGAATCATTAATGAATCTATTTTATACTACAGAAAGAATCATTTGGTTACATAATGTAACTGAATCCTCTTTCTACAAAAGACTACTCAACATTCTTTGAAAGGAGTTGAACACGCCCTAAATGCTGTGTGAAAAAGATAAATTCTCTTGTGAGCGTCGCTCACTGTAAGAATTTCCTATTTTCACTTTGCATTTTACGGGCTTTGTATCCTATATGAGTAATATCCAGAATATGTCCTTAGAGGACATCATGGGAGAGCGCTTTGGTCGCTACTCCAAATACATTATTCAAGAACGGGCTCTTCCTGATATTCGGGATGGCTTGAAACCTGTTCAACGGCGGATCCTTTATTCTATGAATAAGGATGGGAATACCCATGACAAGGGCTACCGCAAGTCGGCCAAGTCTGTCGGAAATATCATGGGGAATTTCCACCCTCACGGGGATAGTTCGATCTATGATGCCATGGTCCGCATGTCTCAAGACTGGAAGAATCGTGAGATTCTTGTTGAGATGCACGGTAATAATGGTTCTATGGACGGTGATCCACCGGCTGCCATGCGTTATACGGAAGCCCGTCTATCTGAAATTGCTGGTTATCTCCTTCAAGATATCGAAAAGAACACCGTACCATTTGCCTGGAACTTTGACGATACAGAAAAAGAGCCAACTGTTTTGCCGGCAGCCTTTCCAAACCTATTGGTCAATGGAGCTACAGGGATTTCTGCTGGTTATGCGACAGATATTCCTCCCCATAACCTTGCTGAAGTCATCGATGCGGTGGTCTACATGATCGACCATCCTTCTGCTAAGGTAGAAAAACTTATGGAGTTTCTACCTGGACCTGATTTCCCAACTGGTGCCATTATCCAAGGACGGGATGAAATCAAGAAAGCCTATGAAACTGGTAAGGGACGGGTGGTTGTCCGCTCTAAGACAGATATCGAGCAACTCAAAGGCGGCAAGCAGCAAATTGTCGTCACTGAGATTCCTTATGAGATCAACAAGGCGGTCTTGGTCAAGAAAATTGACGATGTTCGTGTCAATAACAAGGTGGCTGGTATTGCAGAAGTTCGGGATGAGTCTGACCGAGACGGTCTTCGCATTGCCATTGAGCTCAAGAAAGATGCCAATGCAGATCTAATTTTGAACTACTTGTTCAAGTACACAGATTTGCAGGTCAACTACAACTTCAATATGGTGGCAATTGACAACTATACCCCTCGTCAAGTGGGGATTGTACCGATCCTGTCTAGATACATCGCCCACCGTCGGGATATCATTGTCGCTCGCTCTCGCTTTGATAAGGAAAAGGCGGAACGACGCCTCCACATTGTAGAGGGATTGATCCGCGTGATTTCCATCCTCGATGAAGTGATTGCCTTGATTCGTGCTTCTGAAAACAAGTCAGATGCTAAGGAAAACCTTAAGATCAGCTATGATTTCACAGAAGAGCAAGCAGAAGCTATTGTCACCTTGCAATTGTACCGCTTAACCAATACGGATATCGTCACCTTGGAAGAAGAGCATGCTAGTCTCAAGGAGCAAATCGCGACCTTGGCAGCCATCATTGGGGATGAACGGACCATGTTCAATCTCATGAAAAAGGAATTGCGTGAAGTTAAGAAGCTCTTTGGCAATCCGCGTCGTAGTGAGTTGCAAGATACTGCTAAAACGATCGAGATTGATACAGCCAGTCTCATTGTCGAAGAAGAAACATTCGTTAGCGTGACCCTTGCTGGTTATATCAAACGGACCTCTCCTCGTTCGTTCAATGCCTCAACACTGGAAGAAGTTGGAAAACGAGATGATGACGAGTTGATTTTCGTAGAGCCTGCTAAGACCACCCAGCATCTTTTACTCTTTACCAACTTGGGAAATGCCATTTATCGACCAATTCATGAATTGACAGATACCAAGTGGAAGGATATTGGAGAGCACTTGAGTCAAACTTTGACCAATTTCGAGCAAGAGGAAGAAATTCTCTTTGCGGAGATTGTGGATCAGTTTGAGGGTGTGACCTATTTTGCAGCAACTCAACAAGGGCAAATCAAGCGTTTTGAACGCAAGGAATTGAGCCCATGGCGGACTTATCGTTCTAAATCGACTAAGTACGCTAAGCTAAAAGACCAAGAGGACCGTATTGTAGCTGTTGCGCCAGTTGTCCTTGAAGACATCATGATTATCACCAAAAATGGGTATGGGTTGCGCTTTAATATTGAAGAGGTCCCTGTCGTAGGAGCCAAAGCAGCAGGGGTTAAAGCTATTAACCTCAAAGACGGGGATCAAGTCGCTGCTGCCTTTAAGTCGACGACTCAAAGCATGTACATTCTGACCCAGCGAGGCAGTCTCAAACGGATGTTGCAAGACGATATTCCTGTGACCAGTCGGGCTAAACGGGGACTACAGGTCTTGCGTGAGTTGAAAAATAAACCACACCGCGTCTTCAAGGCAGGTCCAGTCTTCACTGACCAGGGAGATTTTGATCTCTTTACGAGCCAAGAAGAAGTGGCAGAGCAAGATCAAATCCTTCAGATCACTTCCACAACGGGGCAGGTGACAGAAGTTGATTTGACACAATTAAGCATTTCTGAAAGAACAAGCAATGGATCCTTTGTCAACGATACCATTTCGGATCAAGAAGTTTTTTCAGCTACTATCAAATAAAAGAAATCGTCGGTCCATTCTAGGACTGACTTTCTTTAAAAATAAATTTTCTGAAAATTGAAAATTTCGCTTGAAATTCTCATGAAATGGTGTACAATAGTGTACATAGATTGAGAAACTGAATCGACCTGCATCAGATCGACAAGGAATAGAAAAAATTAAAAGGAGCACTATCATGACAGTATCACTTGATTGGGAAAACCTTGGCTTTTCATATATGAAATTACCCTATCGCTATTTGGCACATTATCGCAATGGAGCTTGGGAAAAAGGGGAATTGACAGAAGATGCGACCTTGCATTTGTCCGAATCTTCTCCAAGTTTGCATTACGGTCAGCAAGCCTTTGAAGGGTTGAAAGCCTACCGTACAAAAGATGGAAGCGTCCAATTGTTCCGTCCAGATCAAAACGCTAAACGTTTGCAACGCACGGCTGATCGGTTGCTGATGCCTCAAGTTCCAACGGATATGTTTGTGGATGCTTGTAAGGCAGTTGTAAAAGCAAATGAAGAGTATGTTCCACCATATGGTACAGGAGCTACCCTTTACCTTCGTCCTCTGTTGATCGGTATTGGAGATATTATTGGTGTAAAACCTGCAGATGAGTATATCTTTACCATCTTTGCAATGCCTGTCGGTAACTACTTTAAAGGTGGTTTGGTTCCAACGAACTTCTTGATTCAAGATGAGTATGACCGTGCTGCACCAAATGGTACAGGGGCTGCAAAAGTTGGTGGGAACTACGCAGCTAGTATGTTGCCAGGTAAGATTGCGCATGATCGTAACTTCTCTGACGTGATTTACCTCGATCCAGCGACTCACACCAAGATTGAAGAAGTTGGTTCTGCAAACTTCTTTGGTATCACTGCTAATAATGAATTTGTGACGCCATTGAGTCCTTCTATTTTGCCATCGATCACCAAGTACTCTTTGCTTTACTTGGCAGAACACCGTCTTGGAATGACACCAATTGAAGTGGATGTCTTTATCAATGATTTGGATCGCTTCGTAGAAGCAGGAGCTTGTGGTACCGCAGCTGTCATCTCTCCGATCGGAGGCGTTCAACACGGGGATGACTTCCATGTCTTCTATTCTGAAACAGAAGTAGGTCCTGTCACACGGAAGCTTTATGACGAGTTGACCGGTATCCAATTTGGTGATGTCGAAGCACCAGAAGGATGGATTGTCAAAGTCGATTAAACCTATAGAGTCTGAGATCAAAGTGTCCAGGTTTCAATGAGAACAAGTCTTAACGAAAAGACGCAGTAGCTAATGTTTCTCTTCATTCGCTTTTAGGAATAGAAGAGTGACAAATGACTCTTGCGGGGGTGGGATAAAGAAGGAATTTCTAACTAAATTCTTTCTGACCCACTCCCTTTTCTCTTGCGTCATCAAGAGAATTTTTGTAAAATAGAAAAAGTGAAAAGAGGGTTGAAATGAGTAAAAAAGATAAGAAAATTGAGATTCAAATCGTTGATAGTAAAGTAACTGTTGGAAAAGACACTTTTGATGGTTTCACTTTGTCCATTGGAAAGAAAACGATTGGTGAAATTGCAGACATGGCTGGTCAATTTGCCATTATCAAAAATGGAAATGTGGATTCTCTTTACAAAAAACTTGAAAAAGCCGTTGAAATTTTAATAGAAAATTATAATTTGAATAAATAAGGGCTTGCAATCATAATAAATCAATGGTATAATAGATCCTGTCGATTTATATGGAGAGATAGCGAAGAGGCTAAACGCGGCGGACTGTAAATCCGCTCCTTCGGGTTCGGGGGTTCGAATCCCTCTCTCTCCATTAGCGTTCATTGTGACGATGATAAAGTGACTGATGTCAGCGCTCTTTTTGGGGTATAGCCAAGCGGTAAGGCAAGGGACTTTGACTCCCTCATGCGTTGGTTCGAATCCAGCTACCCCAGTTCTTAGGTAATATCAGATAAGTGATAAAATATCTATCTAGGTATTTTATTTCTTTATAGGATGAGTCGTTAAAGATTGTAGTTGATCTCATTGCGAGTGCTTGCTTAGGAAAAATAATTATAAGTATGTCAAGTTTTAGAAAACTTGATTGTTGGAGGATTTTTTAGATGAATGAATTTGAAGATTTGCTAAACAGTGTTAGCCAAGTTGAACCAGGTGACGTTGTTACTGCTGAAGTATTGACAGTTGACGCGAACCAAGCTAACGTTGCAATCTCTGGAACTGGTGTCGAAGGTGTCTTGACTCTTCGCGAATTGACAAACGATCGTGATGCTGACATCAACGACTTGGTAAAACCAGGTGAAACACTTGAATTGCTTGTTCTTCGTCAAGTAGTTGGTAAAGATACTGATACAGTAACTTACCTTGTATCTAAAAAACGTTTGGAAGCTCGCAAAGCATGGGACAAATTGGTTGGACGTGAAGAAGAAGTTGTTACTGTTAAAGGAACTCGCGCTGTTAAAGGCGGACTTTCAGTAGAATTTGAAGGACTTCGTGGATTTATTCCAGCTTCAATGCTTGATACTCGTTTTGTACGTAACACTGAACGTTTCGTAGGTCAAGAATTTGATGCTAAAATCAAAGAAGTAGATCCAAAAGAAAACCGCTTTATCCTTTCACGTCGTGAAGTTGTTGAAGCTGAATCAGCTGCAGCACGCGCAGAAGTATTTGGTAAATTGAACGTTGGTGATGTCGTAACTGGTAAAGTTGCACGTATCACAAGCTTCGGTGCTTTCATCGACCTTGGTGGTGTTGATGGATTGGTTCACTTGACAGAATTGTCACACGAACGCAACGTATCACCTAAATCAGTTGTAACTGTTGGTGAAGAAATCCAAGTGAAAGTTCTTGACTTGAACGAAGAAGAAGGTCGTGTATCACTTTCATTGAAAGCTACAACACCTGGACCTTGGGATGGCGTTGAACAAAAATTGGCTGCTGGTGATGTTATCGAAGGAACTGTTAAACGTTTGACTGACTTCGGTGCATTCGTTGAAGTATTGCCAGGTATCGACGGACTTGTACACATCTCACAAATTTCACACAAACGTGTTGAAAATCCAAAAGATGTTCTTAAAGTTGGACAAGAAGTAACTGTTAAAGTTCTTGAAGTAAATGCTGCAGATGAACGTGTATCACTTTCTATCAAAGCCCTTGAAGAACGTCCAGCTCAAGAAGAAGGCGAAAAACAAGAAAAACGTCAATCTCGCCCACGTCGTCCAAAACAAGAAAAACGCGACTTTGATCTTCCAGAAACTCAAACTGGATTCTCAATGGCTGACTTGTTTGGCGATATCGAATTGTAATATTCAAAAAGCTTACCTCTCGGTAAGCTTTTTTTACTTGTAAAATTCTCGAGAATTTGATATACTGTAACAGTTGCCACCCTTAGTGTAATGGATATCACGTAAGATTCCGGTTCTTGAGATGGGGGTTCGATTCCCTCAGGGTGGATGATTCATAACGAGGCTCCTCGGAGTCTTTTTTGCTTTTTCTTGGAGGAACATGCAATGACAGTAAAATTAATCGCCCATACCTTGATTGAGAAAGACGGGAAGTATCTGCTTATCAAACGCTCGAAAATAAAGCGAGGTCTCCCTAATGTCTATCCATCTTATTGGGATATTCCAGGTGGAAGTGTAGAAGAGAATGAATTGCCCAGAGAGGCTGCTCTACGTGAGGCTATGGAGGAGGTTAATCAAAAGCTTCGGATTAATAAGATTATCCACGAAGATAGTCAATTTGATGCCAGCAAAGATACTGTCTTTACACGCCTAGTTTATGCTGGCGAGATTTTGGAAGAGCGTGATTTTATATTAGATCCAGAAGAGCATACAGACTTTAAATGGATTTCTTCTTTGAAAGACATAGAGAGCAATCTCGTTGTGCCTTATTTGCTTGAAATCCTTGCTGACAAATCCAAATAAAGCAGCTAAAAAACATCCCCTTTTTAATAAGGAGATGTTTTTTTCTTAGTTTTTAGAAGCTTCTTGGAATTCAGGGTTTTTCCATGCTTCATCAATGATTGCTTGCAATTCATCAGCAGAAGCTTTCATTTTTTGTTGTTCCGCATCGTTCAATGGGATGTTCACTGGACGTACAATACCGTGTGCACCTACGATGGCAGGTTGACCGATAAAGACGTTGCTAACACCATATTGACCTTCTTGGAATACAGAAAGTGGAAGTACTGCATTTTCGTCATCAAGGATTGCTTTAGTGATACGAGCAAGGGCAACAGCGATACCGTAGTATGTAGCACCTTTTTTATTGATGATGGTGTAAGCAGCATCACGAACACCTTCGAACAATTCGATTAATTCAGTTTCTTGAACGTTTTGAGTGTCTTTAAGGAATTCTTCAAGGTTTACACCAGCGATGTTAGCGTGTGACCATACAGCGAATTCTGAGTCCCCGTGTTCACCCATGATGTAGGCGTGCACTGAACGAGCATCAACGTCCAATTTTTCAGCAAGTGCTTGACGGAAACGAGCTGAGTCAAGAGAAGTACCAGAACCGATAACGCGTTCTTTAGGGAATCCTGAGAATTTCCATGTAGAGTATGTCAAAACGTCAACTGGGTTAGCAGCTACAAGGAAGATACCGTTGAATCCTGATTCAATAACTTGTGTTACGATTGACTTGTTAATGGCAAGGTTTTTACCAACAAGATCAAGGCGAGTTTCACCTGGTTTTTGAGGAGCACCTGCAGTAATTACAACAAGGTCAGCATCCGCACAGTCAGCGTACTCAGCCGCATAGATCTTCTTAGGTGAAGTGAAGGCAAGGGCGTGGCTAAGGTCAAGCGCATCTCCGACAGCTTTTTCGTGCAATTGAGGAATTTCGATAATTCCAAGCTCTTGTGCAATTCCTTGGTTGACAAGTGCAAATGCATAAGATGAACCTACGGCACCGTCACCGACAAGGATAACTTTTTTGTGTTGTTTAGTCAAATCCATGAGTCTAAACGTCTCCTTCATTTTTTTTTGAGATAGATTCTCATACGATTTCATTCTACCACTTTTGAAAGTCTTTGTCATCTGAAACAGTATGAATCCTTGATGTAAACGTTTTTACGTTTGTGTTCCTAAGAAGAAAAATAGGCTAAAATGTGTTATAATAGTATGGTGAATTAAGTAAAGAGAGGCATTTTTTGAATGCAGGATAATAATCTAATTGATGTGAATTTAACATCAGAAATGAAGACGAGTTTTATCGATTATGCCATGAGTGTTATCGTTGCTCGTGCCCTCCCTGATGTTCGGGATGGTTTAAAACCCGTTCACCGTCGTATTTTGTACGGAATGAATGAATTGGGTGTTTCGCCAGATAAACCACATAAGAAGTCAGCCCGTATCACAGGGGATGTTATGGGTAAATACCACCCACACGGTGATTCCTCTATTTATGAAGCCATGGTTCGGATGGCGCAATGGTGGAGTTATCGCTACATGTTAGTGGACGGTCATGGAAACTTTGGTTCCATGGACGGTGATGGTGCCGCTGCACAACGGTATACAGAAGCCCGTATGAGTAAGATCGCTCTTGAAATGTTGCGGGATATCAATAAAAATACAGTTGATTTCGTTGATAACTATGATGCCAGTGAGCGCGAACCTCTAGTCTTACCTGCACGTTTCCCTAACCTTCTGGTTAATGGTGCTACAGGGATTGCCGTTGGGATGGCAACCAATATTCCTCCACACAATCTGGGAGAAACCATTGATGCAGTGAAGCTGATGATGGATAATCCTGAGGTAACGACCCGTGAACTCATGGAAGTTCTTCCTGGTCCAGATTTTCCGACAGGTGCTTTGGTCATGGGGAAATCAGGTATCCACAAAGCCTATGAAACCGGAAAAGGATCAATCGTTCTTCGTTCTCGTACAGAGATTGAAGTAACCAAGAGTGGCCGTGAACGGATTGTTGTCACTGAGTTCCCTTATATGGTCAATAAAACCAAGGTGCACGAGCACATCGTTCGCTTGGTGCAAGAAAAACGGATCGAAGGGATTACAGCTGTACGGGATGAATCAAACCGTGAAGGGGTTCGTTTTGTCATTGAGGTCCGCCGAGATGCTTCGGCCAACGTTATTTTGAACAACCTCTTTAAGATGACACAAATGCAAACCAATTTTGGATTCAATATGTTGGCGATCCAAAATGGTGTTCCAAAGATTCTTTCTCTTCGCCAAATTTTAGGGGCTTATATTGAGCACCAGAAAGAAGTGGTGACTCGCCGGACTATCTTTGATAAAGAAAAAGCGGAAGCACGTGCCCATATTTTAGAAGGTTTGCTCATCGCCTTGGATCACATCGATGAAGTGATCCGGATTATCCGCAATAGCCAGACAGACGCTGAAGCACAAGCTGAATTGATGGCTAAATTCAAGCTTTCTGAACGTCAAAGTCAAGCCATTTTGGACATGCGTCTTCGTCGTTTGACTGGTTTGGAACGAGACAAGATCCAAAGTGAATACGATGATTTGGTTGCCTTGATTGCTGATTTGGCTGACATTTTGGCGAAGCCAGAACGTGTGGCGACCATCATCAAGGAAGAACTGGAAGAAGTCAAACGCAAGTTTGGCGATGCTCGCCGAACTGAGTTGATGATCGGAGAAGTCCTTTCTCTTGAAGATGAGGACTTGATTGAAGAAACAGATGTCTTGATCACCCTTTCTAACAAAGGCTACATCAAACGTTTGGATCAAGCGGAATTTACGGCTCAAAAACGTGGTGGACGTGGTGTTCAGGGAACTGGTGTCAAAGATGATGACTTTGTCCGTGAACTGGTCTCTACGAGCACCCATGATCATTTGCTCTTCTTTACCAATAAAGGGCGTGTCTATCGTCTGAAAGGTTATGAGATTCCAGAATATGGCCGGACAGCCAAAGGATTACCAATCGTCAACCTCTTAAAATTGGACGAAGGTGAATCGATTCAAACCATTATCAATGTGGAGCAAGATCGCAGTGACGAAGCATATCTCTTCTTTACGACGCGACAAGGTTTGGTCAAGCGGACCAATGTAGCTGAATTTTCAAATATTCGTCAGAACGGTCTCAAAGCTCTAAATCTGCGCGATGAGGATGAATTGATCAATGTCTTCCTTACAGATGGCAATGCTGACGTCATTATCGGTACCAAGTATGGTTATTCTGTCCGCTTTAATGAGGCTGTAGTCCGGAATATGGGACGTTCTGCCACAGGTGTACGTGGTGTGAATCTCCGCGAAGGAGATAAGGTTGTTGGGGCTAGCGTCGTTACGGATCAAGATGAAGTATTGATCATCACTGAAAAAGGGTATGGTAAGCGGACAATGGCTGGCGAATATCCAACCAAAGGCCGTGGCGGTAAAGGAATCAAGACAGCCAATATCACAGAGAAAAATGGTCCCTTAGCTGGTCTTTTAACTGTTAAAGGGGATGAAGATCTGATGATCATTACCGATACCGGAGTTATGATCCGCACAAGTGTTGGGAATATCTCTCAAACGCGTCGTTCAACTCAGGGTGTGAAAGTTATGAGACTGGATCAGGATGCGAAAATTGTGACCTTTACAACAGTCCAACCCGAAGAAAAAGATGAAGAAGTAGTGGAAGAAAACGAATAGATAAGGGGACAGCATGTCACGCAAAAGAAAAAAGAAAAAGAGTTTACGCAATACTCTTATCAACATCGTTGCAACACTTTTGATTATTCTCTCGCTTCTCTTGATTTTCAATGCTCCGATCCGAAACATGATTATGGTTTGGCATACCAACCAATACCAGGTTAGCAAGGTCGATAAAAAAACCATTGATAAGAATAAAGAAGTGAAGACGAGCTTTGATTTCCAACATGTCCAGTCACTCTCGACGGAAGCCGTCATCAATGCCCAATGGCAAGCTCAAAAGCTACCAGTAATTGGGGGGATTTCGATTCCTGAATTAAACATGAACCTTCCGATCTTTAAGGGGCTTGAAAATGTAGCCCTCTACTACGGAGCAGGGACCATGAAGGAAAACCAAGTCATGGGGCAAGGCAATTATTCTCTTGCTAGTCACCACGTATTTGGCCTAACTGGAGCAAATGCCATGTTATTCTCACCATTAGAGAAAGCCAAGGCTGGTATGAAGATCTACATCACGGACAAAGAAAAAATCTATACTTATGTCATCTCGTCAGTTGAGACAGTGACTCCAGATCGTGTAGATGTCATTCAAGATCGTGAAGGCGTTAATGAGATCACCTTGGTGACCTGTGAGGATGCTGCAGCGACTTACCGTACGATTGTAAAAGGAAATTTGGAAACCTCTGTTGACTATGACAAGGCTCCAAAAGACATCCTGGATTCATTCAGCAAGTCTTATAATCAAATGCAACTTTAAGAAAATAAAGCCCGAGACAGAAATGTCTGGGCTTTTTCTATGTAGGAAGCTAGGAGAAATTCTTGTAAAATTGTAAGAGATTGGTAATATAATGTAAGGAACTTGTCATAATATTAAGGGAAAATCAGTATATAATAAAGGGGAAAGAGTATGATAAGGAGGTAGAATAGTGACAAAAGAGCGAATTTACCATCTCTTGCATCATTTCTATAATCTCTTAGTAAACGATTTTCCACGAAATGGTTTAATTACGAAAGGAATCTATGAAGTAGAGCAGGTCTACCAAGCTTTAGAGGCCATTCCTCAGAGCCAGGAGTACTTGATTCGCTGTGAAATTCAACAGTTTTTAAAAGAGCTTGAACAAGTTCAAACAGGTTACCAGATCCGCTTTAATAAAGATGAAGTCTTAGTGTTAGATGATTTGAAGGAAGAAATTGCCTGTAAATAATGCAAGGTCGTCGTTTTCTCTATTTATTACGAATTAATAAGTGAGGAGGAAATTATGTACGACATATCATTTATTGAACCATCTTTGCTTCCTAGAGAACGTTTGGTTTCTGAAGGGGTAGATAAGCTGAGTCATCAAGAATTGCTATCCATTCTCTTACGGACAGGCAATAAGAAAAAAAGCGTTTATGAGATTGCACAAGGTCTTTTGAGTTCGGTTAATAGTTTAAAGGAGTTAAGTCAATTAACCCTAGAGGAGCTACAGGAAATCTCAGGTATTGGCCGGGTGAAGGCCATCGAACTTCAGGCTGTGATTGAGTTTGGACGAAGGATTCATAAAGACGAATTGATGAGTTCTGAACAGATCATGAGCAGCCAGAAATTGGCCCATAAAATTCAACAGGAAATCGGCCATAAGAAACAGGAGCACCTGGTTGCCCTCTATTTAAATACGCAGAATGAAATTATTCATCAGCAGACCATTTTTATTGGAACCGTGAATCGAAGTATTGCGGAGCCACGTGAAATCCTGCATTATGCACTGAAGCACATGGCAACCTCTATCATCTTGGCGCACAATCATCCATCTGGTGCCGTATTTCCCAGTAAAAATGATGATGAAGTAACGCAACGAGTTTTAGAGGCCTGTGAAGTGATGGGTTTAACCCTATTGGATCACTTGATTGTATCTGAAGAAAACTATTATAGTTACCGTGAAGAAACCGATTATTTGGCATAAAAAAGAGAGTGGGACAGAAATCGTTAATTCGTTAGAATTCGATTTCGTCGTCCCACCTCCGCACAGTTGAGTAGGGCTGTAAAAGCTGTTAAAATCAGCGTAGTAGAGCCCACTCAATCACTGCGTCTTGCTCGACAATCCAAAAATAATTGAGAGGCTAGGACTTTTGTCCCAGCCTCTTTTCTTGTTAATGTATAAGTCTTTATTCTTCGTTTTTTCGCATGAAATAAAGGAGTGTTTGCAATTCACTGGTGAGATCGACATATTGAACGACGACATCTTTAGGGACTGTTAGATGTACTGGTGAGAAGCTGAGAATTCCCTTGACACCAGCGTCTACCAAAAGACTAGCAACTTCTTGAGCCTTGACGCTAGGAACAGTAAGGATGGCTGTTTGAATGCCTTCTTGTTTGAGCTTTTCTTTGATGGTGGAAATACCGTAAATGGGAATTCCGTCCTTACTTTTGGTATTGATCAGCTCATGATCGTCTAGATCAAACGCCATGACAATTTTCATCTTATTGCGTTCATGGAAGCGATAGTTGAGAAGCGCACTTCCCATATTTCCGATCCCCACAATAGCGACATTGGTAATGGCATTGTCATTTAAGAGATCGGCAAAGAAGTTCATCAGTTTTTTTACGTCATAACCAAATCCACGTCTTCCTAATTCACCAAAATATGAGAAATCTCGGCGAACAGTAGCAGAGTCAATCCCTATTGCATCAGCAATTTGCTTGGAATTGGCGCGCTCTATTTTTTCAGAGTTAAAACGTTTAAAAATGCGGTAGTAGAGCGATAAGCGTTTTGCTGTTGCGCGTGGAATTGGAGTATTTTTATCATGTTTCACAATATCACAACCTTTCCCTCTTATTGTATAGGAAGATTGTGAAAAAATCAACTATCTAGAGTGTTTTTTCAAAAATATTTTTGTCTAAAGAAAAAGCTGATGGCGATGGAGAGTTCCATCAGCATCAGCTTAGTTTTCAGCTTGTTCTACCTTTTTCAAAAAAGCATAGAGTCCATCGACTCGTCCTGTATAGGGGAGTTTTTCCCCCTTGTATTCAATGGATACGATTGAGTAAGAGTCAGGCAAGGTTACACAGCCTGAAAAAGCTAGGATACAGGCTGCAAGGTCAGGATAAGTAGTCGTTCGTTCTACTTGATAAGCATCGATATAAGTTAGGGTTACCATATTAGGCCTCTGTTTTGTTGAAAATTTCTCTTTCGACAAGACTATCCATTAGGAAATAGAATTTTTGTTGGATAATGTTATTTTCTGGATTTTTAAAGATATTAACCAGGCGAAGCCCAGACTTGTCTGTAATATTGATCTTAAAACCTGTAAAATCTTTATTGAAAATGATTTTAAGTAGGAAGCCTTCGCCACTATTTGGAACGGCTTCGAGCAAACGATTTAACTCGTAATTTCCAACTTTTGTAACAGCGAATGTATTGTCACGTAAGGTATATTTTTTAACATTTGGGTGTAGACTATAGGTATATTTGCAGTCTTTCAATGAAACACTTGTTTCAAAAGCCATATTGTTCTCCTATGATAAAATTTCTTTAAGTTTTGAGAGGAAGTCTTGAACCTCCTCTACGGTATTGAGTTCTGAAAAACTAATTCGAAGGGATTCTTTTAGGCGTGAGCTATCTTTTCCATAGAGTGCCTCAAGGACATGGCTGGGTTGAACTGTACCAGCGGTACAAGCAGAACCTGTAGAGACAGAAATTCCAGCAAGATCGAGTCGCATCAGTAAAACGTCATTTTGGACACCCGGAAAGCCAAGGTTCCAAACAAATGGAAGATGATCGTCATTCGCATTTACGTAGTAGTCGTAGGCTGCTAAACCATTGACTAGCTCTTGGCCGAGTTTTTGAACCTGGTTGAAATTTTCTTCTTGGTGAAGTGTAGCTTGCTGAAGGGCGGTTGCCATCCCGACAATAGAAATAAGATTTTCCGTGCTGGCTCTCATCTTATTTTCCTGATCCCCACCATGTAAGAGATTATCAAAATCTGGGGCGGCTGCATAAAGGAAGCCGACGCCCTTTGGTCCATGGAATTTGTGGGCAGAAGCACTGAGAAAATCAATTCCCAACTCTTCGGGATAGACAGGGACCTTTCCAATTGCTTGAACCGCATCAACGTGAAAGGCAGCTGGATGATCTTTTAAGAGTTCTCCGATTTCTTTAATCGGTAGAAGATCGCCTGTCTCGTTATTGGCAAACATGGTAGAGACAAGAATGGTATCCGGTCTAAGTGCAGCCTTGATATCACTAGCCTGAATGCGTCCATCTCTTGGTTGGACGATCGTCACTTCAAATCCGAAACGTTCTACAAGGTATTCGATGGGTTCTAGAACCGCATGGTGTTCCAAAGCGGTCGTAATGATGTGTTTGCCATCTGCTTGGTGTTTCAAGCAGTAGCCTTTTATAACGGTATTATTACTTTCTGATCCACCTGAAGTGAAGAAAATACGATTTGGAAGAGTATGGAGAGACTGAGCAATCTGCTCGCGAGATTCCCGGAGAAGTTTACTAGCCATCCGTCCATGAGCATGAAGGCTCGATGGATTTCCAAAAGTGGTCTTCATAGTTTCAGACATTTTATCAATGACTTCAGGTAGAAGGGGAGTTGTTGCGGCATTATCAAAATATATCACATTAAGACCTTATTTCTTGTGGTAGGCAAATAGAGGACTAACAGGTTTTCTTTCTTGAATGCGAACAATAGCTTCAGCGATCAGTTCGCTAGCTGTCAGATAGTTAATATTTTTAGGAGTTGGTCCGTTTGGAGCAACAGAATCGGTTACTAAGATTTCTTTGATCGGAGCTTGGTCTAATAACTCGACAGCACCTTTTACAAATAAACCATGGCTTGATACAGCATAAATTTCAGTAGCACCTTCGCGTTCGACGATTTTCGCAGCTTCTGAGAATGTCTTACCAGTATTGAGGATATCGTCAATCAAGATCGCTTTCTTGTCTTTGACATCCCCGATAATATAGCCATAATCACGGTTCGCATCATCTTGCTCGTAATCAATGATCGCAATCGGTGCATCAAGATATTCTGCTAAACTGCGAGCTCGTTTGACACCAGAGTTTTTAGGGCTGACGACTACGACATCAGGACCAGTTAGACCTTTGTTGATGTAGTGTTCTGCAAAAAGTGGAACGGTAAAGAGGTTATCCACGGCAATATCGAAGAAACCTTGGACTTGCACTGCATGGAGATCCAGAGTGACGACACGATCCACCCCAGCTTTGACCAACATATTTGCGACAAGCTTAGCAGTAATTGGTTCGCGAGGAGCAGCAGTCCGGTCTTGGCGAGCATAACCGAAGTAAGGCATGACCACATTGACAGTATTTGCGCTGGCCCGTTGGCAAGCATCCACCATAATTAAGAGTTCCATCAAGTGATTGTTGACAGGGAAACTGGTTGATTGAATGATATAAATATCATATCCACGAACACTTTCCTCAATATTGACTTGGATTTCACCATCTGAGAATTGACGGGATGAAATTTTCCCAAGTGGAACCCCAGCATGATCCGCGATTTTTTGCGCAATCTCTGGATTTGAATTGAGAGAGAAGAGCTTCATATTTTTTTTATCTGACATGTGATTCCAACCTCATTTAGATTTTTGATCTTAGCACTATTTTAGCAAAAATTTGCGATAATTTCAGCTATTTTACAATCTTTCCGCCAATCTTGCGATTTTATTTTTTGCAGCTTTGTAGACGATTCCATGCTCTTTGATGAACTGATGGAAATTTTCTTCCTGCTCAGCGGTTTCGACCTCGATTTCTAATTCATAATCTTCAGTGTCTAGATAGAGACTGTGGTCTAGTGCCACCAATCCTGCAGCTGTTTCTTTTTCGAATCGTTCTGTTGTAAGGCTTCCCCAGACAGCGAGTTGCTCAACAGAGATTTCTTTAGAGATTAAGAGGTTTTTGATTTCTCCGTCAGGAAACTGTTGGTGTTGAAGGATCGCCTCGGTTTCTTCGGGGCTGAGGTTTTGATTGTACTCGAAATGGCCAACTGCCTCAGGGACTTTGAGAGTCAACTCAGCTTGATCTGTGAAAGTACGCACCCGCAAGGCCATTTTTTCCTTACGGATGAGCTGGTCGTGTGTATCGATATAGTGATTGGTTTGGACAACCAATTCTGTATCAGCAAAAAGTGGAAGGAGGGATTGGTATTCCTCCTTATCTAGCAAGGTTTTGTATTCAATTTCTAAATGGTTCATTTTGTAGTCCTTTGCTTTTTTTCAAAAGCGATTCATGATATAATAAGAGATGTGTTTATTGTATACAAAAATGGTTCAGATTACAAGGTGGTAGGATGGCAATTGATTGGGAAAACTTCTTAGATCCCTATATCCAAGCAGTTGGGGAATTAAAAATCAAACTGCGTGGGATTCGTAAGCAATATCGTAAGCAACAAAAGCATTCTCCAATTGAGTTTGTCACAGGACGGGTCAAGCCGATTGAGAGCATTCGCGAAAAGATGATCCGAAGAAATATTTCTGAAGAAAATCTGGCTCAGGATATGCAAGATATTGCTGGTCTTCGCATCATGGTCCAGTTTGTGGATGATGTGGATGAGATCCTAGAGGTTCTGAGACAACGGCAGGATATGCGCGTGGTCCAAGAGCGAGACTACATCCGCCACAAGAAATCAAGTGGCTACCGGAGTTACCACGTCGTGGTCGAGTACCCGGTTGATACCATTGATGGAAATGAAACGATCTTAGCAGAGATTCAAATTCGGACCTTGTCCATGAATTTTTGGGCAACCATTGAACACTCGCTCAATTATAAATATAAAGGAGACTTTCCAGACGAGATCAAAAAACGCTTAGAGACGACAGCAAACCTGGCCTATCTTTTGGATGAAGAGATGGGGGCAATTCGGGATGCGATTCAGGAGGCTCAAGCCCTGTTTGATCCACTTCATCGTAAGTTAAATGATGGCGTTGGAAATAGTGATGACACAGATGAAGACTACAGGTAAAAAAGTATCCATTATTCGCAATCGCAAGCGTCAAAGTGAAGAGGTTTTTCAGCAGTTGCGCTACAAGCTTCGGAAAAATAATTTTATTTTGACGGAGAAGCACCCGGATATTGTGATTTCAATTGGTGGCGATGGAATGTTGCTATCGGCCTTTCACAAGTATGAACACCAGTTGGATCGGGTGCGATTTGTTGGCGTCCATACCGGACACTTAGGATTCTATACAGATTACTTAGACAGTGAAATCGATAAGCTGGTTGAAAATTTAAAATATGATACAGGAGCTAAGGTTTCTTACCCTATTTTGAATGTCAAGATTACTTTCGAAAATGGGGAAACCCGTACCATGAGAGCTTTGAACGAAGCGACGATTAAGAGAAGCGACCGGACCATGGTTGCCGATCTTACGATTAATGGAGTGGATTTTGAGCGCTTCAGAGGAGACGGCATTACTGTTTCGACTCCGACAGGAAGTACGGCATACAACAAATCCTTGGGAGGAGCAGTCCTTCACCCAACTATTGAGGCGCTGCAGATTGCTGAAATCGCCAGTCTCAACAACCGTGTTTATCGTACCTTGGGTTCTTCTGTCATTGTCCCTAAAAAGGATAAGATCGAGATTACACCGACGAGACCTGGCTTTCACATTATCTCTGTTGACAATTCAACCTATTCTTACCGCAATATTGCAAAGGTAGAATACCAGATTGACAACCATAAGATCAATTTTGTGGCAAGCTCCAGTCACACCAGCTTCTGGAATCGGGTCAAGGATGCCTTTATCGGAGATGATAGAGAATGAGATTTGAATTCATTGTCGATGAGCATGTCAAGGTCAAGACCTTCCTGAAAAAGCATGAGGTTTCTAAGGGGCTCTTAGCAAAGATTAAGTTTCGTGGTGGCCAGATCCTTGTCAATGGACGTCCGGAGAATGCGATTTATTTGTTGGATATTGGGGATCGCTTGGTCATTGATATTCCGGCAGAAGAAGGTTTTGAAACCCTAAAACCCATGGATCGGCCTTTGGATATTTTGTTTGAAGATGATCATTTTTTGGTCTTAAACAAACCCTTTGGGATTGCTTCTATTCCAAGTGCGATTCATTCCAATACCTTAGCCAATTTTGTAAAAGGCTACTATGTGAAGCAGGGCTACGAGAACCAGCAGGTTCACATTGTCACTCGCCTGGACAAGGACACTAGTGGCGTTATGCTCTTTGCCAAACATGGTTATGCTCATGCTCGATTAGATAAGCAATTGCAGTCTAAATCGATTCAGAAACGCTATTATGCCTTGGTCAAGGGATCTGGGAAGCTTGATCCTGTCGGAGAGATTATTGCTCCGATTGCGCGTGATGAAGATTCAATTATCACCCGCAAGGTAGCTAAAGGTGGCAAGTATGCTCATACTAGCTACCAGGTTGTTCAATCTTTTGGTGATATTCACCTAGTGGATATTCAGTTACACACAGGTCGAACCCACCAGATCCGCGTTCATTTTTCCCATATTGGTTTTCCGCTCTTGGGAGATGATCTCTATGGCGGCAGTTTAGAAGACGGCATTGAGCGCCAAGCCCTTCATTGTCATCGTCTATCCTATTATCATCCATTTCTAGAGGAAGAATTGGTCATAGAAAGTCCACTACCTCCAGATTTCCAAGCTGTATTAACACAGCTTCAAACAAGTTATTAATTATTAAAAGGAGTAAAACTAATGGAAGTTTTCGAAAATCTCAAAGCCAACCTCGTTGGTAAGAATGCACGTATTGTATTACCAGAAGGTGAAGAACCTCGTATCCTCCAAGCGACAAAACGCATTGTGAACGAGACAGAAGTAACCCCTGTCTTGCTTGGTAATCCGGATAAAATTCGGATTTATCTTGAAATCGAAGGGGTTTTGGATGGATATGAAGTCATCGATCCTCATTCTTATCCAGGTTTTGAAGAAATGGTAGCTTCCTTGGTAGAACGTCGTAAGGGCAAAATGACAGAAGAAGAAGCACGTCAAGTCTTGAAAGACGACGTTAACTATTTTGGTGTCATGTTGGTACACATGGGAATTGTTGATGGGATGGTATCTGGTGCGATTCACTCAACAGCCGCAACTGTTCGTCCGGCCTTGCAAATTATCAAAACTCGTCCAAATGTAAAACGTACTTCAGGGGCTTTCCTTATGGTTCGTGGATCTGAACGCTACTTGTTTGGGGACTGTGCCATCAACATCAATCCAGATGCTGAAGGATTAGCCGAAATTGCCATCAATTCAGCTATCACTGCCAAGATGTTTGGTATTGATCCAAAAATTGCTATGTTGAGCTATTCAACAAAAGGATCTGGTTTCGGTGAAAGTGTTGATAAGGTTGTTGAAGCGACTAAGCTTGCCCATGAACTTCGTCCAGACCTTGAAATTGACGGGGAATTGCAATTTGACGCAGCCTTTGTCCCTGCAACTGCAGCCTTGAAGGCTCCAGGAAGCAAGGTAGCAGGTCAAGCCAATGTCTTTATCTTCCCTGGTATTGAAGCAGGTAATATTGGATACAAGATGGCAGAACGTCTTGGTGGCTTTGCAGCGGTAGGTCCAGTCTTGCAAGGGTTGAACAAACCAGTCAACGACCTTTCTCGTGGATGTAATGCAGATGACGTTTACAAATTAACCTTGATTACAGCAGCTCAAGCTGTGGAACAATAAGAAATACATTTAGAGAGCGGGACAGAAATCGGTAATTCGTTAAAATTCGATTTCGTCGTTCCACCTCCGCACAGTTGAGTAGGGCTGAAAAAGCTGATGAAATCAGCGTAGTAGTGCCCACTCAACCACTGCGTCTTGCTCGACAATTCAAAAATAATTGAGAGGCTAGGACTTTTGTCCCAGCCTCTTTTTCTTTATAAAATCAGAATTTCTAAACTCAGAATTTCTAAACTCTAACTCATTCTATGGTATACTAGGAATATGTTAGATTTAAAAGATTACGGGATTACCATGTGGGAGGAGGAAAAAATTGCTTCCTTCCGAGAGAAGTTATTAGCCTGGTATGATGCCCATAAACGGGATCTCCCCTGGAGAAGGACCCAGGATCCTTATAAAATTTGGATCTCAGAAATTATGCTCCAGCAAACACGTGTCGATACGGTTATTCCTTATTATGAGCGTTTTTTAGACTGGTTTCCGACGGTCGCTGATTTGGCTCAGGCTCCAGAAGAAAAACTCTTAAAAGCTTGGGAAGGCTTGGGGTATTACTCACGTGTCCGTAACATGCAGAAAGCTGCCCAGCAGATAATGGAAAATCACGGAGGAGTGTTCCCATCAAGCTATGACGAAATCTCTAAACTGAAGGGAATTGGGCCTTATACAGCTGGTGCTATCGCTAGTATTGCCTTTGGATTACCAGAGCCAGCAGTGGATGGCAATGTCATGCGTGTTCTAGCTCGCTTGTTTGAGGTGGACTACGATATCGGAGTTCCAACCAATCGCAAGATTTTTCAAGCCATGATGGAAATCTTGATCGATCCGGCCCAGCCGGGTGATTTCAATCAGGCCTTGATGGATTTGGGCTCCGATATTGAGTCCCCAGTCAATCCACGTCCGGAAGAGAGTCCTGTTAAGGAATTTAGTGCGGCCTACCAACATGGGACAATGGATCGTTATCCCATTAAGGCTCCCAAGAAGAAACCGGTACCTGTCTATCTCACAGCCTTTATTATCAAGGATAGTCAAGGCCACTATTTGTTGGAGAAAAATGAGCGAGAAGGACTCTTGTCAGGTTTCTGGCATTTCCCCTTGATCGAAGTGGATAGCCTATCTGAGAACCTAGGCCAATTATCTCTATTGGATGGGAAGGGGGAAGCAGAGAGTAACCCAGAAATTATTTCTTTTGAACAGGACTATGACTTGGCCATTGATTGGCAGGACAGATCGTATCCTATCGTTCAGCATATCTTTTCGCATCGCAAATGGCAGGTTCAGATCCGATTCGGCCTGGTAAAAGAAGGAGTGCAGCCAGCAAGTGAATCGACTGTTTGGTTAACACCAGAAGAATTTTCGGACTATCCTTTTGCTAAACCTCAGCAGAAGATTTGGACATCTTTTTCGGAAAATGAAAAATAGCTAGAGACTGATCTCTAGCTATTTTTTTATAAATGAGCGAATGCTTTGATTTCTTCTTCAGACATAGATGAGTCGCAACGAACAGTGACTTCACCGGCTTCGACATGTAAAAATCCTGGGACAGTTGGGATACCGTAAGTTGAGCGGAAGGCTTGTAATGCGTCTAGCTGACTTGGTTCTTCACTATTAATGAAGTAGATATGAGCTTTTGTTTCAGCTACGACAGTTGCTAACTTAGCAGCGAACTTCCGGCAGTAAGGACAAGTCTTGCGTCCGATAAAGAAGGTTGCTGTTTCTTTTTGATCGATCGCTTCTTGCGCACGCGCGACAGTTGTGACTTCAAGATCTTTAATATCTTCTAAAAATTGTTCCATGAGATTACCTCGCTTTCTTCTAAGTCTAGTATGCCATATTTTCTATAAAATCGCTGGTATTTGCTACGAAAGAAA
>NZ_JAPVYY010000013.1:0-47225 GCF_041432105.1 Streptococcus sp. 27098_8_148 | reverse complement strand
CCTCAGAATCAGTTTCAGCATCCGAGTCAGCGTCAGCTTCCGAGTGGGTTTCAACGTCCGAATCTGCATCTACATCCGAATCAGTATCAACATCTGAATCAGTATCAACATCCGGATCAGTCTCTACGTCTGAATCAATCTCGACATCTGAATCATTGTCAGCGTCTGAATCGGTTTCTGTATCTGAATCAGTATCAACATCCGAATCAGTCTCGACATCAGAGTCAGCATCTACCTCAGAATCAGTTTCAACCTCTGAGTCAGTTTCTACATCCGAGTCTGTCTCAACATCTGAGTCAATTTCAGCTTCTGAGTCGGTTTCAACATCCAAATCAGTGTCTACTTCTGAATCAGTATCTGCGTCTGAGTCAGTTTCAACCTCTGAATCAGTCTCGGCATCAGAGTCAGTTTCATCGTCTGAGTCAGCATCTACGTCTGAGTCGGTTTCAGCGTCAGAATCAATCTCGAAATCTGAGTCAGTGTCTATTTCTGAATCAGTCTCGACGTCAGAGTCAGTATCAACATCCGAGTCAGTGTCAACATCCGAGTCAGTATCAACATCCGAATCAGCTTCTGCGTCTGAGTCAGTATCAGCGTCTGAATCAGTGTCTACTTCTGAATCAGTTTCTACCTCTGAGTCAGTATCTACGTCTGAATCAATCTCGACCTCTGAATCATTGTCAGCATCGTTGAGCACCTCAGTATCTGAAAGTCAGTCAGTCTCTGCTTCGGTGTCAGTTTCGACTTCAGAGTCGGTTTCAATGTCAGAATCAGCCTCTGCGTCCGAGTCAGCGTCAACTTCTGAATCAGCATCAACCTCTGAGTCAGCATCAGATTCCGAGTCAGTCTCAGCGTCTGAATCAGTATCAACGTCTGAATCAGTGTCGGTTTCAACCTCAGGATCTGTTTCGACGTCCGAATCAGTCTCAACCTCAGAATCAGCCTCTGCGTCCGATTCAGCGTCAACATCAGAATCAGCATCAACGTCAGAGTCAGTTTCAACGTCAGAGTCAGTATCAGCGTCGGAATCAGTATCAACGTCTGTGTCAGCGTCTACCTCAGAATCAGTCTCAACGTCTGAATCAATCTCGACCTCCGAATCATTGTCAGCATCGTTGAGCAGTTCAGTATCAGAAAGCCAGTCAGTCTCTACTTCGCTTTCAGTTTCGACATCAGTATCTGCATCTGAGTCAGCATCATTGAGTACCTCTGCACCTGAATCAACTTCAACATCAGTAAGTACTTCAGTTTCAGTGAGTCAATCACAATCAGGAGCAACATCTGCTAGCGGTTCATACTCTAACTCAATGAGCCAATCAATTTCTCATTCAGAGTCATTGTCTGCATCAGAATCGGCAAGTGGATCACAAAAACACAGCCAGTCTGTGGTGCTTCCAAATACTGGCGAAACAGGATCTGTAACATCAGCTCTTCTCGGGCTAGTTACAGGGTTAGCTGGAATTGCTGGACTTACCCGACGTAAAAAGAAGGGGAACTGATCTAGTAGGAAAAATCATTTTTTCGAGTGAATCTCATAGGAGATTCACTTTTTTACTAGTAGAATGAATTATTTTTTATGTGTTACAAAAAAATTTGAAAATTAAACGATAATATATAAGTTTTTTGTAGCAAATTACTTGAATCTACGTAGTATTCCTGTATAATTAATAATGACTACAATGTAAGGGGAATATCATGCAATTTAAGCGTTCAAAAGGAAACTTTCGTGAAACAGATCGTGTCGTACGCTTCAAATTAATTAAATCAGGAAAAAATTGGCTTCGGGCATCAACGGCTGCTCTAGGCCTCTTTCGCGTGGTGCGTGGGCAAGTGGAGGAGACCATCATTGACAACGTACAGCAAGATCAAATAGAAAGTCAAAAGCATAACCAAGCCTTCTTAAAAGGTTTGATTACGGTAGGGACTGTATTTGGTGGTGCTGTACTTGCTACGACTGCTAAGGCGGAGGATGCAACATCACTTGCACCAACGGTTTCCGAGACAAAACAGGAAACCTTGGCAGAAGTAGATAGTGTGGTCTTAGGAAATACCTCTACCCAGTCTTCAGAATCCAGCTCTGTTTCAGGATCAACCAGCCTTTCTACATCTGTGAGTGCATCTGCTTCAATCAGTGAATCCGCTTCTTTGTCCTTGAGCGAAGTTGGATCAACTGCATTATCAACGGCAGTTAGCGAGTCTGCTCAAGCTTTAGAGTCAGAGGTGGTTGTTGAGGAGCCGACTAGTTTAGAAGAAGCCACTGTTTTGGAGCAAAATACCTCTGAAGCTGAATTGCTTCAAGAAATTGCAGGGAATTACGCATCTAAAATGACGGACACCGATCGCCGAGCAGTGGTTCAAGCGGTCATTAACAAAGTGCAGGCCGAAGTGACTGCAAGCAATAACTTGATCCACACCAATGCCAGCGCTCAAGCTTATGCTGACCAGCGCGATCGCTTGGAGAAAGCTGTCGATGAGATGATGACGACCTTGACAGCTGCAGGTTTTGTGGGAAATACAAATGTAGATGGGAAACCTGCGATCTCTGCTCAGTTGGCTCCCATTGCTGAGGTGGCTAAGAGTAGTAGCAAAGATCTAGAGATTACACCAAACATGGATGATCGCAACGGTGCTAGTGTTGAAGATGCCCCTCTAACAGCTACAAATGTTGCCAAAGATCCTCATATCGATAAGCGCTATGTTAACCAAACACCTGAAGAAATTGCTGCTTATAAGAAGGATACGGATGCGACTCGCTATACCTTTGGGATTTGGGATTTTGTTAATAAAACAGGAGAATCACTCGGCTATTATGCGACCTTGTCTGTCAATCGTACCGATACCGATCCGAATACCCATGTGGGAAATGATGTATATTTCCGTATTGTAAAAAAATCAGATGGTTCTGAGATTTTCTCTCAAACCTTCTCTGCAAATGTCATTGGGGGCACGCAGTTCCAACTACCTAACGAAGTGTTGATTAAGAAAGCTCCTTTGGGGAATATGTTTGCCTATAGTAAGGCTGATGATGGGAAACCTGGGAATGTTTATCTAGGTACCTACGCTAGTCCTGAGACAAGTTTCCTTGTACGTGATGTATATGATGTAATGAACCCTTCGAAACAAGGGGAACTATTGACTTCGAGAGCTGAAATCAAGGTTCCATCTATGTGGGGGCACCAGTCGACTTTCTACAAAGTGGTAGATCCAGCAGGCAAATGGGTCGATGGAGAATACACGCCAACTGGGAAGGAAGAAGTCTTAGCAGAGTATACCCAATACGGGATTGAAGGTCAGCATTATACGGCCTCCAATGCTCGTGATATTGCAGGATATGTCAAGGTTCCGGTAGTGAACTCGGCTCAAAAAGCAACAACGGGGATCTTTGACAATAGTACGGTTGGCACACGCCGAGTGGAATTATATGGAAATGCGCGTGAGCATTTTATAAGAAGTGAAGTTGTTACAACCAGTCAAAACGGTGACTACATCCTTCGTTACTACGTTCTGGATCCTTCCAAAGTCTATAACGTTTCGAATCTCGATGTCGGGAATGAGGCGGTATTTGATAAGTATACCCTTGTTTATGAAAAAGAGTTTAAACAAGATGTTTCAGATGCCCTTTCTGATTTAGGTGGAACGAATAAAGTTGAAAGTAAGAACAAAGATTATTTCTTGAATGTTACGCCAAAACGGGTGGATGATCGTCATTTTGAGTTAGAGATTACCGGATGGTTTTCGGCTAAGGAAACTGTCACCTATACTGATGAAAATACAGGGAAAGAATACACGGTTCCAAAACCATTCACAGAGCTTCCAAAATCAGCTTTTCTCGGTAACAATCAGACTATGATTGTTGGGAAAGATGCGACACCTCAAGGAGCAGAAGGCTTTTCTAACTTTAAACAAACCATTCAAAAAATGGTGGTTTCAAATCCACTGACGAGCGTGAACTATTATTATCGGAAAATGACGTCGTCAGAATCTGCATCGCAGTCTCAAAGTTTCTCAGCTTCAACATCAGCATCTCTAGTTTCAGATTCAATTTCATCGTCTCAATCTGTATCGACAAGTGAATCCAACTCGTTGGTTCAAGAATCGATCTCCACAAGTCAGTCAGAGTCGTTGATTCAAGAGTCCATTTCAGCGAGTAAATCAGATTCGCTAGTTCAAGAGTCGATTTCAGCCAGTCAATCAGACTCGTTGATTCAAGCCTCAGTCTCCGCTAGCCAATCAGAGTCACTGGTTAAAGAATCAGTTTCTGCCAGTCAATCAGAATCCTTGGTTCGAGAGTCAGTTTCAGCTAGTCAGTCAGAGTCACTGGTACAAGCCTCCGTATCTGCAAGTCAATCAGATTCCTTGATTAAAGAATCTGTATCAGCGAGTCAGTCAGATTCCTTGATTCGTGAATCCGTATCTGCCAGCCAGTCTGATTCGTTGGTTCAGGAATCTGTATCCGCCAGTCAGTCAGATTCCTTGGTTCAGACATCTGTATCGGCCAGCCAGTCCGATTCGCTGGTTAAAGAATCAGTTTCTGCGAGTCAATCAGACTCGCTGGTTCAGGCATCTGTATCGTCTAGCCAATCAGAATCCTTGGTTCAATCGTCGGTTTCAGTAAGTCAGTCAGAGTCTTTGCTTCAGGAATCCGTTTCGGCCAGCCAGTCTGATTCGTTGGTTCAAGAATCAGTTTCTTCAAGCCAATCTGAGTCGCTGGTTCAAGAGTCGATTTCAGCGAGTCAATCCGACTCACAATCAAAAGCAGCATCAGCATCTAAGAGTGAGTCTGAAAAAGCCTCGAAATCTGTTTCGTTGAGTCAGTCGGTATCCTTATCTAATTTAGTATCTAGATCAATTTCTGTGTCTCAATCGCAGTCAACATCGGCGGTTGGATCGGAGGAAGTGGTTTCTCAACTGATTTCCTTGTCACAATCTATTTCGATGAGCAAAAAGCTGTCAGAATCCGTTTCGTTGAGTCAGTCAGATTCCTTGGTTCAAGAATCCGTTTCGGCAATTCAATCCGACTCCTTGGCCCAAGCATCCGTTTCAGCAAGTGAATCAGAATCGCTAATCCAAGAGTCGATCTCAACTAGTCAATCCGAGTCTTTGGTTCAAGCGTCCGTTTCTACTAGTCAGTCCGACTCGTTGATTCAGGACTCCGTTTCAGCGAGTCAATCCGATTCGCTAGTCCAAGAGTCGATCTCAACTAGTCGATCCGAATCTTTGACCCAAGCATCCGTTTCAGCAAGTCAATCCGAGTCGTTGGTCCAAGAGTCAGTTTCCGCGAGTCAGTCAGAATCCTTGGTTCAGGCCCCGGTCTCAGCTAGCCAATCATACTCGCTGATTCAAGCATCCGTTTCAGCAAGTCAATCTGAATCCTTGGTTCAAGAATCAGTTTCTTCAAGTCAATCTGACTCCTTGGCCCAAGCATCCGTTTCGGCAAGTGAATCAAATTCGTTGGCCCAAGCATCCGTTTCGGCCAGTCAATCCGACTCCTTAGTACAAGCGTCGGTTTCAGCTAGCCAATCAGACTCGCTGGTACAAGAATCAGTCTCAGCAAGTCAATCAGATTCATTAGTTCAAGCTTCTGCTTCGACAAGCGAATCGGCTTCAACTTCTCATGTCGTAGCTGCATCGCAGGTTTCAGAGTCTGGATCGTTCTCTCGATCCGTTTCTGAGAGTCTATCTGCTTCACAATGGACATCCCATTCAGAATCTCTAGCATCAACATCTGTTTCAAAATCAGACTCCTATAGCCAATCAACTTCGCTCCTTTCAGCAAGCGAATCGGCTTCAACGTCCATGCCAGTATCTGAATTTCCTTTGACGAGTGTTTCAGATTCTATAAGCGCATCATCAACAGAGAGTCAATCCTTATCGCAGGAAATTTCTGAATGGATCAGTGTGTCTTATGCGTCAAGTTTCTCTGCTGTGACAAGTTCTTCGGAGTCTGTCGTGTCTTCGTTAGACACCTCTTACTCAGAATCTCCATCAGATGCAAGCTCGCTAAGTGCGACACGTTCTTCAGGACCTGCTCTTCCAGAGACAGGTGCCCATCCTTCATCTAATATTCTTGCTACAGGAGCTTCCATTCTTCTGTCTGGATTAGCCCTTTTAGGAATTCGGAAAAAAGATGGCAAATAAAACCTTAAAAGACCGGAATGAACCGGTCTTTTATTGATCTAGAATGTCTAAGAAGTTGGGAAATATGTTATAATGAATGAGGAAGTTTTCGTTGAGGGATATGAAAAAGGTTACTTTGTGAAAAGCTCTGTTTGCCTTCATATCTTCAGAAAATATGGGATTAAAAAAGAAGAGTCAGAGGAAAGAGATGAAAATCCATTTTACAAATCTATTTGGGCAATCTTCGAAAAGTGTTGCCCTGATGGCACAAAACGATATTATGAATGTCGTTCGTGAACTTGGGGTTAATGAATTAGGGATCTACTTTTATGATCATAGCAATGAACCAGCTAGCGAATTGAACTCGCGAATGGATGGGATTTTAGCAGGCGTTGCTTTTGGGGATATTGTCTTCGTTCAATCTCCTTCTTGGAATGGAATTGAGTGGGACCGCCGTTTGGTTGATAAGTTAAAACTCCTTCAAACCAAGCTGGTCATGTTTATCCATGATGTTCCACCACTCATGTTTGAGAGCAATTATTACCTAATGCCCAACTATATCGACATGTACAATCAGAGTGATCTGGTCGTTGTTCCGTCAGAGCAAATGTACCATCGTCTAGTATCAGAAGGACTCACAGTGAAAAAATATGTGGTCCAAAAGTTGTGGGATTTGACCCATAGTTTGGACCTCTATACTCCGCAATTTGAGAAAAAACTGATCTTCTCAGGAAATCCTTCACGTTTCCCACATATCATCGACTGGAAATATGATACACCCCTTCATGTTTATACCGAACCAGTTGAAGGAGTTGATTATTCCAAGGTCCATATTGAAGGGTGGCGAACTAAGCAAGAGTTGCTTTTGGAGCTTTCTAAGGGGGGGTTTGGGCTGGTCTGGGGAAATTCAGAGAACCCCGAGGATGAGCGAGATTACTACAAAGAAAATATTTCCTACAAATTATCGACTTACTTATCCGCAGGTCTTCCGGTAGTCGTGCCAGACTATTTGTCAAATGCAGACTATATTCGAGAAAAAGGGCTTGGCTTTGTAGCATCCAGTCTTGAAGAAGCTAATCGTCTGGTTCAAGACTGCACAGAAGAAGCGTATGCCCAAATGGTCCAAAAGGCTCACTATACTTCTTATTTGATCCGCAATGGCTATTTTACAAAGAAATTATTCGTCGATACCATCATGGCTTTAGGAGAATAATGTCCAAGTAAACCAGATTCTTCAGATAAACATCTGAAGGATTTTTTGTTGAATACGGTACCAAATGGGGAATTTGAAATATTATCAAATATTAGTGACAAATGAGTTTGGAAAAGTCGCAAATTATGGTAAAATAAGTTGAGATAAAATGCTCTAAAGGCACATATTTAAAGGCTGTTTCCCTGGTGGAAGAGTCAAAATGAGTAAGAGAAAGTTTAAAAGAAATGTTAAAACGATCTGAAGTAGGAAAGAGATTTTGTTGGACGATATTTTTCGTCTTTATTTATGTTTTGGGAAGTAAAATTTCCCTGCCTTTTGTTGACTTATCAAAGGCCTTGAGACTCAATGAGGGAACGACAACGGGCTTGCAGCTCTCAAGCGCTGTGATGGGGGGAAATCTCCGCGGGATGTCGATCTTTTCGATCGGTCTATCCCCATGGATGTCTTCCATGATTTTGTGGCGGATGTTTACCGTTTCAAAACGCTTTAACCTCGAAAAAACCAGCACGGAGATAGTGGAGCGGCGAAAGATGTACGTGACCTTGGCGCTCGCCATCGTCCAGTCTTTGGCAGTGGCCATGTATCTCCCCTTGAAGACAGGGTTGAACCCCGGACTTGTCATTGCGGTCAATACCATGATTATGGTAGCCGGAGCCTTCTTTTTAGTTTGGCTCTCCGATCTAAATGCCGCTTTGGGCCTTGGAAGTTCTGTTGTGATCATGATGGCTGGGATGGTTATGTACCTGCCAGAAGATGTGATGCAGACCCTTTCAAGTGTCAATAATATCCCAGAGATCGCTTATGTTCTGGGCGTGATTTTTATCTTGATTTTTGTCTATGTGGCAGTCTTGGTGGAATATTCCAAGTACCAGATTCCTGTCAATAAATTAGGGATCCACAACAACTTGAAAAGTTATACTTTTTTGGATATCAAGCTCAACCCAGCAGGAGGGATGCCCTTTATGTACGCCATGACCTTGGTGTCCATTCCTCAGTATGCCATGCTCTTGATCTTGTCTATGGATTCCAATGCCAAGTGGGCTGCTCGTTTAGCCAAACACTTGGTGATGGGAGATCCGATTTGGATCCTTCTTTACATTCTGATGATCGCCCTTCTCTCTTTTGCTTTTGCCTTTGTCAATGTAAACGGAGAAGAAATTGCAGATAAGATGATGAAGGCTTCCGAGTATATCGATCATGTCTATCCTGGAGCAGATACACGTCGCTATATCAATAAAATTGTGCTACGCTTGACGGTTTTTGGGACCTTGTATCTGATCCTCTTCACGGCGCTTCCTTTTTCTCTCCTGTTATGGGATAAGGATCTCTTGCGCTTGACCATGATTCCAGGAACCTTCCTCATGTTTGTCGGGATGATTTACAATATCCGAGAAGAAATTCGTGCCCTTCGTGTGAATCAACGTTATACAAGAATATTCTAGGAGTAACCATGTATTATTTTGTACCAGCCTGGTATGGAACGGACCGCATCTGGCAGCAAACAGCTACCCCTTGGTACTGGATGCGAGAGTCCATTGAATTTGACGATACCATTAATCAAGTTCGTATTTTTCAAGAAGCAGAAATGGATCGGATCTTATTGTTGCCTCAATATAGTCCACAACTGCGCTATTTTTTGCACCGCCAAGATTTGTTAGAGACAGATGTGCTTTCGATTTTTGATAAGATCCAACAGGTTCCGTCTGATTTGGCTATGCGCCCAGTTCAGCTTCAGGACATCGAATGGCCGAGTGAGACCACTTTTTCCTATACTCCCTTTTTGGTGATGGCATTTCGAAAGGGCCACCACCTAGCGAAACTTGATATGGGAGTGGATGGAAACCTTCTCTCTTTGACCCGTTATAAGAATGACGAGATCAGCTACATCGAGTACTTAGATGATCGTGGCTTTATCTCTAGTAGAATCTACTACAATGAGGGAAAACCCTATTTCCAAGAGTATCTGAGTTTTGATGGGCAATGGGTTTTGAGAGAGATGCTGATCGAAGAGAACCACTCCGTCATGGTCAATGAAGCTTTCTTTCATGCCTTCAAAAAAGAAAGCTATGCCAATATGGGAGACGTTGTCGCTGAAAAAATGAAAGAGCAGCTAGCAACCTTGGTTCCAGGACGAGATCAGTTGGTTTTGGCAGCTCATCCAGCAAATTTGGCCTTTTTACAAGATACGGCAAGTAGCGTCAAGAAAGTCTTGTCTTTCTATGGGGATCGTCAGCCCTTGTCTGCCGAAAACTTTGCCCTCTATTTTGATATGATTGATGCCCAGCTCTTGATCACAGATAGTGAAAAAACCAAAGAAGCGATTGGAGTCTTTTCTCCTAGCTTGGCTCAAAAGACACACCGGATTACCTCTTTTGATTCCCGCCTCCGTTTGGGATCTAGTCAGGAACGTAAGGAATCAAAGATTTACTTTTATGTCAACGAAGCCGAGCTTCCAAGTAAGAGCCAGCTCAAGAAGGTTCTGGAAGTGTTGGTGCAACATCCTTTATTTGAAGTTGTTTTTGCATTTTACAATGGCTCGCCGGAGCGTGTTAAGGAATTAGAAGGGCAACTCGAGGAATTGATCGCTAGCGAGCAGGATTTGCATCTGGTTCAATCACCAGCCCAAATAGAAGGGCTTGGGGAAAACCAGATCATCGATGAAGAGTCCGTACAAGATGCACCGGACTATCGCTTTGTAGTTAAGAATTTTTCAAATGAAAATGACATTATTCAAGAGTTGGAAAAAACACGCTTGATCGTAGATTTAAGCGAGGAACCCAACCTCTATACGCAGATTGCAGGGATCTCTGCTGGGATTCCACAGGTCAACCGCGTCCAGACAGAATATGTCGATCATTTGAAAAATGGTTATGTCTTATCAAAGGGAGACAAGGAATTAGAAAAGGCGATTACTCACTTTTTATTGGAATTGAAGCCTTGGAACGAAGCCTTGGTCTACTCGATCGAAAAAATTCAAGAATACACCGGTCAACGCTTGATCGAGAAATGGGAAGGATGGATGAAAGAACGTCATGGATAAAAAACAACAAATACCCCATATTCTCCAAATCGGCTCAAGCAGTTGGCAGGATCAAGTGGAGCTTCCTGCTGGACTAGGCTGGCACTTTTTTCAAGCTACCACTCTTCCATCGCTCAAAGAGTATATGGAAGAAGAGGAAATCTCCAAATTCAAAGCCTTGATTCTGGAAAAGCCAGAAGATTTATTAGCTTTAGGAGAAGACCTGGCTTATTTCCAGCCTTATACTGTTTTTTATGATCAAAGCCATGAACTAGAGGCGCCTTCTGACGAATTGGCCCACCTCTTAAGACTCAAGCAAGCAAGACCCTGGGATTTCTCAAATAAGCATCAATTTCTCTATGTCTTAGAGCGCTTTTTATACGACAATCAATATGGAGATGCCTTTACGGTTCGTGACCTGCTAGTGAGACCGGATTTTGCTGGCCAGCAAACGGTGCTGGGGCAACATTTTCTGAAGCTAGATGGATCATACGGTGAAGAGTTTACACCGATTGCTCAGTGGGTCTACAACTACGTGTATGATGCGAGTCGTCCCATCAATTTTTGGTTGGAATATGAAAAAGATCCAAGCTGTCAGCTGCAATTGCGGATTCAATTTTACCGCTTTGGTGCTCTGGGAGAGTGGGTCAAAGATGCAGTCTTTTCAGAAGAAGAGATGGAGCAACCACTAGAATTGGACGGAGCAGAACCTTATTACTTAGCCTTTTCGCTGGAAGCAAAAGGAGAAGGGACGCTTACGATCGGAGCCTTACATAAGCGTTTGTCACATGGTCCTTTAGGAGAGATGACCGTAGGAGCTAAGACGCTACGGGACCACAAACGCCAAGAAATTTTTGCTTATTTCCATCCTGGCGATCTGAAGCCACCTTTAAACATTTACTTTTCTGGGTATCGTCCGGCTGAAGGATTTGAAGGGTTTGGGATGATGCGTGCGATGGGGAGTCCCTTTATTCTCTTTTCTGACCCAAGACTGGAAGGTGGATCCTTCTATATGGGCTCAGAAGAATTGGAAAGTCAAATCACTGCTTTTATTGATCAGCACTTGGACTTGCTCGGCTTTGAGCCAAAAGATATGAATTTCTCTGGCTTGTCCATGGGGACCTTTGGTGCCCTTTACTATGGGGCTCTTTATTCTCCTCATGCGATCTTGGTCGGAAAACCCATTGTCAACCTGGGAGATGTCGCTGCCAACCTGAAATTTAAACGCCCAGATGAGTTTGGAACGTCCTTGGATATGATGCAGTTGATCATTGGTCAAGTGTCGCAAGAAGGGATCGGTCAGCTCAATCAACGCTTCTGGGACCGGTTTAACCAGGCAGATTTCAAGGATACGATTTTAGCCCTTGCCTATATGAGAGATGATGACTACGACCAGCAGGCTTATCCAGATATTTTAGAGACCTTGTATGAATTGCCGGTTCGTATTATCAGCACTAGTCGTGCTGGTCGACACAACGATGCGAGTGGTCCGATCATTGAGTGGTTTGTGACCCAGTACAAAGAAATCATGGAAAGAGACTTTGGAAGAAACCAATGATAAAAATAAAAGAAAATGAAAGCAGACGAATCTACTGGGGCGATACTGTTCTAGCAGATTATCTTTGGGGGTCGACCATTCAGGCGACTGCCCAAGGAAGCGTTCAGTTTCAGAACCCCCTCATGCCATCTGGTCAAGTGCTGAAAACTTGGCATTCGCAGACAAATTTTGGCGCAACTCGTCAAATTCCTAGTCTGCCTCTGCTCAAAAGAGAGCAAGATTATGAACTGGTTATCACGATGGAAGCGACTCCGGCTCATACCGTTATGGTAGAAATCGTCTTCAAAGATCGCTTTGGAGAGGTCGTTGGCCGTCGAGTAACCGCAGAAGGTCGCTTGCCGTTTACCTATCCAGATCAAGCATACGCCTATGAAGTACGCTTGCTCAGTGCAGGTTTGCAAGAGTTTACCTTCCACTATTTCACGATTCAACCAATATCGTCTGAGGGAGCAGAAGTTCTCGAATAGACGAACATCACTGCAAAAAAAGAGGATTACATTGGATTACGTTAAATTAAGAAACATCAAAAAAATCTTAAAAGAAGTCAATAGCTGGAAGGATGACATGGCCCGCTTGACGGATCAACAACTACAGGAGAAGACTGTGGAATTTCGGGAACGTCTAGCAGAGGGTGAGACCTTGGATGATCTCTTACCGGAAGCATTTGCAGTTGCGCGGGAAGCTGATAAACGGGTCTTGGGCATGTTTCCTTATGACGTGCAAGTCATGGGAGGGATTGTCCTCCACCAAGGCAATGTCGCTGAAATGAATACCGGTGAAGGAAAGACCTTGACGGCAACTATGCCGGTTTATCTCAATGCCTTAGAGGGCAAAGGGGTCATGGTTATTACGACCAATACCTATCTGGCAACTCGGGATGCAGAAGAGATGGGACAGGTCTACCGCTTTTTGGGCTTGACTGTTGGAGTTCCCTTGAAACAATCAGAAGACGAAGAATTAGATCCAGAAGTCAAACGGGAGATTTACCGGTCAGATGTCATTTATACGACTAATACTAGTCTGGGCTTTGACTATTTAACAGAGAACTTGACGGCTTCTGCAGATGGCCAATTTTTGGCAGACTTCAATTACGCCATTGTTGATGAGATTGATTCGGTGCTCCTTGATAGTGCTCAGACTCCCTTGATTATTTCTGGTTCTCCTCGGGTTCAGTCCAACCTTTATGGGATTATTGATACCCTGATCCAAACCTTCAAAGAAGGGGAAGACTTCAAGTTTGATGAAGAAAAGAAACGAGTTTGGTTGACTCGAAAAGGAGCTCATGCAGCAGAAGCCTTTCTAGCCATTCCCAACCTCTATGATCCCCAATACCGTGACTTGGTCCGCCATATCAGCTTAGCCCTGCAGGCCAATAAAAACTTTATTAAGGATAAGGATTATGTCATCCATCCCAATGTCGAAGGGCAACCGGAGATTGTCTTACTAGACCAGGCGACGGGGCGCTTGATGGAAATGACCCGTTTGCAAGGAGGACTCCACCAGGCGATTGAAGCCAAAGAGGGTCTCAAGCTCACCCAAGAAACACGGGCCATGGCTTCTATTACTTACCAAAACCTCTTTAAGATGTTTCGGAAGTTGGGTGGCATGACTGGGACTGGGAAGGTCGCTGAGGCAGAGTTTCTTGATACCTATGCCATGTCAGTGATCAAGATCCCAACCAATCGCAAGAAGATCCGCAAGGATTTGCCAGATGAAATCTATCAGACCTTGCCAGAGAAAATCGTGGCTTCCTTGGATTATGTGAAGAAGATCCACGAAAAGGGCAATCCGATTCTGGTCTTTGCCGGATCCGTTGAGATGTCGATTCTTTACTCGAATCTTCTTTTGCGGGAAGGGATTCCACACAATCTTCTTAATGCCAACAATGCTCCTCGAGAGGCCCAGATCATTAAGGAATCAGGTCGAAAAGGAGCTGTGACGGTTGCGACCTCAATGGCCGGTCGGGGAACCGATATCAAGTTGGGACCAGGAGTCGCTGAGTTAGGTGGCTTGGTGGTTGTTGGGACTGAGCGGATGATGAACCAGCGGATTGACCTTCAAATTCGGGGACGTTCAGGTCGCCAAGGAGATCCCGGTTTGACCAAGTTCTTCGTCTCTTTGGAAGACGATTTGATGAAAAACTGGGGGCCAGACTGGATCCAGGATACCTATCAAGACTATGATGTGGATGAGCGGATTGGTTCAGCCAAAGCTCTGACCAAGCGCAAGTATAGAAACTTGGTGGAACGGGCCCAAAATGCTAGTGAAAGTTCTGGTCAGGCCAGTCGTCGGATGACGTTAGAATTTGCGGAAAGCATGAACATTCAGCGTGCCATCGTCTACGAAGAGCGCGACCGCTTGATCAAACAAGAAGGACGCTTGGATGATATCGTTGAAAAAGTGCTTCGTTCCGTCTTTTCAAGTGTAGCCCATAAAAAAGAATACAAGGAACCGGTAGCTTTTTATCGCTATATGTTAGACAATGTGAGCTACCAAGTGGATCCAGAAAAGGCCCACCAAACCTTCCGTAGCAAGAAAACCAAAGAAAATTTCTTATGGGAGATTGCTAAAAGTGAGTTAGAAGCTAAGTATGAGATCCTAGGCACCGATGAGGTGATCGCCCAATTCCAGCGCATGGCCATTCTAAAAGCTATCGATGAAAACTGGGTCGAGCAGGTAGACTATCTGCAACAATTGCGCATGGCGCTCTCTGGTCAGTACACCAGTCAGAAAAACCCTTTGGTAGAATTTTTCCAAGAAGCCTACCAATCCTTTGAACGAATGAAAGAGGCGGCCAAAGAACAAATGGTCCGCAATCTCTTACTGAGTCGAGTAGAAATCAATAAAAAAGGGGAAATTGTCTTGCATTTCCCATAAAAGAGGACATTATGACAGTATACAATATCAACCTTGGAATCGGTTGGGCCAGCAGTGGTGTTGAGTATGCCCAGGCCTACCGTGCCCAGTTGTTACGCAATATCCATCAACCAGCCAAGTTTGTCTTTATGGATATGATTCTAGCCGATAATATCCAACATTTAACAGAAAATATCGGTTTTAAAAATGATGAAATCATCTGGCTCTATAGCCATTTTACAGATATAAAAATTGCGCCAACGACCTATACCATTGATCAGGTCTTAGCAGGATTTGCCGGAAAACCGACTCGTGAAGAAGTCGATGGTAAGATCAAGCGCTTCTTTTATGAGGACCAGGACAACTTTTTGACCTGCTACCTGCGCGCAGAAAACAGTCCCTATGTTGAACGTTGCGAGTACGTGTCTAGAGGAATTTTGGTGAGAAAGGATTATTTCTCCTATACCCGCTATTGTACTGAGTACTTTATTCCCAAAAACAATCAAGCCAACTTGATTGAGCGCCGTTTTTACAATGAAGACGGGACGGTTGCCTACAGCATGCAGATGGCAGATGGCCGCGAAATTTATCGTTTCCCAGATCGCTACCTAGTTGGTCGCCAAGAATTGATCCGCTACTTCATGCAAACTCTTCAATTGACCAAACAAGATCTGGTGATTTTGGATCGGGAAACTAATATCGGTCAGCCTATCTTTGAAGAAGCGCAAAAAGCCCGTCTGGGTGTGGTCGTTCACGCCGAGCACTTCAGTGCCAATAATGTTGATGATCAGTATATCCTGTGGAACAACTACTACGAGTACCAATTTACCAATGCAGACAAGGTAGACTTCTTTATTGTCGCGACTGATCGCCAAAAAGAAATCTTGGCTGAGCAGTTTGCTAAATACACCAACCATCAGCCGGCCATCTATACCATTCCGGTTGGGAGTCTTGCAAGCTTGCCACAAAACGAAAATCGCACCCCATTTTCTATGATTACTGCCTCACGTTTGGCGACAGAAAAGCATATTGACTGGTTGGTGCGAGCAGTGGTTCGCGCCAAAAAAGAATTGCCAGAACTGTCTTTTGACATCTATGGAAAAGGTGGAGAAGAAGGCAAGCTGCGTTCTCTGATTGATGAATTGGGAGCGGCAGACTATATCCATCTCAAAGGACATGCCAATCTGGAAGAAATTTATAAGAACTATGAAGTTTACCTGTCCGCGTCGACCAGCGAAGGCTTTGGGTTGACCTTGATGGAGGCGATTGGTTCTGGACTTCCGATCATCGGTTTTGATGTTCCTTATGGCAACCAAACCTTTGTCACAGAAGGTAAAAATGGCTATCTCATTCCGCCTTCAGCAGATCAAGTGGTCGACCAGATTGCTTCTGCCTTTGCGGAGAAAATCATCCAGCTATACAAAAAGGATGATCTAGCCAGCATGCGTCAAGCATCTTATGCGCGTGCAGAAGACTTTTTGACCAGCCGAGTAGAAGAAGCTTGGGCACAATTGATAGAAGAGGTGACACATGCTGAACGTATTTGATAGTTATTCTCGTGAAAGCCAAGACTTGCTCCACTCTATGAAAGAGTCTGGCTTTGACCACCCGACCGTTGTTTTGGAGCCAAATGGTTTCTTACCAGACGGTGTCGAGTCTCCATTTATCTATTTCTTAGGACAAGCAAAAGGAGAGAAGCGGGGACGCTACTTTAATGAAGTTCCAGTTCCTGATTTCTGGGAAGTTTCTGGGGATAATAGTTCGGGAAAAGTGACCTACTATGGTCAAGAAAAGGCTCGAATTGTGTACCACGCTGCTTCCTACAAACGCATCGTCGAGCGCTTAGAGTGGTTAGATGACAAGGGACAAGTGGTCATGATTGAGCACTACGACCAATACGGTCGTAAGATTGCCGTAACGACTTGTGGCGATCAGGGACAGTATTTGGTGACTACTTATTTTGAAGGGGATACCGAGCGCTTGACAGAAAATCACCAAACAGGGGATTTGATCTTGACCTTGGACCATCAACCCATGCGAATTTTCAAGAATCGCTTAGATTACTTTGTCTTTTATCTAGAGTATCGTGGTTTTGATCTAGATGGTTTGGTCTACAATACGCTGGCTACCTCCTTTAGCATTAGTCTCCAGCTGGGCAATAAAGGCATCAAAGGACGCGACGTCCTGGTGTGGCAAGAGCCTCTTCACGACAGCCTTCCGGGCAACATGCAGTTGATTCTAAAGAGCCCAGAAATCCGGACCAAGAAGATCTTGATTCCGCAAAACGCGACCTATCATCGTGCTTTGCAGTTGACCTCGCAAGATCAGCATAGCTATTTTGGTCCCCTTGGCTACCTGTATGATTTCAAGGTGAAAGACGATATCCGTAAAGACGCCTTTGTCTTGACCAATTCGGATCAGATCGAAGCCTTGACCTACCTAGTAGAGAACTTGCCAAATGTGACCTTCCGTGTAGCAGCTTTGACGGAGATGTCTGCGAGCCTCTTGTCTATGGTCCGCTACCCAAATGTGGTCTTGTACCAAAATATCAGTCAAGAGCGGATCAAAGAGTTGCTTAAGGTCTCTAGTATTTATCTGGATATCAACCACTATGCAGAGGTACAAGGCATTGTTCGCAAGGCCTTCGAACACCAGCAAGTCATCCTTACCTTTAGCCATACCCTGCATGACCGCCACTTCCTCGCACAAGCCAATATCTTTGATCAAGGAAAAGAAGCAGATATGGTGGCCCGTATCCAGGAAATCTACCAATCTGTGGATAACTACAGAGAAGCCGTCGCACAACAAATTGCCCAATCAAGTAGCGTTGAGCCAGCTGTTTTCAAAGCTCGCTTGCAAGAAGGGATAGGTGGACACAGTGAGTGATCGTAAGAAAGATTTATTTTACAAAGAAGTAGAAGGACGGATGGAGTCTCTCAAACGCCGTCCTGCCGAAAAAGAAAAGACGACACGTTCTGAAAAGATCAATGTTACTTTTAATGTGATCATTGGTTTGGTGATTCTGCTGGGAGTTATTTTTACCCTCTTCAGAGTGTTAGGAGGATCCTAAGATGGAAATGGTATTTGCAATCGGGATCTCGATCTTATCCCTCGCTCTTGTGGTTCTGATCACCCTGCAGCCTCGCCAACAACAATCGCTTTCAACAGATGCGACCAGTAACCTAGGAAAACCAAGTTACTGGCGGTCCCACCGTGGACTCAAGCTAGCGACCCTTGTTGTTAGTATTGTCTTTCTCGTATCCTTATTTCTTTATATGATGGTCGTACAGGCCTAATTTCTAATAGAATGGATAAAAAGAAGTTGGTATTCTCCAACTTCTTTTAGAATGTAATCTATCTGTTTCTTACATAATGCAACCTAAATGATACTTAAAAAATTAAAGAGATATCAACTATTAGGCTTACTTAGACATCTATTGAAACTTTCCTTAGGTGAGTACGGACGTCAGCGAACTTCGAGGAAATTCCATGACTTAGTTTTGGACCTAAGGTTCCAAAACTCCCGAGTGCTAGAAACAAGAATGTTTCTAGCACTTATCTCACGGCGGAAAGTTTCTAAGATGACTCTATCTACAATTTGAAGAGGCTGGGACAAAAGTCCTAGCCTCTCAATTATTTTTGGATTGTCAAGCAAGACGCAGTGGTTGAGTGGGCTCTACTACGCTGATTTCATCAGCTTTTACAGCCCTACTCAACTGTGCGGAGGTGGGACGACGAAATCGAATTCTAACGAATTACCGATTTCTGTCCCACACTCTTTTTGATCCTGCTTCCTTCTCTTTTATGGTATACTGAAAGCGACAACATGATTGGAGCTTCCGATGAAAAAGATCCCCTTAGTATTTTCAGGCTGTCTGTTAGGACTGGTTGGCGCTGGAAACCTTCTTGCAGACTCGCTACCCTTCCTTGCTCACGCCTTTAGTCTGACAGGTTTGTTCTTCTGGTTTTTCTTTGTGGTTTATCATGCAATTCGCTGGCAAGAAACCAAGATAGAACTCCAACAACCAGCTCTTTTATCTGGGATGGCGACCTTTCCCATGGCAGGGATGATTCTATCCACCTATCTTTTGCGCCTCTTTCCCGCCTTTGGAGGTCTATCACAGTTGGTCTGGTGGTCTGCCTTTCTATTGGATCTGGGCTTGATTCTCTATTTTACCAAGACCCATGTCCTAGCGCGACCAAGAGCCAATGCCACTCCCAGTTGGACCGTTCTCTATGTGGGCATTGCAGTAGCAGCCTTGACTTATCCAGTTGTAGGAATAAGAGAGATTGCTTATCTCGCTTTAGTGATTGGTTTTGGTTTGACCTTTCTTCTTTATCCCCTTATCTATCATGATTTGAAGAAGTCCCCCTTGCCCAGTCATCTGTTGGGCCAAGAAGGCATCTATTGCGCTCCCTTTTCCCTTCTTTTAGCAGCTCTGGTTCGTGTGGGTGGAGCGAGCCTTCCTGTCTGGTTCTTACTGATCATGGTAGTTGCCTCACAAGGTTTTTATTTCTTTGTGTTGACGCGTCTACCGAGAATGATCAAAGAAGGTTTTCAACCTGCTTTTTCAGCTCTGACCTTTCCAACAGTTATCACAGCGACCTCTTTGAAAATGGCCCAAGGCTTGTTGCAACTACCTTTCTTGACAGCTCTCGTATGGCTGGAAACTCTTCTTTGTCTCTTGATTTTAGTCGCTGTCTTAGGTGGTTATGTGGCCTATCTCAGAGAGTAGGAAGGCATCCTTTTTCATTGAAACCTTGTCACGATTATGGTAAGATGCACTATACGATTTGTCAGACTTTATAGGAAAGGTATCTATGAAATTCATCAAAGGAAAGCTCTCACTGCTGTATCCCCTCTTTCTGCTCTTGTTTTATTTTTATGTTCGGCCTCAATTTCGCCCCTTGGCCCAGTATGTCTCCAATAGTGTAGCAAGCGCCAATAGCTATTATTGGACCTTATTTGGCCTAGAAGGCCTCTATGCAGTATTTACAGGATTTTTGGTCTATCGTTTTTCTAAAAAAGCGCAGTTTAAGCTGGGGAAGAATCCTCTTCAAGCTCTGATAGAAGCCGTTTTTGCGGCCTGTTTGGTTTACTGGCTGGACTACTTCATCAGTGGTTTTGTTCAAGGACGAGCAGCCGTTTTGAGTCTCTTTCCACGGGAAATTAGTCCCACAGGGGTGCTTATCCTGGTGATCGCAATGGTCGTCATCCGGCCAGTGACAGAAGAGCTGATTTTTCGTGGAGCCTTGGTGAATGCCTACTTCAAAGGCTGGAAACTCTATGCTGAGATTTGGCTTCCAGCCCTCATCTATAGTGGGCTACATTTTGTCCATCATCCTTTTTCGCTAGGAGCTTTTATTATTTATCTCTTACCGAGTTTGATTTTTGGGACTCTTTATTATCGGAGCAAGTCGCTTCTTTCTCCGATTTTAGGCCATATCTTGCTCAATCTCTATTATACCTTGCCATTGCTTTTATCCGTATTCCAGTAGCAACCGATTTCCTAAGGGAGATTGGTTTTTTTTGAAAATGTGGTATAATAGAATAAATTTAATAGAGGGAGTGGAGGTTTGAAAAAAAGCTACCGCGTCAAACGTGACAAAGATTTTAATGCTATTTTTAAAAGTGGTCAAAATGTTGCCAATCGGAAATTCGTTGTTTACCGCTTGCGCAAAGACCAACCGCATTTTCGAGTCGGCCTGTCTGTTAGTAAGAAACTGGGAAATGCTGTGACCAGAAATCGCATCAAACGTTTGATTCGCCATGTTTTGATCAAACACCAAGCCTGCCTTACGACCGATGATTTTGTCGTCATTGCTCGTAAAGGAGTGGAGGAGCTCGACTTCCATCAAGTAGAGAAAAATCTCGTACATGTCTTAAAATTAGCGCATGTCTACCAAGAAAGGGAATAATGTGAAAAAGAAACTGAAGTTAATTGGATTATTAGGAGCGGCCTTAATGGTCTTGACAGCTTGTGGGACCTCTCAAGTGACAGCCGAATCGACAGGTGGTTGGGAACGCTTCGTCTACTTCTTTGCAGAAGCCATCCGCTTCTTGTCGTTTGGTGGCAGTATCGGTGTTGGGATTATTGTCTTTACCATTGTCATTCGGACGGTCCTCTTGCCTCTCTTCCAATATCAAATGAATTCAACCCGCAAAATGCAGGAAATTCAACCCCTCCTCAAGGAATTGCAAGCTAAGTATCCTGGGAAGGATCTTGATAGTCGGACCAAGCTTTCCGAAGAGATGCGGGCCCTTTACAAGGAAAAAGGCGTCAAAACGTCTTCAGCCTTCCTTCCTCTCTTGATCCAGATGCCGGTCTTGATGGCCTTGTTCCAAGCGCTGAGCCGTGTCGAATTCCTTAAAGTCGGTCACTTCCTCTGGTTGGACCTTGGCGCGATCGACCCGACCTACATCTTGCCGGTTCTTGCCGCACTCTTCACATTTTTCAGCAGTTGGTTGACCAATAAAGCCATGCCAGAGCGTAATGGTAGTGCGACAACCATGATGTATGTGATGCCTGTGATGATCTTCTTCTTTGCCTTGTTCTCAGCCAGCGGGGTCGCACTATACTGGGTGACTTCCAATGCTTACCAAGTCGGGCAAACCTATCTTTTGAACAACCCCTTCAAGATTATCGCAGAGCGTGAAGCAAAAGAACAAGCTTCGCGCGACATGGAAAAACAAAAACGCCGTGCCCTAAACAAAGCACAGAAAAAGAAAAAATAAGAAAGAGGTGGACATATGGTCCTATATACTGGAGCAACTGTTGAAGAAGCGATTCAAAAAGGTCTGAACGATTTAGATATTCCTCGTATGAAGGCACATATTACGGTTGTAGCGCGTGAAAAGAAAGGTTTTCTTGGCTTGTTTGGGAAAAAACCAGCCCAAGTAGAGATTGAGCCCATTGCAGAAACAACTGTTGTAAAAGCCAATCAAAAAGCTGTCAAAGGTGTCCCAGATGAGATCAATGCACAAAACGAACCGGTTAAGACGGTGAGCGAAGCAACGGTCGATCTCGGACGCGTCGTTGCAGCGATCAAAAAGGTCGAAGAAGAAGGAGAAGTTGTCTCTGAAGAAATCAAGACCGAAATCCTGAAACATGACAAAGAAGCAGACACCGTTCTTGAAGAAAAAGGACATGAACATATCCTTGAAAAAGTTAAAGAACCAGCGACAAAAGAATCAAGCGAATCTGATTTCTCAAACCTTGGTATCGAGGTAGAGGAAAACTACAACATCGAAGAAGTCGTAGATGATGTGACAGCCTATGTTCAAACCGTGGTCGATGAAATGGATGTGGATGCGACCATCTCAAGTAGTCACAACCGCCGTACGGTCAATATGCAAATTGATACCAATGAGCCTGGGCGCGTGATTGGTTACCACGGAAAAGTCTTGAAGGCTCTTCAACTTTTGGCGCAAAATTACCTCTATAATCGCTACTCAAAGAATTTTTACATTACCATTAATGTTAATGACTATGTAGAACACCGGGCAGAAGTTCTTCAAAGCTATGCTCAGAAGTTGGCAACACGTGCCCTCGAAGATGGGCAAGCCCAACAGACAGATCCGATGTCAAACAGTGAACGGAAAATCATTCACCGGATCGTCTCTAAGATGGAAGGAGTCACTAGCTACTCTGAAGGGGAAGAACCAAACCGTTACGTGGTGGTAGACATCGAAGGATAATCTAGCTATTATTTCCCATAAGGGAGAGACGGGATTGAGCCGATCTCTCCTTTTTTAGGTTTAGAAAGGAAGCAAATGGCATTTGCAGCGATTCGAGAGTTTTTAAAGCTTCAAGGAATCCACTACCAGGCCCCAGCAAAGGCAGGCGTGCTAGCCTCAGAGATGGAGCAGTGTCGTGCACTAGCTCAAGCGGCTCGTAAGGAATTCACCGATTTGGTCTCAGCCTTTCAGAAGCGCCACCCCTACTTGGAGCAAGATCGGACTAGCCAATGGATGAACCAGGCTCAGATCTTGCGGCCTCATTTTTGGGCCTATCTAAAAGGAGAAGGGACGATGGCAGAGCCCATGTTTGCCTTGAGACTTTATGGGGATGCAGCTGATTTTGGAGTTTCCTTAGAGGTGAGCTTTATCGAGCGAAAAAAAGATGAGGAGAGTCTTCAAAAACAACACAAGGTTCTCACCCTTCCCATCACTCAGCCTGTTTATTATTTCGTCCAGAAAAATGGAGAGAGTCAAAGGGTAGAAGGAACAGAAAAGAATCGCCATGATCTGCTACAAGCAGTAGCAGAAGGGGCGGTTCGTAAGGTCCTTGTCAAATACGATGTTTCTCTAGTCGAGGATGGTTCTCTTGAGGATATCCTGGATCAGTTGCAAGAGGCGCTGGTGGCTCTGGAACCCTATTACTTGGCAACCCGTCAGGTGTAGAAAGGTGTTCTCCGACCTGTATTTGCAACAATTTTGCCATAGCTATTGACAAATAGAGTCGAATCCGATAGAATAGTAAAGTATGTTTAGTAACTGATCACAACTAGCCGGCTAAACGAATACAAAATCTATGAGGAGGTATTCATCGTGAAACGTACTTATCAACCAAGTAAACTTCGTCGTGCGCGCAAACATGGTTTCCGTCACCGTATGGCAACTAAAAATGGTCGTCGCGTATTGGCAGCTCGTCGTCGTAAAGGACGCAAAGTTTTGGCTGCGTAATTCAGATAAAAACCTAAAAACCAGTAGAAACTCGAGACTACTGGTTTTTGTTTTGTCCGAAAGTGAATTTAGAGGCGCTTTCTGCTATAATAGAAGGAAGAAAAACTCGGAAGAAAAGGAAGATCATGCAGATTTTTGATACCCACACCCATCTTAATGTGGAAGAATTCGCAGGTAAAGAACAAGAAGAGCTCGACTTGGCCAAGGAAATGGGTGTTGTAGCCCACAATATCGTTGGTTTTGACAAACCGACGATTGAGCGAGGAATAGCCTTGGCAGACCAGCACCCAGAACTCTATCTCACGCTTGGTTGGCACCCCACTGAGGCAGGTGATTATAGTCCTGAAGTGGAGGTCTATTTACTTGAACAGCTAAAACATCCCAAAGTCGTCGCACTCGGAGAAATCGGTCTGGATTACCACTGGATGACGGCACCAAAAGATGTCCAAGAAAAGGTTTTTCGTCGTCAGATTCAATTGTCTAAGGACTTGGACCTCCCCTTTGTGGTGCATACACGCGATGCTTTAGAAGATACTTATGCCATCATCAAGAGTGAAGGAGTCGGGCCTCGCGGTGGGATCATGCATTCTTTCTCAGGAAGTTTAGAAGAAGCTAAACGCTTCATGGATTTGGGAATGATGATCTCCTTTTCTGGAGTGGTGACGTTTAAGAAAGCCACAGATGTCCAAGAAGCAGCAGCTGGCCTTCCGTTAGACAAGATCTTGGTTGAAACAGATGCCCCTTATCTGGCGCCAGTTCCCAAACGTGGTCGGGAAAATAAAACAGCCTACACTCGTTATGTAGTAGACTTCATTGCAGGACTACGTGGCTTAACAACAGAAGAAGTGGCTCAGGCAACCTATGACAATGCAAGAAAGGTATTTGGCCTTGACTGAGAAAAGAAAAATACCAGAAGTGATTGTCGTGGAGGGCAAGGACGACACAGCTAATCTCCGTCGTTTTTATGAGGTGGATACCTATGAAACGCGAGGTTCTGCGATCGATCAAGATGACTTGGAACGAATTGCTACCTTGCAGGAGTTGCGTGGGGTCATTGTCTTTACCGATCCAGACTACAATGGCGAGCGCATTCGCAAGATCATTATGCAAGAGGTGCCCCAGGCCAAACATGCCTTTTTAAATCGTGGCGAAGCAGTGCCCAAATCCAAGACCAAGGGGCGTTCTCTTGGAGTGGAGCATGCCAGCTTTGAAGACTTAGAAAAAGCCCTAGCTGGACTGGTCGGGTCTTACGAAGATGAAAATTTCTTTGATATCACAAAGACTGACTTGATGCGGCTTGGACTTTTGATGGGAAGCGATAGTCGCAAACGGCGGGAATATCTAGGAGAAGCCTTGCGCATCGGCTACTGCAATGGCAAGCAATTGATCAAACGCTTGGAATTGTTTGGAATTTGTTTAGCACAAGTCGAAGAGGCCATGGCCAGTTATTAAGACGGAAGTAGCGGGGATCCTTTACCCCTAAACTGATTAGAAAAGAGAAAAAATGAGAATTGCAGATTATAGCGTGACCAAGGCAGTGCTGGAGCGTCACGGTTTTACCTTTAAAAAATCCTTCGGTCAGAACTTCTTGACCGATACCAACATCCTTCAAAAGATTGTGGATACGGCTGAGATTGATAAGCAGGTCAATGTCATCGAAATCGGTCCCGGAATTGGAGCACTTACTGAGTTCTTGGCGGAAAATGCGGCAGAAGTCATGGCCTTTGAGATCGATGACCGCTTGGTTCCCATTTTGGCGGATACCTTGCGGGATTTTGACAATGTCACGGTTGTCAACCAAGACATCCTCAAGGTAGACCTCAACCAGTACATCGCAGAGTTTAAAAATCCAGGCCTTCCGATCAAGGTGGTGGCTAACCTTCCTTACTACATCACAACTCCAATCCTCATGCACTTGATCGAATCCAAGATTCCTTTCCAAGAATTTGTGGTCATGATGCAAAAAGAGGTGGCAGACCGCATCTCAGCTGAGCCCAACACCAAGGCTTATGGTTCATTATCCATTGCAGTCCAATACTATATGACCGCTAAGGTAGCCTTTATCGTGCCCCGCACCGTCTTTGTGCCCGCACCAAACGTCGACTCTGCCATCCTCAAGATGGTCCGTCGCGAAGAACCAGCAGTAGCCGTCAAGGACGAAGATTTCTTCTTCTCTGTCAGCAAAGCCAGCTTTGTCCACCGCCGCAAAACACTTTGGAACAACTTGACCAGTCGCTTTGGCAAGACCGAAGAAATCAAAGCCAAACTGGAAGCAGGAATCCAAGCTGCAGGCCTGCAACCTTCTGTACGAGGAGAAGCTCTTAGCTTAGAAGACTTCGCTCGCCTAGCAGATGGCCTTCTAGATGCGGGAATAAAATAACAGAAAAGACATGAGCTTCATAGCTCATGTCTTTTCTGTTGTAGAAGGAAAGGACGGGATTTGAACCCGCGCGTGAATAGAAATCCACTTGCCGGATTTCGAGTCCGGTGCCGTACCGAGCTGGGCCACCTTTCCAAGATGCGGAGAAAGGGATTTGAACCCTCACGCCCGAAGGGGCACATGCGCCTGAAGCATGCGTGTCTGCCGTTCCACCACCTCCGCATAGTTCTATTATACACTTTTTAGGAAAAATGCCAAGGAAAAAAAGGAACAGGGAAGCCTACAGATGTCTCCTGTTCCTTTTATCAATAGATCATTTCAATGCTGCAGGATATAGGCTCTCTTGCTCCTTGGAGGTATCTTTGAGGATAAAGATGGCCCATAAAAGAGCTAAGATGCAGACCACTAATCCCGGGATGCCCCCTTCAGGACCAAATTCACCACCAGTGATCAAGGTGTGATTTGAAGTTGTGAAGTACATCAAGGATGATTCGCTGTCAAAGCCACTGACATGAAAACCATAGACATTTCCCATCAGGAAATTCCAGGCAAAGTGGAAGCCACAAGGTCCCCAAATATTCCCGCGTTTCAGGGCGTAGACTGCTGTAAAGACTCCAAAGAAGAAGAGATGAACAGTAGAGAACCAAGAAGCACCGTTGTTATTCATATGGAAGTAGGAGAACATAGTAGCTGAGATCAGGATAGCTAGAAGGGCATTGGTATGGTAGGAGATGGTTGGAATCAACCAACCACGGATATAAATTTCTTCTGCCGCAGTTTGGAAAATATAGCCGATCAAGACCAAAATCCAAGATACAAGAAATGGCATACTAAATTGAATGCGATGGAATGTGGCATTTCCAGTGACTAAAAAGACGATCAAGACTGTTGTGATCATGATGCCTCCCACAAGGCAACCTTTGGCGAATTCAGAAAGCCCATTTCCTTTGGAAAATCCCATGGTTCGAATAGGCCGTTTTTCAATCAAGCGAACCCAAAGGAAGAAGGCGATGATGGTATAGAGGAAGGACCAGAGGTCAAGGATGTTCCACCAGTCTGGGATCCAGTGTTGCTTATTGAGAAAGAAACTGGTCGATGCCGTGCTAACAGGGGACATGTACTCTGTGATGTAATACAGAATAAACGGAGCCAAAAACCAAGGTGTCAGAAATTTTCCCTTTTTGATATTGGCAATCAAGGGATTCTCTTTAGAAAGAAAAGAAAGACTCATAAAGAACCTCCATCTAAAAACGTAGAACAAAGAAACAGCTTTCTTTGTACAGCAAGTAATCATTGAAACAAGGCGCTTCTTGATGTCACTTCCTTTCTGCCTTCTTGTTTCGAGCTTCCCACAAGCAACTTATTTATGAATGTTTTTCACATTTATTATACCTAAATTAGGAAGCGGTTACAATACCCCTATCTTTATTATCCCTAAAAATTTTACTGAAACTAGTTCCAGATTTTTCTTATTGAGCAATCCAGCCTTATTTCTCATTTTTTGGTATAATAGGAGTATTAATCTCAAAGGAGTGCGATTTGCAAGGAACAATCGTCAAGGCCTTGGCTGGCTTCTACTACGTGGAGTCAGACGGTCACATTTACCAGACACGGGCTCGTGGAAATTTTAGAAAAAAAGGACAGACACCTTACGTGGGGGATCAGGTGGAGTTCTCTGCTGAAGAGAATTCAGAAGGCTACATTTTGAGCATTGCGCCTCGAAAAAATAGCCTCGTGCGCCCTCCTATTGTCAATATTGATCAGGCAGTAGTGATTATGTCAGCTAAGGAACCTGATTTCAATGCCAATCTTTTAGACCGTTTTCTGGTTCTTTTGGAGCATAAGGGGATTCATCCCATTGTCTATATTTCAAAACTGGACTTATTAGAAGATATGGAAGACATCCACTACTACCAAGGAATCTACCAGGCTATTGGCTATGATTTTGTCTTGTCGATTGAGGAACTCTTGCCCCTTTTGACCAATCAAACCACGGTCTTTATGGGGCAGACCGGTGTAGGAAAATCGACCTTGCTCAATAAAATCGCTCCGGATCTAGAGCTTGAAACGGGTGAGATTTCAGATAGTCTGGGGCGCGGTCGACACACGACCCGAGCTGTCAGCTTTTACCATTTAAATGGAGGAAAGATCGCAGATACGCCTGGTTTTTCATCCCTCGATTATGAAGTGACAACCAGTGAAGACTTAAATCAAGCCTTCCCAGAGATCGTCGATGTGAGCCACTCTTGTAAATTTCGTACCTGTACCCACACGCATGAGCCAGCTTGTGCGGTGAAACCAGCCGTTGAAAGAGAGGAAATTGCGCTTTTCCGTTATGAGGATTACTTGCAATTTCTAAGTGAGATTGAAAACCGTCGCGAAACCTATAAAAAAGTTTCGAAAAAAATGCCAAAATAGGAGACACTACAACGATGAAAACAATGAAATTAGCCCCCTCAATTTTGAGTGCCGATTATGCCAATTTTGAAAGTGAATTGAAACGCTTAGAAGCAGCAGGAGCTGACTATGCCCATATCGATGTCATGGATGGCCATTTTGTGCCCAATATCAGCTTTGGAGCTGGTGTCGTAGAGAGCATGCGTCCACATAGCAAGTTGGTCTTTGATTGCCACTTGATGGTCACCAATCCCGAACACCATATCGAAGAATTTGCCCGTGCAGGTGCGGATATCATCAGCATCCACGTAGAAGCTACTCCCCATATTCACGGAGCTCTTCAAAAAATTCGTCAAGCGGGTGTGAAGGCTAGTGTCGTGATCAACCCAGGGACTCCTGTAGACAGTATCAAACATGTCTTGAACTTGGTGGATCAAGTCTTGGTCATGACCGTTAATCCAGGATTCGGTGGTCAAGCCTTCTTGCCTGAAACCATGGACAAGGTGCGCGAATTAGCCGCTCTTCGTGAAGAAAAAGGCTTAGACTTTGATATCGAAGTCGATGGAGGAATTGATGGCCAAACTATTTCCCAAGCCAAAGAAGCTGGGGCCAATGTCTTTGTAGCAGGCTCTTATGTCTTTAATGGAGATGTCAATGAGCGCGTCCAAACGCTCCGAGATGCTGTAAATGGGTAAGATCGCAATACTGGCAGGAGGTGACAGCACGCTCTTGCCAAAAGATCATGACGCTTATGTAGGCGTTGATGGTGGCTGTTTGAAGCTACTGGAACAAGGTCTGCCTTTAGATATAGCTGTGGGGGATTTCGATTCCGTCTCTGAGACCGATTTGCGCAAGATCCAAACCCAAGCCAAGCAAGTTGTTCAATCCGTCCCTGAAAAGAACGATACGGATTTGGAATTGGCCTTGAAAGCAGCCTTTGAGGCCTATCCAGATGCTGCTGTCACCGTTTATGGTGCCTTTGGCGGTCGCTTGGATCACTTTTTGTCCAATATCTTTTTGCCGACCGATCCAGACCTAGCTCCCTATATGGAGCAGATCCAATTAGTCGATGGTCAAAATCGTCTGATTTACAGACCAGTTGGCTGCCACGAGATTCAGCCAGATCCTACTAAGTCCTATGTTGGTTTTATGCCTGTAGGACAAGGTCGCGTAGAGATCACAGGGGCCAAGTATCCGCTCCATCCGGAGAATTATTTTTTGAAGGCCATGTATGGCTCCAATGAATTTTTAGATCAACCGATTCAAGTGAGTCTCGACCGTGGCTATCTTGTCATTGTTTATAGTAAAGACAGAGGTTAATATGAATATCATTCTGCTTCTGATTGGCCTGCTCAATCTGGGCCTCCTCATCTATTTCTTGCAACGGTCAAATGACACAAGACCGGCTTTACGAGAGATGCTGGAAGACCATGAGGATCATTTGACAGACCAGTTGGATTATCGTTTTGAAAAAGAAAGACAAGCCAGCCAGATTGCCAATCAGCAGTTAGAGATCGCCCTGACAGATCGCTTAACCGAGATGCGAGTGGAGATCCACCAGCAGACGACGGCTCTGCGCGCTGAGATGAACGAGCACTTTACTAAAAATCGGGACAAAACAGATGAGCGTATGCGCCAGATCCAAGAGTCCAATGAAGTGCGGCTAGAACAGATGCGCCAAACGGTAGAAGAAAAATTGGAGAAAACCTTGCAGCACCGCTTGCAGACCTCCTTTGAGACGGTTTCAAAACAATTGGAGTCGGTCAACAAAGGGTTGGGAGAAATGCAGACAGTGGCGCGGGATGTCGGAACTCTTAATAAAGTTCTCTCCAATACCAAGACGCGTGGGATTATGGGCGAATTGCAGCTGGGTCAAATCATTGAAGATATCTTGACCCCAGCCCAGTATGAGCGGGAGTTTGTCACCGTTCCCCAATCCAGTGAGCGCGTGGAATATGCCATTAAGCTTCCTGGGCAAGGAGAGGAGCCAGTCTATCTGCCGATTGACTCTAAATTCCCACTGGAAGACTACTATCGTCTGGAAGAAGCTTATGAATCAGGAGAGAAAGAGGAGATCGAGCGTTACCGCAAGGCCCTTCTTGCTAGTATCAAGCGTTTTGCTAAGGATATCCAACAAAAATACCTCTTTCCACCAGCGACAACGAATTTCGGAGTTCTCTTTTTGCCAACTGAAGGCCTCTATTCCGAAGTGGTTCGCAATCCAGAATTCTTCGATCGCTTGCGTCGGGACGAACAAATTTTAGTGGCTGGTCCAAGTACGCTATCAGCCCTCTTGAACTCCTTGTCTGTTGGCTTTAAAACGCTCAACATCCAAAAGAGTGCAGATGACATTAGCAAGGTGTTGGGATCGGTCAAATCAGAATTCCATAAGTTTGGAGGGATTCTGGCCAAGACTCAGCGCCATTTAAAGAATGCTTCCAATAATATTGATGATTTGCTAACCAGACGGACCAGTGCCATCGAGCGGACACTCCGCCAAATCGAAAGCGATGAGGACCTGCTGGGACTAGATGTATATATAGAAGATGGAGAAGATGATGGTCAAAATTAACCAAATGAAAAAAGATGAATTGTTCGAAGGATTCTATTTGATCAAGTCAGCAGAAGTGCGTCAAACGCGGGCTGGGAAAAACTACCTCGCCTTTGTCTTCCAGGATGAGACCGGTACGATCGAAGGCAAATTATGGGATGCCCAACCTCACAATGTAGAGAGTTTTATGGCTGGGCGCGTGGTCCATATGTCTGGACGTCGAGAAGTTTACAATAATACTCCGCAAGTCAATCAATTGAACATGCGTTTGCCACAAGCAGGAGAGCCTAACAATCCAGCGGACTTCAAGGAAAAACCACCAGTAGATCCTAAGGAATTACATGAATACTTGTCAAACATGATTTTCAAAATTGAAAATCCAGTCTGGCAACGGATTGTCCGTGCCCTCTATGGAAAATATGAGAAAGAGTTTTATAGCTATCCAGCTGCTAAGACCAACCACCATGCCTTTGAAGCAGGTCTCGCTTATCATACGGCGACCATGGTCCGCTTGGCAGATAGTATCGGCGATATCTATCCTCAGTTGAATAAGAGCTTGCTCTTTGCGGGGATTATGTTACACGATTTGGCCAAAGTGATCGAGTTGACGGGACCTGAAAATACAGAATACACTGTTCGAGGCAACCTCATCGGCCACATTGCACTGATCGATGAAGAAATCACCAAGGTCTTGCAAGACTTGAAGATTGATGATCAAAAAGAAGAAGTGATCGTCCTTCGCCATGTGATCTTGAGTCACCATGGCTTGCTCGAATACGGTAGTCCCGTTCGTCCAAAAATCATGGAAGCAGAGATTATTCATATGATCGATAATTTGGATGCGGAAATGATGATGATGACAACAGCACTTGGCTTAATTGGTCCTGGCGAGATGACCAATAAAATCTTCGCTATGGAAAATCGTTCCTTCTATAAACCGAATCTCGACTAGTAAAAACAGAGATAAATACGGGAATGATTCTGCCAAAAATAAAATAATCAGGAAAAAACGGCCTTCTGTAAATCAGAATGTTCGTTTTTTTCGCTTCTTATGGTATAATGATAGAAAAAACTACATGGTGAGAAAATGAAATTAAGAAGAAGTGAACGGATGGTCGTAATTTCTAATTACTTGATCAACCATCCCTATGAATTGACTAGCCTCAATACGTTTGCGGAAAAGTATGAGTCTGCCAAGTCTTCCATCTCAGAAGATATCGTGATTATTAAGCGGGCTTTTGAAGAGATGGAAATCGGAAATATTGAGACCATTACAGGAGCTGGTGGAGGCGTGATCTTTACACCGTCTATCTCAGATCAAGAATCCAAAGAAATCGTTGAGGATCTTTGCAAGCAACTGTCTGAAAGTGATCGTATCCTTCCTGGTGGCTACATTTACTTGTCTGATCTTTTGAGCAATCCGAAGATTTTGAATCGGATCGGACGCATCATTGCCAAAGCCTTCCGAGATAAGAAGATTGATGCTGTCATGACCGTAGCGACCAAGGGAGTTCCACTAGCCAATGCAGTAGCTAATGTCTTGAATGTTCCATTCGTCATTGTCCGTCGTGATTTGAAAATCACAGAAGGGTCAACCGTTAGTGTCAACTATGTTTCAGGCTCAAGTGGGGATCGCATTGAGAAAATGTTCCTTTCAAAACGGAGCCTAAAAGCAGGAAGCCGGGTCTTGATTGTCGATGACTTCCTTAAAGGTGGCGGAACGATTAATGGAATGGTCAGTCTCTTGGCTGAATTCGATTCTGAATTAGCAGGAGTAGCTGTCTTTGCGGATAATGCTGCAACTGACCGGGAATTCTTTGAACACAAATCCTTATTGCGCGTGACCAACATCGATGTAAAAGAAAATAAATTGAGCGTCGAAGTTGGAAATATCTTTGATTAAGAGCAGCAAAGGAGGATCAAAAAGTGAAAAGAATTTTAGATCGATTTGATAATAGTCCTTTGTGGATTCGCTTGGTGACAGTTCTGTCTCTATCCTTTATTTTGGTAGCTGGTTTGTATACCGTTAAAAAGAATACGGCTGCCCAGGTAACGACAGAAATTCAACCTGCTAAAAAAACAGGTTCCCTTCCAGTGAAAAAGGAAACAAAGGAAGAAAAAGAAAAGAAGGAAGAAAAGAAAAATACAGAAGCTGCTGAAAAAGCAGTCGTTCAAATGGAAACAACGCCAAGTCAAGATTCTGTGAACGCTGCCCAAGCTGCTGTGAAGAAAGTCAAAGATGCGACTCAAAAGCAATCGCTTGAGGCCCGTATCCAATACATCGCTAACTATTATGGACTGACCTATGAGAGCGACACAGCGGCAACACAGCAGACTCAAACAGACGCTAATGCCAACGCAAATGCTAATGCCAATGCCAGAGTAGCTGGAGCCAATGCGACAGTTCAACCACAACAGCAACAACAGTATGCTCCGGCTGCAAATGCAGGGGCAGAAGAACCTGCTGAAGCTGGTCAATAATGAACTTTTTCGACTTCTTTAAAAAATAAAAAAACATCTTGCAATCAAAGTGCCGTCATGTTATAATAATAGACGGTACTTTTTACTTTTGGTCTCTCAAGAGTGTACAGGGACGTGCTGACAAATGTTGCAAAAGTACACACAGATGGTAGCTGTCACCAAGTGTACCATCACCAAAAATAAAAAATTTCACAGGAGAATGTAGATGCCTACAATTAACCAATTGGTTCGCAAACCGCGTAAATCAAAAGTAGAAAAATCTAAATCACCAGCTTTGAACGTTGGTTACAACAGTCATAAAAAAGTTCAAACAAACGTTTCTTCACCACAAAAACGTGGTGTTGCAACTCGTGTTGGAACAATGACACCTAAAAAACCTAACTCTGCCCTTCGTAAATTTGCCCGTGTACGTTTGAGCAACTTGATCGAAGTAACTGCTTATATCCCAGGTATCGGACACAACTTGCAAGAACACAGCGTGGTTCTTCTTCGTGGTGGACGTGTAAAAGACCTTCCAGGGGTACGTTACCATATCGTCCGTGGAGCACTTGATACTGCAGGTGTAAACGATCGTAAACAAGGCCGTTCTAAATACGGTACTAAAAAACCAAAAGCATAAGGAAAGGGGATAAAGAAAAATGAGTCGTAAAAACCGTGCGCCTAAACGCGATGTATTGCCAGATCCGCTTTACAATTCACAATTAGTTACTCGTCTTATCAACCGCGTTATGCTTGATGGTAAACGTGGTACAGCTGCTTCAATCGTTTACGGAGCTTTCGAACAAATTAAAGAAGCTACTGGAAACGATGCTCTTGAAGTATTCGAAACAGCTATGGAAAACATCATGCCTGTACTTGAAGTACGTGCTCGCCGTGTCGGTGGTTCTAACTACCAAGTCCCAGTTGAAGTTCGTCCAGAACGTCGTACAACACTTGGACTTCGTTGGTTGGTAACAATCGCTCGTCAACGTGGTGAACACACAATGGTTGATCGTCTTGCAAAAGAAATCTTGGATGCAGCGAACAACACTGGTGCAGCTGTTAAGAAACGTGAAGATACACACCGTATGGCTGAAGCTAACCGTGCATTCGCACACTTCCGCTGGTAAGAATAAGATACTAAGGGCGTTAAAAAAGCGACTGAAAATTAGGAAGCTTGACGAAGAATCAAAGATTCTAGGAAAGCTTATCTATTTTCCGAGCTTTTAGTCCGGGTTCAATTATGATACTAAGAGCGGCAAAGGCCCAAGGCAAAAATAGGAAACTGATGCAGTGTTCGATGAACACAAAGCAGTTTATCTTTTTTGCACCGGGCCTCGCTCGGGTTCAAATCAGTTAACTTGAGCTTTTAGCCCGAGTTCAATTAAGCTTCGTCAGCTCTTGAACCCAATTCAACTCTTCTTACAAGTTGGAACCAAAACTTAGCATGAAAACACTGAGAACGGGTAGGTCCTGCCTATCCGTTTTTATTAAATCATGTTATAATAGAATATAGAAATAAAAAATATAGGAGAAACAAACCTCATGGCACGCGAATTTTCACTTGAAAAAACTCGTAATATCGGTATCATGGCTCACGTCGATGCTGGTAAAACAACTACAACTGAGCGTATCCTTTACTACACTGGTAAGATTCACAAAATCGGTGAAACTCACGAAGGTGCGTCACAAATGGACTGGATGGAGCAAGAGCAAGAACGTGGTATCACCATCACATCTGCCGCTACAACAGCTCAATGGAAAGACACTCGTGTAAACATTATCGACACACCAGGACACGTGGACTTCACTATCGAAGTTCAACGTTCACTCCGCGTTTTGGACGGTGCTGTAACCGTTCTTGACTCACAATCAGGTGTTGAGCCTCAAACTGAAACAGTTTGGCGTCAAGCAACTGAATACGGAGTTCCACGTATCGTATTCGCTAACAAGATGGATAAAATCGGTGCTGACTTCCTTTACTCAGTAAGCACACTTCATGACCGTCTTCAAGCAAACGCTCACCCAATTCAATTGCCAATCGGTGCTGAAGATGACTTCCGCGGAATCATTGACTTGATCAAGATGAAAGCTGAAATCTATACGAACGACCTTGGTACAGATATCCTTGAAGAAGATATTCCAGCTGAATACCTTGAACAAGCTCAAGAATACCGTGAAAAATTGGTTGAAGCAGTTGCTGAAACTGATGAAGACTTGATGATGAAATACCTTGAAGGGGAAGAAATTACTAACGAAGAATTGAAAGCTGGTATCCGTAAAGCTACAATCAACGTTGAATTCTACCCAGTACTTTGTGGTTCTGCCTTCAAGAACAAAGGGGTTCAATTGATGTTGGATGCAGTCCTTGACTACCTTCCAAGCCCACTTGATATCCCTGCAATCAAGGGTGTAAACCCAGATACAGACGAAGAAGAAGAACGTCCAGCATCTGATGAAGAGCCATTTGCAGCTCTTGCCTTCAAGATCATGACTGACCCATTCGTAGGTCGTTTGACATTCTTCCGTGTTTACTCAGGTGTCTTGAATTCAGGTTCATACGTATTGAACACTTCTAAAGGTAAACGTGAACGTATCGGACGTATCCTTCAAATGCACGCCAACACTCGTAAAGAAATCGAAACAGTTTACTCTGGAGATATCGCTGCTGCCGTTGGTTTGAAAGATACTACAACTGGTGACTCATTGACAGATGAAAAAGCAAAAATCATCCTTGAATCAATCGAAGTTCCAGAACCAGTTATCCAATTGATGGTTGAGCCTAAATCTAAAGCTGACCAAGACAAGATGGGTATCGCCCTTCAAAAATTGGCTGAAGAAGATCCAACATTCCGCGTTGAAACAAACCCTGAAACTGGTGAAACAGTTATCTCTGGTATGGGTGAGTTGCACTTGGATGTCCTTGTTGACCGTATGAAACGTGAATTCAAGGTTGAAGCTAACGTTGGTGCTCCTCAAGTATCTTACCGTGAAACATTCCGCGCTTCTACACAAGCACGTGGATTCTTCAAACGTCAATCTGGTGGTAAAGGTCAGTTTGGTGATGTTTGGATCGAATTTACTCCAAACGAAGAAGGTAAAGGATTCGAGTTCGAAAATGCGATCGTCGGTGGTGTGGTTCCACGTGAATTCATCCCTGCAGTAGAAAAAGGACTTCAAGAATCTATGGCGAACGGTGTTCTTGCTGGTTACCCAATGGTTGACGTGAAAGCTAAGCTTTACGATGGTTCATACCACGATGTCGACTCATCTGAAACTGCCTTCAAGATCGCTGCATCTCTTGCACTTAAAGAAGCTGCTAAGACTGCACAACCAGCTATCCTTGAACCAATGATGCTTGTAACCATCACAGTTCCTGAAGAAAATCTTGGGGATGTTATGGGTCACGTAACTGCTCGTCGTGGACGTGTAGATGGTATGGAAGCACACGGTGCAAGCCAAATCGTTCGTGCTTATGTGCCACTTGCTGAAATGTTCGGTTACGCTACTGTCCTTCGTTCTGCAACTCAAGGACGTGGTACCTTCATGATGGTATTTGACCACTACGAAGATGTACCAAAATCAGTACAAGAAGAAATCATTAAAAAAGCTAAAGGTGAAGCTTAATTTACCAAAGCTTAAAAACTCTTCCCACTTTGGGAAGAGTTTTTCTTTGTTCCAAAAGTGAGTACAAGTAAAATAGCGCTTTTCCTATCGATCAAGACTTTGTGAAAAACTTTAATAAAAGAGGTGGTGATCTATGATAAATCTTGCTTTTCGTTGGGAAATAGTTGCTTTTTAATGCAATAAAGTATATAATAGAGACTGTTAAAAGATGTTTGGCGCTGTGTCAAGTTACTCTTTTCACAAAAAATTTTTTTGATTTTCATAAGGAGGAAATCACGAATGGTAGTTAAAGTTGGTATTAACGGTTTCGGTCGTATCGGACGTCTTGCTTTCCGTCGTATCCAAAACGTAGAAGGTGTTGAAGTTACACGCATCAACGACCTTACAGATCCAGTTATGCTTGCACACTTGTTGAAATACGATACAACTCAAGGTCGTTTCGACGGTACTGTGGAAGTTAAAGAAGGTGGATTCGAAGTTAACGGTAAATTCGTTAAAGTTTCCGCTGAACGTGATCCAGAACAAATCGACTGGGCTAACGACGGTGTAGAAATCGTTCTTGAAGCAACTGGTTTCTTTGCTACTAAAGCAGCTGCTGAAAAACACTTGCATGCTGGTGGTGCTAAGAAAGTTGTTATCACTGCTCCTGGTGGATCAGATGTTAAAACAGTCGTATTTAACACTAACCACGATATTCTTGATGGTACTGAAACAGTTATCTCAGGTGCTTCATGTACTACAAACTGCTTGGCTCCAATGGCTAAAGCTCTTCAAGATAACTTCGGTGTTGTTGAAGGATTGATGACTACTATCCACGCTTACACTGGTGACCAAATGATCCTTGACGGTCCACACCGTAAAGGTGACCTTCGTCGTGCACGCGCTGGTGCTGCTAACATCGTTCCTAACTCAACTGGTGCTGCTAAAGCAATCGGTTTGGTTATCCCTGAATTGAACGGTAAATTGGACGGAGCTGCACAACGTGTTCCTGTTCCAACTGGATCAGTTACTGAATTGGTAGTTGTTCTTGACAAGAACGTTACTGTTGATGAAGTGAACGCAGCTATGAAAGCAGCTTCAAACGAATCATACGGTTACACTGAAGATCCAATCGTTTCTTCAGACGTTGTAGGTATGTCTTACGGATCATTGTTTGACGCAACTCAAACTAAAGTTATTGACGTTGACGGTAAACAATTGGTTAAAGTTGTTTCATGGTATGACAACGAAATGTCTTACACTGCACAACTTGTTCGTACTCTTGAATACTTCGCAAAAATTGCTAAATAATTCATGCGTATGATGAGAGGAGGGAAACCTCCTCTTTTTTTGTACTTTTTTTAGGGCTTTCTCATCATATTATAGGAATTGGCAAAATAGATTGACAGTGCTAAATAGATTAGGGTATCCTATTCTTGATTGGAGATTTCTAATACAATAAAATGAAAGCGATTACAGTTCGTAGAGAAAGGAGCCAATGGAAATCGCTCAAGAAAAAGAAAAAAACCATACAAGGAGGTCAAGATGAAAGGTCATCTATTTGAAAAGAAAGAACGATTTAGTATACGAAAATTCAGTGTGGGAGTTTGCTCCGCATTGATTGGGTTAGCATTTTTAGGAACAGGAGCTGTCTCTGCAGATGAGACAGTTTCTACTAGTGAACAACCCTTAGAAACATCTTCAGTAGCGACAGAAGATGTCAATCATCTAGTGAGAGAAGCTGGCGTCTATACTGCAGATGCGGTCTTGCCTGCTGCAGAAACGGAAAAACCAGTCGCAGAAGCGGTCGCTCCGGAGGCTAGTCCTACAAGTACAGAAGCTAGCTCGACAACTACAGATACTCCAGCTGTTTCAGAGACTGAAAAACCGAAAGCTGCTGCAGAAAAAGTGGCCGATTTACCAACCAATGAAGAAAAACAATTAAGACCCAAAGAAGTTAAGTTCGATACCTGGGACGATCTCTTGAAGTGGGAACCAGGAAAACGAGTGGATGACGATATGAACAGAGCAAGCGTTCCACTTGCGAGCCGCTTTCAAGGGAAACAAATTAATGAACAAGCCAACCCTGAAGCGAAGATCCAAGCGCTGTCAAACATGAACTCCAAAGCCAAGGATCATGCGTCTGTCGGCGGGGAAGAGTTTAAGGCCTATGCTTTTGATTACTGGCAATATTTGGATTCCATGGTCTTTTGGGAAGGACTGGTTCCATCAGCAGATGTGATCGATGCTGCCCACCGAAATGGGGTTCCTATTTATGGAACACTCTTTTATAACTGGTCTAGCAGTATCAAGGATCAAGAACATTTTGCAGAAACCTTGAAAGAAGATAGTGAAGGCTCTAAAACTTTCCCGATCGCGCGTAAATTAGTCGAACTTGCCAAGTACTATGGCTTTGATGGTTACTTTATCAACCAAGAAACAACCGGAAATTTTGTAGAACCATTGGGTCCAAAATTGAGAGATTTTCTTCTTTATACCAAGGAATATGCGAAGAGTCTGAACTATCCGATTAAGTATTCCTGGTATGATGCTATGACCTATGAATATGGCCGTTACCATGAGAATGCGCTGGGAGAATACAACTACAATTTCATGCAGCCAGAAAATGGGGAAAATCCAGTTGATACCTTCTTTGCCAACTTTAACTGGGGCAAATCAGAAGTTGATTATTCCATCAGCACAGCCAAATGGATTCATCGGAATCCTTACGATGTTCTAGCTGGACTCGAGCTCCAAAAAGGTGGCTCTTATAAGACTAATGTAGACTGGAATGCCATTTTAGATGAACATGGCAAGTTGCGTCTATCCCTTGGTCTTTATGCGCCAGATACGATTACAGGTCTAGGAAAGACTGGTGAAGGTTACCATACCCATGAAGATCTATTCTGGACAGGTTTCCAAGGAGATCCGACTAAAGGAAAACCAGCAGACCAATCTTGGTACGGTATGTCCAATCTAGTAGTGGACAAAACTCCTATTACAAGTGAAGATTTCAATACTTCCTTCAATACTGGACACGGAAAACACTGGTTTGTGGATGGCAAGATTTCTAAAGAAGGGGAGTGGAACTACCGTTCTGTTTCTGGCTACCTTCCAACATGGCGTTGGTGGGTAGAGCATAGTGAGGATAGTGCGCCATTGAAAGGTCGTTATGATTTTGATCAAGCCTACAATGGAGGAAATTCTCTAGCCTTTGAAGGAGATTTAAAAGCCAATAGCAGTCAAAATGTCATGCTCTATTCGACCAAGATTCCTGTGACAGAAACGACAAAATTGAGCGTCAGTCATAAAGGTGGGATCGGAGCAGCTGCCTGGGTAGCTGTTGCCACCAAAGAAGACTACTCTGAATACGAATGGAAAGAATTGACACCGAGTGCGGATTGGTCTACTCAAACCTTTGATTTGGGAAGTTTGGCTGGCAAGACCATTTATGCTGTGAAGATGTTCTTTGACCATGATACGGATGTTAAAGACTACAAATTTAATCTCGGCCAATTGTCGATTACTTCAAACCAAGAGAAACCAGCGACTCCAGCAGAAGTATCCGTTCGAGCAAAACGCCTACAAAATGCGCAAGAAGCAGAAGCAGTCCTCAATTTTAAAGGGGTAGCAGATGCGGATTATTATGAAGTCTATGAAAAAGATGGCGACAACTGGCGTCTCTTAACAGGGTCTTCTGCGACAACCGTCTATCTACCAAAAGTTAGCCGTTCAGCAAGTACTGAAGGAACCACTCAGGAACTCAAGGTTGTGGCAGTTGGAAAGAATGGTCAACGTTCAGATGCGGGAACTGTAGCCTTTGATTGGGGCATGACCGTGTCAGATACCAGTCTACCAAAAGCCCTAGCGCCAAACGTGGTTATCGGAGCCAAAGTGATCGGTTCGAGCTTCCCAGATGCGGATGGTAGTGAAGGCATTGAAGGTATGTTAAATGGGACCATTACCAGTCTTTCAGATAAATGGTCTTCTGCTCAATTGAGTGGAACTGTCGATATCCGCTTGACACAACCTCGGACCATTGTTCGTTGGGTCATGGACCATGCCGGTGCTGGTGGGGAATCTGTCGATGATGGCAAGATGAATACCCGTGACTTCGACCTTTACTACAAGGACGAAGCCGGTGAGTGGAAATTGGCCAAGGAAGTTCGTGGCAATAAAGCCCATGTGTCTGACATTACACTTGATCATCCGATCAAGGCTCAAGACTGGCGTCTCCATGTCATTACAGCTGATAACGGCACCCCATGGCAAGCCATCCGGATTTACAACTGGAAGATGTATGAAAGTCTAGATACTGAAACGGTCAACATCCCGATGAAACATGCTGCAGCGCAAAACCTGGGCAATCATTTTGTCCAAGTCGGTTTCAAAGATGTTCCGGCTAATACTACTCTGACTCTTTATGCCGATAAAGAAGCGACCAGTCCAATTGCGACCATGACAGCCGATCAAGCTGGAAATCTGATCTTTAAACCGCTCGCTTTTGAATCAACCCCATCTCTTCTCTACTATCGTGCGCAAGAACCTGGTAAAGATATCAGTAATGTTTTGGCGATCGAAGTTCCAAAGAATGATAAAGAAATTGCGGGACTTCAATTTGAAGATGGATTGACCAAGAAGGTCTACCGGGAAGGCGATGCCCTTTCCTTGAAAGGGGCGACTCTCCGCGTTCATTATAAAGATGGCCAAGCAGATCAACTGGTCAACCTCACCAACTCAGGTGTAGAGATTCATGGATTTGACAGTAGCAAGCTTGGAGAACAACACCTAGAAGTTTCTTACCTTGGTCAGAAATTGGATAAGACTCTCACTGTTTTTGTGGTCAGTGCAGAGGAAGCAGGTGAAAAAGCAGTTGCTGGTCTAGAATTGACCGACAAACCAAAAGTGGAATATATCGTCGGAGAAGCATTGGAGAAAGAAGGCGGACGCTTTACAGTCGTCTTTGAAGATGAAACGACCGAAACGCACGCCTTGACCGATGAAGGTGTTGAAATAACTGGATTTGATGCGAGCAAGGAAGGCCGTCAAACCATCACTATCCATTACAAAGGAGCTAGCACAAGCTTTGATGTCCTCGTGAATCCAAAACCAGCTCTCAACGATGAATACCTTAAGCAAAAATTGGCTGAAGCTGAAGCTGCAAAAGCCAAAGTAGACTTTACTTTTGCGACTCCTGAAGTCAAAGAAGCTTTGCTGGCTGGAATGGCTGCTTCTGAAAAAGTCTTGAAAGAGCATGATACCAGCACACAAGATCAAGTCAATGAGCAGTTGAACCAATTGACCGCTCTCTTGAAAGCCTTGGATGGTCAAGCCAATCTAACAAAAGAAAAAGAAGCTCTCTCTGCTCTGACAACAGAAGCGACTGCTCTATTAACAAGCAAGCCAAATCACCCTTCTGGAGAGGCTTTGCAGGCACTCCTGGAGAAAAATAAAGAGCTCCTAGCTTCTTCAGAGCTCACTCCTGAAGCGCTTGAAACAGCTAAGACAGGTCTAGAGACCTTGATTGCGCTCCTGAAAGAAGATAAGCCAGCGGTCTTTGTAGACCCTGCGACTGGAGTCGAAGTTCAATTCTCCAACTTAGAGCCAACCGTTGTCAAAGGACTAAAAGTCGCAAAAGTTGAAGCCAATCAGACAGAAAAAGAAGAGCTGAAGGGCCGAGAAGGAATCGTCTTTGATATTGAAGGCGTGGATGCAAGCGGTCAAGACATCGATACGCACCATCCATCCCTTGTGAAAATCCCTGTGGATAAGGATAAAGAAGTGGAGCAAGTTCTCTTCTTCCCAGAAGGTCAAGCTCCTCAATCCTTGGCCTTTGAGAGAGTCGGAGATGTGGTCATCTTTACAGCTCCTCACTTTACCCACTATGCGATTGTCTATAAGCCAGCCAAAACGGAAGGACCAGACCAACCGATCCAACCAGAAGAACCGGCTAAACCAGATCAGCCTGTTCAACCAGCTGCCCCAGTGACTCCGGATCCAGCTAATCCATTGAAGCCCACAGAGCCTTCTCAAGTGGATCAGTTGGCCCCAACGACTTCTACTCAAGCGGATCATCAGGAGGAAGAACACAAGGATATGGTCGATCAAGAGATCCATCAGTTGTTAAGTGCCCACCAAGGAGTGAACTTACAGCCAACGGTTCAGCAAGAAACAAAAGATGCCAGCAAAGAAGGTCAATCGGAACACTTACCAAATACGGCAAGCCTAGAAGCTTCCTTTGCAGCTGAAGCTGTTCTCCTAGCAGCCTTAGGAGGCTTCCTCTTGGCTGGTAAGAAGAAAGAAGAGTAATTCTTTTACAAGATTCTTTTGTTCACTTAAAAAGTCACTCTCAAAAAAAACCTCTCTGGTGAAAACCAGAGAGGTTTGATCTTGTATCTAGAAGTGTCGTTCGGATCCTGTGAATTAGAGGGGAAAAGCATTGGATTTTTCTACCTCTTTTACAGCTTTTGTGATATAATTATCATGTATTAAAAAAAGAAGGAGTCATATCTAATGGCAAAATTGACTGTTAAAGACGTTGACTTGAAAGGGAAAAAAGTTCTCGTTCGTGTTGACTTCAACGTTCCTGTAAAAGATGGCGTGATCACTAATGATAACCGTATCACTGCAGCTCTTCCAACTATCAAGTACATCCTTGAACAAGGTGGACGTGCAATCCTCTTCTCTCACCTTGGACGTGTTAAAGAAGAAGCAGATAAAGAAGGTAAATCACTTGCTCCTGTAGCTGCTGACTTGGCTGCAAAATTGGGTCAAGAAGTTCAATTTATCCCAGGTGTTACACGTGGTGCTGAATTGGAAGCAGCTGTTAACGCTCTTGAAGATGGACAAGTTCTCTTGGTTGAAAACACTCGTTTCGAAGATGTTGACGGCAAGAAAGAATCTAAAAACGATCCTGAACTTGGTAAATACTGGGCATCACTTGGAGATGGTATCTTCGTAAACGATGCATTTGGTACAGCTCACCGTGCACACGCATCTAACGTTGGTATCTCAGCAAACGTTGAAAAAGCTGTTGCTGGATTCCTTCTTGAAAACGAAATTGCTTACATTAAAGAAGCAGTTGAAGCTCCAGAACGTCCATTCGTAGCCATCCTTGGTGGTTCAAAAGTTTCAGACAAGATCGGTGTTATCGAAAACTTGCTTGAAAAAGCTGATAAAGTTCTTATCGGTGGTGGGATGACTTACACATTCTACAAAGCACAAGGTATCGAAATCGGTAACTCACTTGTAGAAGAAGACAAATTGGATGTGGCGAAAGCTCTTCTTGAAAAATCAAACGGCAAATTGATCTTGCCAGTTGACTCAAAAGAAGCGAACGCATTTGCTGACTACACTGAAGTGAAAGACACTGAAGGTGAAGCAGTAGATCCAGGATTCCTTGGTCTTGATATCGGTCCTAAATCAATCGCTAAATTCGACCAAGAATTGACTGGTGCGAAAACAGTTGTATGGAACGGACCTATGGGTGTATTTGAAAACCCTGACTTCCAAGCTGGTACAATCGGTGTGATGGACGCTATCGTGAAACAACCAGGCGTTAAATCAATCATCGGTGGTGGTGACTCAGCTGCTGCTGCGATCAACCTTGGCCGTGCAGACAAATTCTCATGGATCTCTACTGGTGGTGGTGCTTCTATGGAACTCCTTGAAGGTAAAGAACTTCCAGGATTGGCTGCTCTTACAGACAAATAAACTAAATAAAATGAAAGAGGCTGGGACAAAAGTCCTAGCCTCTCAATTATTTTTGGATTGTCTAGCAAGACGCAGTGGTTGAGTGGGCTCTACTATGCTGATTTCATTAGCTTTTATATCCCTACTCAACTGTGCGGAGGTGGGACGACGAAATCGAATTCTAACGAATTACCGATTTCTGTCCCACTCTCTTTTTTCTTTCTACTGATATCTGTTCTCTCCTTTCTGAAAATATGGTAGAATAATAGAAATAGAAAGATAGGTGACCATGGATTACTTTAAACGACACAAATTTGATTGGTCCAAATTCCGTTTGGGGATGAGAACCTTTAAAACAGGGATTGCCGTTTTTATTGTACTACTTATTTTTGGAATATTTGGCTGGCGAGGCCTTCAGATCGGAACTTTGACAGCTGTTTTTAGTTTGAGGGAAGACTTTGATAAGAGTGTCCACTTCGGGGCTTCGCGTGTCATGGGCAACAGTATCGGAGGTTTTTATGCTGTATTGTTCTTCCTTTTAAAAACGCTCTTTCATGGGGCGTATTGGGTGACTCTTATTTTTGTACCCATAGCGACCATGTTAACCATTATGACAAATGTCGCTATGAATAACAAAGCAGGAATTATTGGAGGAGTTTCGGCAATGCTGATCATTACCCTCTCAATTCCTAACGGAGAAACCTTCTTATATGTTTTTGCCCGAATATTTGAGACCTTTATTGGCGTTTTCGTTGCGATTTTGGTCAATTCGGACGTAGATCGCATTCGCGATTTTCTCAAGAAACACAAAAAAGCTATGTAAGATTATATAACATTTAATCTTGACATAGATTTTTTTTTCGATATAATAGAATAGAAAGAGGAATGGTATGAAGGAAAAGGAATTACGACGCTCGCTGGCAGTCTTTCCGATTGGAAGTGTTATGAAGTTGACCGACTTGACAGCTCGTCAGATTCGTTATTATGAAGATCAAGGGTTAATTTCTCCTGATCGAACAGAAGGCAATCGCCGCATGTATTCATTGGACAATATGGACCGTCTGCTTGAGATCAAAGATTATATTTCAGATGGTTTGAATATTGCGGATATCAAGAAGAGATATGCGGAAAAAGAGCAAGAGCAAACCAAGGTGGTCAGCCAAGAAGCCATTCGTAAGGCTCTTCATCGTGACATTCTTCAGCAAAGTCGCTTCACATCTTCCCCATCGCCATATGGTCAATTTCGTTGATCATTTCATAAGCTTGTAATCTATTTTAAGGAGACAAAAATGTCAATTACTGCTGCAGATATTCGCCGTGAAGTAAAAGAAAAAAATGTTACTTTTATTCGCTTGATGTTCTCTGATATTTTGGGAACCATGAAGAACGTCGAAATTCCAGCTACCGATGAGCAACTGGACAAGGTTCTTTCAAACAAAGCCATGTTTGATGGTTCTTCTATCGAAGGATTTGTCCGTATCAACGAGTCAGATATGTATCTTTACCCAGATTTGGATACATGGACAGTCTTCCCTTGGGGAGATGAAAATGGTAGCGTAGCTGGCTTGATCTGTGACGTCTATACGACAGAAGGAGAACCATTTGCAGGAGACCCACGTGGCAACTTGAAACGGGCCCTTCGTCATATGGAAGAACTTGGATTCAAATCCTTTAACCTTGGTCCAGAACCAGAATTCTTCCTCTTCAAGTTGGACGAAAATGGAGATCCAACTCTTGAAGTAAACGACAAAGGTGGCTATTTTGACTTGGCTCCAACAGACCTTGCAGATAACACTCGTCGTGAAATCGTAAATGTCTTGACCAAGATGGGCTTTGAAGTAGAAGCCAGCCACCATGAAGTAGCCGTTGGTCAGCATGAAATCGACTTTAAGTATGACGAAGTTCTTCGCGCTTGTGATAAGATCCAAATCTTTAAACTCGTTGTGAAGACCATCGCTCGTAAACACGGTTTGTACGCAACCTTTATGGCTAAACCTAAATTTGGAATTGCCGGATCAGGTATGCACTGTAATATGTCTCTCTTTGACCAAGATGGCAACAATGCCTTCTTTGATCCAGAAGATCCACGTGGAATGCAATTGTCAGAAACTGCTTATCACTTCTTGGGTGGTTTGATCAAGCATGCCTACAACTTTACAGCCGTGACCAACCCAACCGTCAACTCTTATAAACGTTTGGTTCCTGGATATGAAGCACCTGTTTATATCGCTTGGGCAGGACGCAACCGTTCCCCATTGGTACGTGTGCCAGCATCACGTGGTATGGGAACTCGTTTGGAATTGCGTTCCGTAGATCCAATGGCCAATCCTTATGTAGCCTTGGCAGTCTTGCTTGAAGTCGGCCTTCACGGAATTGAAAATAAAATCGAAGCACCTGCTCCGATCGAAGAAAATATCTATGTGATGACACCGGAAGAACGTAGAGCAGCTGGAATCACAGATTTACCTTCTACCCTTCACAATGCTTTGAAAGCCTTGACAGAAGACGAAGTGGTGAAAGCTGCCTTGGGTGAACACATTTACACCAGCTTCCTTGAAGCCAAACGAATCGAATGGGCAAGCTATGCGACCTTCGTATCCCAATGGGAAGTAGACAACTATTTAGATCTTTATTAAGAAACAAGAGTAAAGAGGCTAGGACAAAAGTCCTAGCCTCTCAATTATTTTTGG